>NZ_JBNNWO010000005.1:0-337169 GCF_050281105.1 Methylobacterium sp. NPDC080182
TTCGTCCAGGCCGATCCCGGCCGGCGCGGGCGGGCGCGGCTCGACCGGGCGCGGCTGGCCCGGCACTTCGCCGGCCGGGCGCTGCTGTACGTGACCCACAGCTGGGGCGGGGGCATCCAGCGGCACATCGACGACATGGTCGCGCAGGCCCGGGCCGAGGGCCTGAGCGTGGTGCTGCTGCAGATCGACCGGACCCGCAACCTGGAGGTTCACGTCTCGTATCGCGGCCCCGAGTTCCTGTACCTGCCCAACCTCGACAGCCTGTACCTGCCGCGCGACGCGGCGGAGCTCGCGGAGTTCGTCGGGCAGCTGGCGCCGGTCCTGATCCACGTGCACTCGCTGGCGGGCTTGCGCTGGGGCGCGGCGCGGGCGCTGATGGCGGTGGTGGCGGGGTCGGGGCGTCCCTACGCGTGGACGCTGCACGACTACTCGCCGGTGTGCCACCGCAATCACCTGGTGCAGCCGGACGGGCGCTACTGCGGCCTGGCGCCGGTCACCGAGTGCCGGTCGTGCCTGGCGGTGGACGCGGACGGGTTCGAGGAGCCGGATCCGGGCGAGCGGCGGGCGGCGTTCGGGGCGTTCCTGGCCGGCGCCGCGCGGGTGTTCGCGCCGTCCTCCGACACGGCGGGCCGGATCCGGACGGTGTACCCGGACCTCGCGGTCACGGTGCGGCCGCATGTCGAGCCGGAGCGGTCGGTGCGCTCGACCGCCCTCCAGCGGCCCGGCCGAATCCGCCGCGTCGCCGTGCTCGGCGGCATCAGCCTCCCCGAAGGCGGCCTGCTGCTGCAGGCCTTGGCCACCGACGCGCGGGACCGCGACCTGCCGCTGCATTTCACGATCGTGGGCCACTCGGACCCGGCCCTGACGGGCGGGCTGGCGCGCGCCGGCGTGACCGAGACGGGGCGGTACTCCACCGACGATCCGACCCTCGACCGGGTCGCCCGGGCGGCGCTCCAGATCGCCGAGACCGGCCGCCACTGGGAGGACGACGAGACCGTCGATCTCGTCACCCAGGTCTCGGCCGACCTCGTGCTGCTGCCGTCGATCTGGCCCGAGACCTACGCGTACGCGCTGACCGTGGCGCTGCGCACCGGCCTGCCGGTGGCGGCCTTCGACCTCGGCGCGCCGGCCGAGCGGCTGCGCGGCCTGCCGAACGGCCATCTCCTGCCCCGCGCGCTCATGACCGATCCGGCCGCCTGCAACGACCGACTCGTGGCGATCGACATCGCGGAATCCGGGCTTGGAGCGCAACCGATCCCGGACGCCGCCTCCGCTGACCTCATGCGGGCCTACTACGGCCTGGCGGTCTGACGCGCCCGGGGGCGGGCCGGGTCAACGCACTTTGGCCCATTTTCTCGTCGAGACAGGCGCCGCAACGCAGAGGTCCCATCGATGCCCGCCCTCCCGAAGCCCGAATCGCAGAAGGGCCCGGTCGAGTCCTACCTGCACGTGCTGCACGCGCTGATGCTGCGCGACATGCGCACGCGCTTCGGCGCCTCGATCTGGGGCTACGGCGTGGTCGTGCTCTGGCCCTGCGTGCACGTGTTCGTGCTGATCGCGATCTACACCTTCCAGAAGCTGGCGGCCCCCCTCGGCGACAGCCGGCCGCTCTTCTTCGCCACGGGCGCGGTGCCGGTTCTGGTCTTCCAGTACATCTCCCGCGAAGTCATGAAGGCGGTGATCATGAACCGCCCTCTGACCTATTACCCGCAGGTGAAACTGTTCGACGTGATCCTGGCCCGCATCCTCGTCGAGATCGTCACCGGCTTTCTGGCCCTGCTCGTCGTCTCCTCCGTCCTCGTGGCGATCGGGACCAATCCGATCCCGGCCGACCCGTTCACGGCGATGTGCGGCTATCTGGCGGCGATCGTGCTGGGCATCGGCATCGGAACGATCAACGTCGCGATCATCGGCTTCTTCCCGGGCTGGCTGATCGGCTACGCGCTCTTCAGCATCATCCTCTACATCTCCAGCGGCGTGATGTTCCTGCCGAGCTATATGCCGGACAAGATCTACTACTGGATGAAATTCAACCCGGCCCTTCAGCTGGCGGAATGGGTACGCTCGGCCTATTACCCCTACGCGGGACTGCAGATCGACCAGCTCTACGTCCTGATGTTCGGTCTCACCGCGGCCAGCATCGGCCTGTTCCTCGTGAAGCACGTCGTCAGCAAGATCCAGATGTGAGGCCGGAGTGCCGGCGGTCTCGGCGCATCGGATCGGCCGCCCGCGCCCGGGGCCGATCCTACCGGGTCTCGCGGCCGGCGGCCGACCGATGACGCCGCGCCCGGCATGGGGCATAGCGGGAACGGGGCCCCGCAGCGCTCCGCTCCGTTCGCCGCCGGCGTCACCGGCCCACCCAGCGTCAGGATCCGAGGCCGCCGCATGACGAAGAACCTCGTTCACGACATTGATACGAAGTACATTCGCCAGATCCAGCAGCAGAACATTCAGCTGGCCGTCATGCGGGCCGAACTCGACAGAGCGGTGCAGGCGCGCGCCGCGGCCGAGGCGCGCGCCGAGGCGACGAACAAACTCTTCGACGCGTTGCTGACGAGCCTGAGACCCTACGGGTTTCGGCGCAAGCAGTTCCTGTTCGCCGTTCGGCGGATCGCTGCCGCCGTTCCGGATCACGGGCCCGCCGCGCTCCAGCACGCCGTGCTGTTCGACGGGTCGAACCGGATCCTGAAAGGCGGCCCCTCCGAGCGGCAGCGCGGCTGATCCGAGGCTGCGCGCAGCCTTCCCGTATCCTCCTCTTCACATCACAGACGCGGAACCGAGAGCGATGGCGGTCGAACTCCTGACTGTGTTCAACGCGCTGACCAACTTGCGGGACAATCTGGGTGCGAAGCCCCATATCGTCAGCGCGGAGATCGAGTTCCTGTCGTTCGCCACCAAGATGGCCCTCTTCTCCAACTCTCAGCTCCTTCAGGATCTCTGGGTCCTGTACGAACTGAAGGAGAAGCGGAACGGGTATTTCGTCGAGTTCGGCGCCTGCGACGGCGTGAGCCTCAGCAACACGCTGCTGCTGGAGAAGACGTTCGGCTGGCAGGGCGCCCTCGCGGAGCCCGCGCGCGCGTGGCACGCTGCCCTGTACAACAATCGCAGCTGCTACATCAGCGACCAATGCGTCTATCGGACAGACGGCGTCGAGGTGCTGTTCAACGAGACCGAGATCGGGGAGTTGTCGGCCATCGAGGACTTCGCCGACGGCGACTTCCACGCCGGATTCCGCCAGCAGGGTGTCCAGTACCCGGTGAAGACGATCTCCTTGAATCGATTCCTGTCCGAAGCCTGCGCGCCCCGGTGCATCGACTACATGAGCATCGATGTCGAAGGCGGCGAGTTCGATGTCCTCCAGAGTTTCGATTTCTCGCGTCACGATATCGCGCTGATCAGCGTCGAGCACAATTTCGCCGACACGCGGGAGAAGATTTTCGATCTCCTGACGGGCCTGGGATACCGCCGCCGGTTCCAACAGTTCTCGATGTTCGATGACTGGTATGTGCGCCCCGATCTCGCGGCGGCACAGGCCTGACGGTTCCAGACCATGTCCGCAGAGACCGCCATCGAGATCCTCGACTCGACGTTCGACCTGTTCAAGGCGATGGGCAGCGGGATCGATCTCGACCTGCAATGGCTCGAGATCGCGAAGCGGCTCCAACGGGTCCGGGCGGAAGCCGCGTGGTCGGCCGACCTCGACTTCATCGCCGTGAAGCTGAAAGCGCATGCCGCCTTCTACGCGGGCACGTACCGGCGTCCGAGCAGGCCGGAGCCGATCGATGCGGCCATGGCCCGCCACCTCGACGAGGTCGTCCGACACTATTCCCTGCTCCGCGCCCATCTGGAGCAGCAACTGCCCGCGCGCTAGCCGGGCTCTGAGGCCGTCGGTGCGGAAGAAGCGCCCCCACGAGCATTGTCCGGCCGGCCACTGGAGGCCGGCCCGCTGACCGACAGCGACCGGGCGTCCCCGCGATTGGCGGGCGGCGCGCGGGGCGCGCGATGTCCAGGGACGCAGAGGCCCCCGGGCCCGCTCGTGGATCACGCATTCCGGCGTCGTCGTTCAGCCGGGATCGGCGGGAGGCCGAGGGCGGAGAGCCTCCGTCGCGCTCGTTCAGCCCCGCGTCCCCTCCGCGAAGGGCTGACCCGTCATGCCCTGCGCTGCGCCTGCGAAGGGCGATCCAGCGATCGACCGGCCCGGGCCGCCTCCGACATCGAACCGTCGTCTTTTACGGCCAAGCCCGACTCATCCGAGCACGCGGCGCATGACACCCCCAGCGGTGATGATGTCCGCCCAGGAAAGGCGCGCCCATGCTTCCCGAAGTCCGTCCTGGGGTCGCGATCGGGACGCCGCACCGGCCCCCCTCGCTGAACCGCGCGCCTGTCCCCGGCCGGCTCTCAGCGCTCCGCGACCACGGCCATGGACGCTCGAACCAAGATGATTGACTGGACTTCGGCGGCGCCCCAAGAGTGAGCGCCGATGAGGGCCTTGCGTCACCGCTCCGGCTGAGCGGTTGTGGACAGTCCGCCGTTGCCCTAAGCATCCTGGCAGCTATCCGGCATCAATTCGAGACAACCTGACCATGCGACGCTGAATCACGCTCGAGAATATCGATCTCTATAAACAAAGCGCCTGCGCATGTTCCTCGAGCGTCGGACAAAAATTGCGATTCATTGGAACCGATCGATCTGAGTGAACCGAAGCCTGAAGGGGAGATCGACCATGCTCTCACGAGCCGAAATGTCTCAGCACATCAGCCGATATTGATGACACGCTTCGATGACCGGAATCGTAGATCGGTTGTCCGTTTGTGAGAATGATTGAAAATTTAATTCATAGCATCGCAATGCAACAGATTGTAAGACGAGAGAGACGTCCGTGAGAATGCAGAAACGCGTCATGTGCGTTGTCGGAACGAGACCGGAAGCCATCAAGATGGCTCCCGTCATTCTCGCTCTGCGCAACCAGGACTGGGCCGCCACACATGTCGTGGCGACGGCTCAACATCGCGAGATGCTCGACCAGACCTTGTCGGCGTTCGGGGTCGTTCCGGATCGCGACCTCAACCTGATGAAGCCGAACCAGACGCTCTCCGAATTGAACGCCCGGGCCCTGACAGCCATCGACGACGAGATCGTGCGCGCGCAACCCGATTTTCTCCTGGCGCAAGGCGACACCACGACCGTTCTGGCCGCCGCCACGGCGGCGTTCTACCGGCGAATCCCGTTCGGGCACGTCGAGGCGGGCCTACGAACCTTCGATCTGGACAATCCGTTTCCGGAAGAATTCAACCGCGTCGTCACGAGCAGGATCGCGCGGCTGCATTTCGCACCGACGGAGAGCGCGAGACGGAATCTCCTCAGCGAGGGCGTCGACGAAGGCCGGATTTTCGTAACCGGAAACACCGTTATCGATTCGCTCCTGCACACGTCCGCGAAGACAGAACGCACTCCGAACGCGGACTCACCGCAGCGCAAACTTATCCTCGTCACGGTCCATCGGCGCGAGAATTTTGGACAGCCCATCGGTGACATCTGCACGGCTATCGAGACGATCGTCGACACCAATCCCGATGTCGAAGTGCTCTGGCCGGTACACCCCAATCCCAACGTGACCGAGATCGTGCGGGGCCGGTTCGGCGGCAAGGAGCGCGTGCGGCTGGTGGATCCGCTCGGCTATGTCGCCTTCGTCGAGGCCATGAACGCAGCCTACCTGATCCTCACGGATTCCGGCGGTGTCCAAGAAGAGGCGCCCGCGCTCGCGAAGCCTGTCCTTGTCCTGAGACAGGCGACGGAGCGGCCGGAGGCGGTCGAAGCGGGGGTCGCCCGCCTGATCGGCACGGACACGCAAGCGATCGTGGCGGAAACCGATCAGCTGCTCCACGATCGGAGCCACTACGAGACCATGGCCCGAGGTGGCTCGCCCTACGGGGACGGCAAGGCGTCGGCGCGCATCGTCGAGGCGGTGCGCGACCTCTTGATCGGGAGCGCGCGAGGCGGCGAGCGCCCAGAAGGCCACCTCTAGCGCGCCCGACATCGGAGCCGAGACACGCCAGGGACCGACCGGATTGATCGTGCAGCGGTGGCGCTCTCGATGCGCCGACGAACGAAGTGAGCAAGGTAGCGCGGCCGGCACTGCGCGGGCAGCTACGATCGCGCGACAGGCGCAGATTGCAGCCCGATGATCGTGTCGGCGCAATCGCTCCCGATCGGGCGCCTGGCGGCATCCTTCACCGTCACGATCGCTGGCGAAACACCTCGCGGCCGCCGCGTAGCGCAGCGGAAGCACCAGAATCTCCGACTCAAAGGTCCGCCATGGCGAATCGACTTGTCCTATGCGATCCCAACATCGTCAGAGACGGCGGCCACTACCTCGAATATGCCAGGATGGTTCTCAACGCGGCGGCGCAGCGCGGCTTTCAGCCGATCCTCGCCGTCAATGAGGCGTGCCGCGCGGACATTCCCGAGGGCTGGGACGTTCTCCCGGTCTTTCAATACGGCTTCTGGGGCCGCAAGCTCCGGGGGGAGGAGTCGTCGGCTCCGACCTTCACCGAGGACGACCGTAGTTATCTAAGACTCAAATATTCTTCGCTCGGTCTCCTGTGGGCCGCGGCCGGAGATCTCGGGGAGTTCCAGCACTACAATCGCTCCTACCCGCCCACGGGCCGCGCACTGGATCGCATCAAGTCCCTGTCGGAGATCAGGCCTCTGGTCGATCTCTACCTGCGCGAGGATCTCGCCCGGCGGAACAGCACGACGCCCCCGGAAGATTGGTCGGCGGAGGAGCGCGCGCAATCCTATACCGCGCTTCGGGAAGCCATCCGCGCGGCGCTCACATCCCTCAAGGGGAAAGCTCCCCTCGAGCGCGCGCTCGCCAGCGCGGCGGCGCGAAACGCCATCCTGTCCGACCGGCAGGCCCGCGATGTCGGAGCGTTGCATGACCTGACCGATATGGCGCACAAGGCCGCGGCGTTCGACCAGGCGCTGTGCCGGGTCATGGAATCCGTCCGGCCGACGGAGAACGACCTCTTCCTCTACCCGACGATCAACTATTTCGAGTTGCGCGGCCTGAAGAGCGTCCTCGACAGGGAGTCCGGCGCAGCGGCGCCCAGCCACCACGTCATTCTCCGTCGCAATGTCTACTCCGGCTATCCGGGCAATTTCGACAGCCAGGAATGGGACATCCACGCGAGCCGCACGGCTCTCGCTCTCCTGGGAGACGCGCGTCGGCGCACCCGCATCCGGTTCTACACGGACACGCCGGCGCTGACGCATCAGTACAATCTTCTGGGCAGCACGGATTTCCTGACCGGGCCAGTGCCGGTCGATATGGTCGGCCGCACCCGGTCCGGCGACGCGCCCTCCGAAGATGGAGACCGGCGTCCGACGCTGATCATCTACGAAGCGCACGACGTGCAGCAGGCCCGCCTGTTCCTAGAGCAGCTTCGCGCGGCCGCGCAGGATCTGTCGGTACCCGTCGTCGTCAATGTGGTCATTCGCGGCGAGCAGTGCCTGTACGAGTTCGAAGTCTCAGGTCTCGACGATCACCACGGAGCCGTCGAGGTCCAGTTCATACTCCCCGATCAGGTCGACCGCATCGATGCGGACCGGTTCTCGACCATCGTCTTCGGCACGTGGCGCGACAACTACGTCCGCTTGGCCCTCCAGGCCGGTGAACGCGGCCGCCCCGTCGTCGTCACAGCCAACAGCTGGCTTGCCCGGATCCGCACACGGGACGCCCGCAACTTCCACGATCAGGCGCTCTCCGACGCGAGAACCCTATCGCGGGCGGCATTGCCCGCCGCGTCGTGGAACCGATACGATTTCGCGACCGGCGTGTCGGCAGCGGTCGCGGCGTCGGATCGACTGGTCGTCGAGGACGGGGCGGCGACGACCGTCGATCTCGCCGTCGCGACCGGGGCCGACACGGTGCGCCTCGTCATGCGGCGGTCACCCGGCGTCAATTCCGAGGGACCGCTGCACCTGATCGCGTTCTTCACGTCGGGCGAAGCGTCGGGACATTCGGAGGGACGCCACGATCTCGCTCTGGTCGGTGGCGAAGACGAGGACCTGTCCGTCGTGCTGCCCGTGCCTGCGGGAGCCGCGCGCCTGTCGCTGTCGCTGTGCAATTTCAGCCAGCCGGCGGCCATCGAGATCCGCGCGGCGGAAGCCGTCTGGCTGAAGGCGGGTCGCACCGTCCCCGCTCTGCCAGGTGGTCTGATCTTGCCGGAGCTCGTCGGCGACTTTCGCCATTCCTGGATCACGCCGCTTCGGAACATCGAGGCCGCCTATGCCAGCTACGCCCGCAGCGCGGCCGAACATCTGGAACCTCTCGAGCTCCGCAAGAGGATCCTTCCGCCGGATCGGCCACTCGTGCTCGCCTATCTCGGGGACGCCCGCGAGGAAAAGGGCTTCCACCATCTCCCGGACCTGATGCGCGCGACCGAGGCGGACCGCACCGCGCCGGCCCTGATCCTGAAATCGCAGGTCTATTACACCTCGGACTACCCGGAACCGGCCTGCTTGACGGCGGCAGCCCGCCTGCGCAGCGCGTCGCGCGACCGTGTGACCCTGATCGAGGGGCCGCTCAATTCCCGGGATTACGCGCGCGAGTTGCTCAAGTCGGACGCGATCCTGATCCCCTATCGCCGTGCCGACTACATCGCCCGGTCGTCGGGCATCTTCAGCGAGGCGTTGGCGGGGGGTATCCCGGTGATCGTTCCGACCGGGACGTGGATGTCCGCCGAGTGCGACGCCCTCACGTACGGTCAGCACGAGACGCTCATCGCGCGAACGGACCGCACCGCGATGGCGCAGCCCGCCTTCCACCGCCTGATCGGCAATCAGACCGCGCCGATGTCGGCGCCTTCCGGCCGCGTGCCGATCTCGCGCGGCGCACTCGCTTGCGCGCATTTCGAGATTCCCGACGAGTCCGACTATATCTGGATCACCTATCGGCCGGACCCGAATTTCCGGCACGTTTTCACGCAGTTCGACATCTCGTACCAAGACAACTTCGAGAACGGACGCGAGATCGCGATGGTCAAGCGGGTTCTCGGAGGAAGCACGGCTTCGACCTTCTCGCTGCTCGCCCGTGTCCCACGGGCCGCGCGCGCCATCTGGTTCGGGATCTACAACGCGTTCGGCTTCGAGCACCACGAGTTGCGAGACTTCACCATCACCTTCGTCCGGCGGGGCGGCCGTCCGCTCCCGGAGACCGCCGGCGGCGTCGTCTACTTCTCCTCCGATGATGAAGCGGCGTCCAGGAACGAGTTGGCGGCTGCGGTGCTCAGGTTGAAGCGCGATTACGGGACCTACGCCGCCAGCGCTGAAGCGATCCAGCCGATCTGGGCGCAGCGGCACGATCCGCAGCGACTGATCGAATTGTTGGAACTCCCGTTCCCCGCAACCGAGCCTTCCGACCACGCGCGCTTTACAGGAGCCGATTGGTGAATCAGATGGCAACACCATTCGAGTCCGGCCCGAGCGCGGGGGACCAGACTTTTCCGGGCCGGCCGCCACGGATCGCCGCCGTGTTCGACACCTCGGTCGGCTACGGTTCGCCCCAGCTGGAGTATCTGACAACCTCACTGGCGCAATTCTACCGGGCCGACGAGTGCTGGCTCATCGAACCGGACGTCAAAGGCAAGCGCGGCCTGCTGGAGCGCGAGGGGCTGAAGATCCGGCGAACCGCCACCAGGATGCCCGCCCATGGCGAGTTGCACCACATCGATTACAATATCCAAAATCATCGATGGCTTCGCGATTACGATCCGGACATCGTCATCGTGACGAGCGGGTCGAGCCTGCCTGCCGTGCTACGGCTCCCCCGGAAGCCCCCCCTCGTCATTTACTACATGCTCGAGAACATCGAGTATCAACGCTCGGCCAGCGGCGGGTCGCTGATCCAGTTGAACCGCATGTTTCATCCATGGATCGACCTCATCTGTGTGCCCGAGATCGATCGCGCCGGGTTCGATCTCAAGTGGCTCGGTTGGGAGACTGTTCCGACGCTGGAATTGCTGAACGTTTCCCTCGAACGGTTCTCGCGCCCGCGCGCGGCGAGCGACTTCCGGATTCTTCACGCCGGGTCGATCTGCGAGGACACGCTCTCGCACTACCTCGCGGACGCGTCCAAGTTGGCGATCAAAGTGGATGCATTCGGCATCCTCGCGACTCAGGCAATGCGCGACCTGTTTGTGGGGCTCAGCGGCAGTTCGGTCGCCTATCGCGGCGTTCTGACGATGTCCGACCTGGACGCGATCTACAACGATTACGCCTACTCGCTCGTCATGTGGCGCCCGAGCAATATCAATCAGATATACGCGTCACCGAACAAATTTTTCCAAAGCATCGCCCGCGGCGTTCCGCCCATCGCGGCGCCACACCCTCAATGCGCCCGCATCATCCGCAAGTACGGCTGCGGGATTCTCATGGAGGACTGGACGCCGGCTGCGTTCACGGCAGCGCTTCTTCGAGCGCAGGATCTCTACGGTTCGAGCGCGTACGAGGCGATGGTCGAGCGATGCCGGGCCGCGACGGAAGCGGAATTGAACTGGCCGGCGCAGTTCGCGAAAGTGGAGGCGTTCCTTCATAGCCGCGCCGGACATGCGACATAGGCTTGCGCTGGCCGGGAGCATTGTCGCCGCGGCTCGCGCGACTGAAGCGATAGGCAGCGGCGATCCGATGGTCGAGAGAGGCGCCCCGACCTCCGGGAGGCGGGCCGAGGCGTCCGCCGCTCAGGTCGGGAGGACGGTCGGCGACGGGGGCTGACGCAGGGATTGAAGCAGATCCTGAACGATCGGGACATCCGGAGAGAGCGCGTCCGCCCGCATCAGATCCTCAATGGCTCCGTCGATGTCGTCGACTTTAACCTTCAGGCATGCGCGCTGATAATGTGACCAGAACGGGTCACTCCCGAGCGCGATCGCGCGATCCATGACATCGATACATTCAGGCAGGGCGTGGCCGAGTCGGCTCAACGACAGGCTGCGAAGATAGTTGAGCTGACCGTCACATCGGTACTCCGGCGCGCCACTCTCGGTCAAAGCCAGGACGCCGGCGTAATCTCCGCGCTCATACAACGCGCTCGCGTTCGCGCGGACGATCCTTGCTTGATCGATAGTCCTGAATGCATCAGAGATATCGAACCACATTCCACCATGCCCGACCATGTTCGAGACTATGCGCTCGGGACTGATGTTCGCGCTCTCAACCTCCGGCCTCGATGGATTGATCGGCCAATGTGGAACCCCACCCCAGGTGGCTCCTCGATCAGCCAACCATTGCAGATGACCCTCGAGTTTGACGCGTCGCCGCTCAACTTTTCCCGCAACCTTTATTTTTCCGGCGACAAATTTGTGCTGAAAATTAGCGCGCAAGAATCGGCCCAACGGCGTGTCGAAATTCTGATAGTAAGCCAGGAGAGCGGCGAACTCGGCGGGCAAGATGAGCGCCCGCTCGGCAGTGCGAGCTTCGCGCAGCATGCCGACACGCAACGCGGTGGTGGGGCACCACCCAGTTACGAAATAATGGTTTCGATAGAGTGCCGCGACCACGCTCCCCGACGGAAGATCCTCCGGCAGCGCCGTCGTCGCGTCGACGAGTTCTGGGAGCTGTGCGGCCAACGCCGCCAGAATACTGCCCGTAACGGTCAAACTATCGATCGTAAGCTGCAGGAGCCGCGTCCGTCGATTCGTTTCCTCCGACGCGAACCAGCTCTCCCGAAGATCGTCGATGGCGAGCTCGAACGAGTCCCACGACCGGTCGGACAATCCCGATGCCCGCAAGCATCGGAACGAGTGCTTGAGCCCTCCGAGCGTCAACAACATCAGACGGACATCGACGTTCCGCGATATCAAAGAAATCCTGTTCCAGGTCCAGAAATAATGGCACGCCATTTCAGCCAGACTGACGATCAGCAGATCGTTGTCCGGCGGGCTGAGCGTGAGATCTCCGCTCCCTGCTCCAGGTGCGCTTCTCGGAAAGATTGGATAGAGATCCTTTAGTCCATCAACTTCGTCTCTGGACACGATAATCGACGGCGGATGGAAGAACAGCGTGTTCGGGGGTTGCGGCGATTGACCTGGATAATCCTCGAGATCCTCCAGCGGGGAGAGCGCATCGTGCCTGCCGACGGCGAGGATGACGTCGATATCCGAGATGCCAGGGTTCCTGACCGATCCGAACTCGATGAGTTCGGCATTCGGTAGCCGTGCCTCGACCGAGCGCGCCAAATTCGATCGGGCCTCGTCATATTCTCCGCGGCTGTGCGCCTGTGGTGGATTTCGCCAGAGCCAAGTCGACCCGGCCCGGCGGGCCATGCACGCCCGCCAACTCGATTCGCCCGACCGCTTCACCTCGAAGGCTTCGCAAACGTTCAAGACTTGTCCGGCGAAATCCGGCCCGAGATGTTCCAGCAATTGAGGGGAGGGCTGTTGGGCCCGGGCGCGGAGATGGAAGGCCAGACCGTCCTCTCCGTCTCCGAGATGCTCCGCGTTCCCGTAGAGATTCTGGGACCAAACGGCCATCGCCCTGCGAAGCACATCGGCGCAGTCGCGCGGAAGCGCGCGGAGAAACGGCCCGAATGTGTATTTCTTGTATCGATATTTTCCGTCAATCTGAAGAGCGAATGCTGGAAAAAGCAAGAACGTATTGACAAAGAGTTTGTAGTGAAAGGCGGTATGGGGCACACCATGGAAAGCGAGAGAGCGAAAATATTGGCGCACGGTATTGTAAGCATAAAGACGCTCGAACGCGGAGTCGCGCTCTGAGACGACGATCTTCCGGCCTCCCTCACCGACCATAGTCAGGGCGTATTTCAGAACGACGAGGGGGAAATCAGCCTGGGAGTAGAAATCGATATCGGCTGGACCGAAGATCAAAATTCCATGGTGCTGAAGTGGATCCGTCCTGTACAGAAACGGCCACAGATTTTTCAAAGATTTTCGCAGTCTCAAGATGGCATCAGGCGAATCGACCACTTCACGCTTGAGAATACCGAACAGATCGATGTCGGACGAACCTCGCACGTAGTCCAACGTCGCCATGCTCCCGAAGACGCTCAGGTGCTCGAAGGCCCATGCCAGATCCGACCGTGCCCATAGGGTGAGTTCCGCGACGGCTGAGCGATAGGCTTCGTCCTTCCGGGCATACTTATCGGGCTGCAGTGTCCGCGGCAGCGTAACGGTGACACGTCGGACTTGAGGTCGTACCGCCCGCACGAGATCGCCGAGATGGCGATAATGCGCGCTGACGAACCGGGCTAAGTCTTCGATCGTAGGGTCGCCGGGCTCCTGTGCGAGTTCGGCGAGGGCCCGCTCCACGGGTGCGCCCGCGGAAATGCCAGATTCGCGGAGGCTTCTCAGCATCGCGCGCATATCGTCGATACGGAGTGCGTAGCGGTCCATTCTCCCGTCTGACCGTGGCGGTCGTCCATCGAATCCGAGATCATGGCCGTTGAGCAACGTCATGAGGATCTGGCGGACGTGTCGCTGGAGCAGGCTCAGGATGAACGCTGCGGGGTTTCCGGGTACGACCTGCCTCGCGACGCCCGAGAGACCGTCGGTGGACTGCGCGGCGCAGATGAAGGGGTCGATGTCAGGAGTGACTCTCTCGCCGGGCAAAAGGAGAAGACCGCCCTGCTCTTGGCGGAGGAAGCACTCGATAGGAAGTCTGTCTTTCACGTCTTGGAAATTCCTCAGACTGCGAGGCCGCGGCCAACCAGGTATTCAGCGGGCAATACGGTGGCGAAGCGGGTGTCTTCCGGTCACATTATACCGCGGTGATTTTGCGGTACGGTATCCGATGCGATCGAAGGGCGGCATTTTTGTCAGAGCCCCTCGAGGGAACCATGCGCGCTGCAGCCGGTCCTGTCGATCTCGCTTCGACGAGCCGACGTGTTCGGAGCGCGCCGGCGCCGTCGGTCGAACCGGGCGGCCGGGATGGGAACCGCACCGAGGACGCAACCGAACGTGGCGGCCACGCGCAAGTCCGCGACGTACCGGTGCTCGTGGCCGTTCTCGAACAGGAACGCGCGTCAGGCGCGTTGGTCAATGAGAGACAGACGAGACCGGGTCGTCGAAGCGGTGCATCACGGTGTCATCCCTGCCCGTTTCCGGACGACGCAGAGGCGGCGGGCGGGAACAGAGGCCTTCGACCCACATGGCCGTGCCGTCTTCAGAACGTGCGCGCCACGTCTCGCTTCAACCGGGACGAGACGATCGCGATCCGACGGTCCGGCGTTCGCCGGGCGGTGGCGATCGAAGCGAGTCTTGTCGGCGTCCTCGGACGGTGAAGAGATGACCTCGCCGAGGTGCCGGCCGATCAGAGCGTGCGCCGCTCAGGTGCCTTCGGCGACCGCGGTTGCCGCCGCGGGAGCGTTTGGCGACCCATGATCGCCGGTCAGCATCGCGTTCCGCTCAACTCCGCTCGCGTTCAGCGCGCCGATTGTCGTGACGCCGTTCGAGCCACTGTGCCGGTCGACCTATGTCGGGTAAGCGCGCAGCAGGGAAACGACCGACCCCGAGATGAGAGCGGACCGGCTTCGGCCGATCCGCGACGCGGAACCGCCGAGCAGGTTCACCCGGTGCTCCGGATCTGGACAGCGGTCATGGCACCTCGATCCCGTTCACGGGCCGAGGCCTCACGACCCCGCCAGACTGTCAAGCAAGGCGTTGTTGTCGGGATGGTGCGGACTGGCGCGCTGCGCGGCGAGCGCAGCCTCCCGGGCCTCCGATTTTCGACCGAGGGCGTTCAGGACGTGGGCGCGCCGGAACTGTCCCCAGAAGGCGTCGAAGCCGAGGCTCAATGCACGGTCGAACAATGCTGACGCGTCGTCCAGTCTACCCTGTGCGGCAGCCGACATGCCGGAGAGATACGCGAGGCGCGGATTGTTGGGCTCGACTCTGATAATCGGACCAGCGAGCCTGTCAAAGATATCAGCCCGGTTCTGATTAATGCATTCATCGAGCACAGGAAAGATCTCTGCGATCGGCGCTCCGAATGGATCAATGATGTCGAGAACGTCGAGATGCCGTGCGGCCCCCGCGTCGAGCGGAATCGTCTTCACGTCGACGCCGACGATTTCGATCAGAGGATCGTCATTGAGCACCTGCATGCACAACGTCACCGTATTGACAGTTGAACTATAGCTTGTGAAGGAAAAATTCGGCTCACAAATCAGATAGTAATCGGCATCGCTCCGGACGATGCATCGACCCCCGGCGATCACCGAGCAGGAGAGGCCGGTCCGGTTACGTCCGCGCGTGAATACTTTGACACACGATATCCCTGGCTTCACCGGGATATGGCACAGTGTCGTCTTGCCGAACTGCTCAACCTCATGGTCGACCCGCTCGAAGGCTTGATCATTCGCGACCTTGAGGAAGGAATTTTCCGGCCGATCAAGCTCGGCCTCGTGCACGAAGAGAATGTCTTCGACCATGCCGCCGCCTTCGAAGTCGGCGGCATCTCGTACGAGATCGAAATTCTTGAGATTATAGGCCCGATAGCCTCTCGCGGTCAGAAAATCGTAGGGCCGAACATCTTCCTTGCGCATCTCCAGCAGGAGGACCGGCCGGTGTTTCTCGACGAGCGTTTCGGCCCCGAGCAAAGCGTCGTATTCCGCACCCTCGATGTCCATCTTCACCAAGCGCGGCGGACGCTGCGTGCAGAATAGATAATCGTCCAAAGATATCGTCGGTACTTTTATACTCTTCGCACGATCGTCGGCGAAATAGATGCTGTCCGTATTAGAGAATGAATTCTCGAACAGCTCGACCTCGATGCCGCTTTCCGTATAGACCGCCGCGCCGATGACTTCCGCGCTGCTCATGGCGTTGGCGGAAACGAGCGCCTCCAGGATCTGAATGTTCCTCGGGCTCGCTTCGAAGCACGAGACCTGCCCTGCGGAGCCGACCAGCTTCCAGAACGAGGTCGTCAGCCAACCACGATTTGCACCGACATCATAGACGGCGTCGCCGCGCCTTATGAAATGCCGCGCTGCGAGTTGGACATGCTGCTCGGCGACGGAGATGGGTGGACCGGACATGCGGGTGCGGACCTCTGATTAACGGACTGCCTGCTTTGGCAAACTGTAGCACAGCGTCAAGAATGGAGCCGACGCGGAATGACGTTGACCGCTGGGACGATGCGTCCGTTGCGGCGCAATTGATGCGCCGGAGCGCGGTGGGGCCGATTCCCCAAGCGCCCGCGATGCGATGACGGGATAGGCCGATCGCTGAATCGCGGCGCTGGACACTGCGGCCGGGCCGCGCGTCTCGGAATCGGGCCGTGCGGCGCCCTGATGGCCACGCGCCTGCCGTCCCTGGGGCGCCTCGCAGCGTGGCGGGCGTCCCCGGCATGCCTTTTCCGGAGGGGAATTCGGCACTCGCGCAATAACCCTCGCCATCCTCGCTTCGGCCTGCCATGCCTGCCGCGGCGCGCGCAGAAGGAAATTAAACCTGTTGCCGTCGGCTCGCATTGTATGTGATACGCAGGTTCATAGACGGGGAGTCCCGTCCCGGCAATGGGTTTTCGAGGGCAAGCGGTCCGCATTTCGACAAGTACAAGCCTATCACGTTGAAATTTGTCCGCTCATCGACCATTGAGTCTGCCACCCTGATGCAAGTGCAGGACATCTCAACTTCTGGAGCCGTTGTTTATATTGACCGCCGAACCGCCGTCCTCAAGATTCCGATGCGCGGATCTTGCGCGGTGCCGCTCGGGGTCTTAAGCCCGACATCTGTTGACCTCATCGCTTGGTCGTTCTCCGGATTTACCGGACAGCGGGTCCGGGATCCGAGCTGCTTCCTTGTCCTGGCCTGTGAGGAGGAGAGTACCTTCTCCAGTCTCTCATCTGTCACGATCCGCACGCATTTCGGCGATCGGCGCGTCGCGATGACTTCGACGATGACGCCCATGTCGGACGAGGAAACTTCCACCGTCGCGAAGGCGCTCGTATCCGCGTTGACACCGGGCAACCTCGCGCATTTTGGTCCGCTGATCCCGTTCCTGAGAGCGGGACTGGACGCAATCCTCGCCGAGGACGAGGCCGGAAATCCGGATGTCCGGTGCGGCGATACGGCTGAAACTTGGTTGGCGCACAAGATCGACTTCGTACCGGATTGCATGATCGTGCGGTCATCGACCGGTTACGCCTGCAGCCCGCTCACAGCCGTTCGATTCCATGCGGCGCGCCGAGGTGCGGTGTCGCTCACGACGAACATTCCGCTGAACACGCAGCGCGCCGACGGGGCCATCCTGAGCGGAAATGGCCGATACGTGGCGGCTCGCGTGATCGGAGCGTTGTGAGCGCATGGCGACCGAGGGGAAGCCGACCGTCCTGGTCGTGACACCCATGCCCGCGGCACCGACGAGCGCCGGCAATCGGCGGCGGCTCTCGGCGACCTGCGAGGCGCTCCGACGGGGCGGGTTCGCGATCGATCTCGCCTATCTCCAGCACGAAGACCAAGTCTATCGCCGCTTCGGGCAGCATCCACCGACGGATGCGGCCGCGATGGCGGCTGCCTTCGATCGCGTCTTCTCCATCCCCGCCGCGACGCCGATCCCGTTGAAGACCTGGACGGGCGGCTTCACGATCGACGCCTGGTGCCCGCCCGAACTCGACGCGTTCGTGGCCTGGTATTTCGAGAGGCATGCCGACACGTGCGCGATCGTCGTCAACTACGTGTTCCTGTCGCGGTGCCTCGACGCGGTTCCGGACGGGGTGCTGCGTATCATCGACACGCATGACCGTTTCGCGGACCGGCATCTCCAGTACCGGCCTTTCCGTGCCGAGCCGAATTTCTTCTATACGGACCGCGCGTCGGAAGCCGTCGGCCTGTCGCGCGCGGACATGGTTCTCGCGATCCAATCGGCGGAGGCGGACTATTTCCGCGGCCTCGTCGATCGAGACGTGTACCTGCTCCCGCCGGTCTTCGCCGAGCGCGCGAAGTTTCGGGCACCCGGCCGGCTGACCCGGTTCGGCTTCATCGGCCACGGGAACGATCCCAATCTCTTCTCGATCAGCAAATTCGCCCACGGCTGGGCGGCGTCCTGGCGGCCGGGCCTGCCCGTTCTCGTCATCGCCGGCGAGATCTGCGCGAGCCTGAACGGGCTGGACCTACCCGGCGTCGAGCTGGCGGGCTATGTCGACGCCGTCGAAACCTTCTACGCGGGCGTCGACGCGGTGGTCGCGCCGATGCTGATGGGAAGCGGTCTCAAGATGAAGGTCGCCGAAGCGCTGTCGCTGGGTCGGCCGGTGATCGGCACGCGAATCGCGTTCGAGGGATTCGACACCGACCATCCGGCTCACCGACTGGAGGGGGTGGCCGACACCGTCGCGGCGGTCCTGAGCCTTCACGACGATCCGGACGCCCTCGCGACCCTGACCGCGGCCTGCGCGGATCTGCTCGCGCGCTACAACGCCAGGGCCGCGACCTGCGAGGCCGCGTGGCTGGACGCGATCCCGCGCCGCTCGGCGCGACGCGCGAGTTTGCCCGCAGCGCGCGCGCCGGACGTGTCGACCACGGCGGGAGCGGGAATCGTCGTCAGGGAGGAGCGCTCCCTGCGCTCCCTGCCGGTCGTGGACGAGGACGGAGGCATTCTCGTCGCGACCGAGAATCCCTCGCCCGCGACCGCCCGCGAGGCGGGCTACGCGCCGGAGCGGCGGCGCTGGTTCGTGAGCCCGGAGCCGGACGGGGGTGTGCCGCCTGCGGGCGCACGCCCGGCGCTGCACGGAGGTCCGGTCAGCCTCTCCCCGGAATGGATCCACCGCCGCGCTCTTCCGCGAGCGGCCCGGGAGGCGATCGCCGGGTCTCTCGGCGAGGCCCAGGCCGACTGGAGAGCGGACGGCCGCCTGATCGGGTACGAGGCCGATGGGCTGACGGTGGTGACCTGCGTCCCGAGTTTCCTCGTCGCGCGGACGCGGGCGACCGCGGCCTTCCTGCTCGGGGACGGGGAGGCGGCACGGGAGTTGCGGCTGACCGGTACGGCGGCTCTGGCGCGCTCTCCCGGCCTCGCCTTCGCCGCGACACGCGGCGAGCTGACCCCCGTGCCCGCCAGTCTCACCTTCGAGCCGCTGGAGATCGACGGATCTGCCGCACCGATCCCGGCAGCGCGCGAGACGCCGTCCCGGCCGAAGGCGGTGCTGTTTCTCAGCGATGACCTCGTGGGCCTGATCCGCCTCACTCCGGCGGGCAACACCCGCCTCGAAGTCCAGTGATGAAGAAGATCGAGGCGGTTGATCCACATTACGGGCGGCTCGCGGCGATCGCGGAGGCGCGCCTGATCGGGAACGCCATCGCGCGCAACGGGCTCCGGATCGCCTTCCCGGCGGTCGCGGCGCCGCTCGTCTCGATCGTCGTCGTCTCGCTCAATGCCCGCGATCTGCTGACGCTGACGCTCTATCGGCTCGCCACGCAGCAGGCTTTCGCGGGCGCGTCCTTCGAGCTGATCGTCGTCGACAACGCCTCCGACGCGGAGACCCTGACCGTCCTCGACCTGCTCGACGGGGCCACGGTCATCCGCAACACGGAGAATGTCGGGTATGGCCCGGCCTGCAACCAGGGGGCCGCGGCAGCCCGCGGACGCTACCTCCTGTTCCTCAACCCCGATGTGGAACTGATGCCCGGCGCGCTCGGCGCCCTGGTGGCCCCGTTCTCGGAGGCGACCGTCGGCATCGTCGGCGCCCACCTCGTCTTCCCCGGCGGCTACCTGCAGGAGAGCGGCGCGTTCTTCCGCGACGACGCGCAGATCACGCACCCCTACGGCCGGGGGAACGCGAACCCGCTCCAGGCGGAGGGCACGTTCCAGCGTGAGGTCGGCTACGTATCGGGTGCCGTGCTCATGGTCGAGCGCGCGCTCTTCGAGGAGCTGGGCGGCTTCGACGACCTCTTCGCCCCGGCCTATTTCGAGGACACGGACCTGTGCGTCCGCTGTCACCAGGCCGGGCGGCGCGTCATCTATCAGCCGCGGGCGAGCGCGATCCACTTCGAGAACGCCACGACGCCGGTCCGGGCCGAGGTCGAAGCGCTGATCGACCGCAACCGGGTCCGCTTCCTCGAGCGGCACCGGTCATGGCTGTTCCCGCATGCGGGACCGCGTTTCGGCGACCGCACGCACAACGCCTGGGCGCTCAAGGTGCTCTACATCGACGACGGCGTGCCCCATATCGACCTCGGTGCGGGCATGCCGCGGGCGAACTTCATCGTCGCCACCCTGGCTCGGCTCGGCTATCAGGTGACCGTCTATCCGGTCTACCGCGCGGATCCGGAGATCGCGCAGCGGTACCGCGACCTCCCCGACACCGTCGAGATCCTCGATGCCGAGGAGGGGGCGGGACTCGCGCGGCTGATCGACGAGCGGCAGGACCACTACGACGTGCTCTGGGTCAGCCGCCCGCACAACATCGATCTGGTCTGCCAGATCTTCCAGAACCGGGACATGGCGCTGCGCGATTTCGCGAGGAGCCGCGTCATCTTCGATTCGGAGGCCCTGTTCTGCCTGCGCGCCTTCCTCGAGGGGACCCTTCGGGACGGTTACGGATTCGGCGCGCACCTGG
The DNA here is from genome assembly GCF_050281105.1 of Methylobacterium sp. NPDC080182. NCBI lineage: Bacteria > Pseudomonadati > Pseudomonadota > Alphaproteobacteria > Hyphomicrobiales > Methylobacteriaceae > Methylobacterium > Methylobacterium sp. NPDC080182. The sequence goes on from NZ_JBNNWO010000005.1 coordinate 20,564, forward strand.
CGGCCTCCGCACGACGGGAAACCCGCAACTTCGCGCAGGCCGACCATGTCGTCTGCGTCTCGGAGGCGGAAGCGCGCCTGCTTCAGTTCCACGGCGTGCGCAACACCGCGGTGCTCGGCCACGCCTTCGCGTCGCAGCCGGAGGGCGCGGCCGATCTGGACGGCCGCAGCGGCTTCGTGTTCATCGGGTCGCTGGAGCACGAGAACTCGCCGAACGTCGATTCGCTGATCTGGTTCCTCGAGACCGTCTGGCCGGAGGTCCATCGCGCCCTGCCGCGCGTGCCGTTCACCATTATCGGGCAGGTCACCCCGGATCTGCGCGCGCGCCTGTCGGCACCGAACGTCGCCGTGATGGGCCGGGTCCCGGACCCGACGCCGCTCCTCGACCGGGCGCGCGTCTTCGTCGCCCCCACACGCTTCGCCGCCGGGATGCCCCACAAGGTCCACGCCGCCGTCGCGCAGGGGCTCCCCTGCCTGCTCACGCCGATCCTGGCGGAGCAGCTCGGCTGGCCCGAGGGCTCCGGATACCTGACGCGGGACTGGCGCGACCCGGATGCCTTCATCGCCGGGCTGATCGAGCTCCACGAGGATGCCGAGGCCTGGCGGCGGCTGCAGCGCGCCGGGCTGGCGCAGGTGGCGCAGGATTGCTCGCCCGTGGCCTACGCGGAGAAGCTCCGGTCCCTCTGCGAGGCGCCGGTCTTCGCATGAGTCAGCCATCCCTCAAGCGGGCCGCGATCCGGACGATCTCGAAGGTGTTCCGGCGCGTCGTCATCGGCCGCGTGCCGGGATTGTTCGACGCGGCCTATTACCTGAGGCACAACGGCGACGTCGCGGCCTCGGGGATCGACCCGTACCTCCACTACGTCTGGCGCGGCGCCGCCGAGAATCGCGATCCCGCCGAGGATTTCGACACGGCCTTCTTCCGCAACCAGAGCGGCAAGACCCGCCTCGATCCGGTGCGGCATTACCTGCGGTTCGGGTCCGCCGCCGGGCTCGACCCGCATCCCGGCTTCAGCAGCACCTCCTACCTGATCCGCTACCCCGACGTGACGGCCTCGGGCGTCAACCCGCTTCTGCACTACCGGACGAACGGCCGGCGCGAGGGCCGCGTGGCCCAGCCGTCGGCGGCCAAGACCATGAACATCTCGGCCCTGCGCGCGGTGCCGTCCCGGCACCTGCGCAGCCTGCCGGAGGAGGGGCGTCCCTTCTCGATCACGCTGCTGCGCGCGTTCCCGGCCGGGGACACGTTCGTGTCGGTGAAGCGCTTCTGCTTCCTCCTCAAGCTGACCCATGACGAGATCGCTCTGCTCGTGAGCGCGTTCGACACGATGCCCACCAGCGGCCACGCCGCGATCACGCTGGACGTCTCGGCCGACGCGGAGGCACGCGGCGAGGTGGAGCCCCGCGACGCGCGACCGAAGCTCGACACGGTGCTCTTCGCCTTCGAGCATTGCTACGTGGCCGCGCAGGGCGACAGCCTCCGGATCCGGTACGCCGAATTCCGGCTCTGGGATCTCCGCGAACAGGAAGCCCGGGTCGCGGAGATCTTCCCGGCCGGTGCCGTGGAGTTCCGGATCTAGGACAGGCACCGCGAGGCGGCCCGCGTCGCTGCCGTTGCGCGCAGGATGCGTCTCGGATGCCCGCACGGTGAGCGGGCCCGCGGGCGCGGGCGGCCGCGCCCGTCATCGGGAACGCGGCCGCGTCGATCAGGACGGACGATCGACCGCGGCACTGAAGGGGTAGACGAAGCGCATCGATCCGAACGCGACGCCGAGCGTCCGGGTGTCGCCCTCCGGATGGAAGCTCGTCCGCACGGCGACTTCGACACGCGTCGAGCCGGCCTCCGACCGCGGCGGGATCGCGGCCGTGAGCGTGACGATTCCGTCGCGATCGGTCCGCTCGATCGCGGCCACCTCACCGCCGATCGCGACCGCCACGTCGTCCGGGTCCGTGTTGCGGCCCAGGGCGACGAGAACGACCTCCAGGCGGCCCGGCTGATCCGACCACACCGGCACATCGATGACCGTGACCGGATCGGCCCCGGACCAGCGGTGCGAGATCCGGCCCTCGATGTATTCGGGTTCGTGCAGATTGGTCCGAATGAAGCCGCGATCCCCGGTGACGGCGTCCCTGAGACCATCGAGCGTGAGCGTCACGGTGCCGGAATGGGGATCCGAGCCGGCGCCGACGAGCTGGATCCGCGGACACCACGATCGCGGCTCGACGGAACCCGGCCTGAGGAACGCGACCCGGTCTGCAGCGTCGGTGCGCACCAGTTCGACGCCGTCCGCGAAGCAGCGCACCGGCGTCTTGTCGGCGCCGGGCGACGGATCGACGGCGATCACGAGGCTCAGTTCCGGCGCGACGCAGAGCGGGCGCACGGTCCGCGGGCGCAGGGCTTGGCGCAGCGCGCCCGAGAAGAGCCTGGACAGGCCCGAACCGCCCGCCGCCGGGGCGACCTCGGCGGGCAGGGCAGGGACCTGCGGATCGCCCGCGAGGAAGGCCTCCAGGGCCTGGGACGACCAGCCGACGCTGACGTCGCGCACGAGCGCCGGATCCGAGACCCCGTGCAGGCGGATCGTCACCGGAGTGAAGGGACCGCCGCGATGCGCGGGCGGGATGGCCGCCCGGAGCCGCAGCCGACCGCCGATCCGAAGCCGGATCGTCGGGACCGCGCCGTCGTCGAGTCGGAGCGCAGCTTCGGCGGCGTCCCGCTCCGGAAGGTCGATCTCGATCCACGCGGTGCCGGTCGCGCAGATCGGCGGCAGGAGCGTGATGGCGAGGCCCTCCGCGGCGGGCATCGCCAGCACGGCGGCCGCGCGCTCGGCGGCCGACAGGGTCTGCGCGGCCGTCCAACGGGCATCGTGCCGCGGCTCGAGGCTGAGGCCGAGATGCGGATGGGCCTCGGGATCCGGCCGATAGGTCCAGACGAGGCCGCCCTGCGGGTTCGGCTTCGCGCCGAGAGCATTCCGGCCCGCCCGGACCTGGGCCTGCCCGGCTCCGGCGCCCGGATTCGAGATGCGGATCGGGCTGCGCCCGTCGAAGAGAACCCGATGTGCCGCCTCGCTCGCTTGGCTGCCCAGCACGATCCGCGCGGCCGCGACGACCGTGTCGACGGGCTCGCGCATGGCGAAGCGCACGATCTCGGCCGCGATCGCATCGTCGGATCTCAGCAAGGAGACGGGCCGCTCTTCCAGGATCGTGCGCGCGACCGTCTCGACCAGGGCGAGGGCGGCCGCGGCGTCGAAGCCCGCGAGTTCGCTCCGCAGGACGGGATCGGGCGGGTACCCGGCGATCACGGCGCGGCAGAGACGGTTCACCGCCCCGAGCAGGGGGCTCCACTCGACGAGGTCCGCGTCGGCCCGGATCGGCTCGGGGGCCGGCGCGGGCCGGGCGCGCGATCCGAGGACGGCGCCGAACACCCCGTTCAGGGCCGCGCGGTAGCTCCCGACATCGCCGAGGCGGAGCGCGGCGGCGCGCGCCGCGGCGGCGTGGCTCGCGCGCAGGTCCGGCGCGGCGAGCAGGGCCTCGAGCGCGGCCGCGAAATCCTCGGGCTCGTCGTGCGCGACCAGACCCTCGGCACCGTCGAGGCCGCGGAACGCCAGGGAGGTCGCGACGATCGGCTTGCCGTGGGCGAGCGCCTCGTAGGTCTTGACGGCGCTGCCCGCCCCTTCCCGGATCGGCAGGACGACGATCCGGGCCGCGGCGTACAGGGGCGCGAGATCGTCGAGCTGGCCCACGAAGTGCAGGCCGGGCTCGTCCGGCCACGGGCCGAGATCGCAGATGCTGCCGGCGACGACCACGCGGAGATCGGGCAGGTGGCGCGCGCGCACCGCGTCGAGAAACCAGCGCAGGCCCGAGACGTTCGACACGTGCGCCGAACTGACGAAGAGGACGTCGATGCCGGTCGCGTCGAAGAGCGCGACGCGCTGGGAGGCGGGCTTCCGGGCGGGACGCAGGGCGGGGCGTTGCGGGCCGCAGGCGGCGATCACGTCGGCGAGGTCGCGCAGGCCGGCGAGGTCGGCGAGGCGGGCGGGAGACGGCGCGATCTGCACACCGACCGTGGTGACCGGGACGCTCGGAAGATTGTCCCGGACGAAGGCCGTCTCGCGCGGGTTGAGCGAGATGACGTGCTGGCAGCGCGCGAGATGCGTGGTCTCGAGGGCGAGCTCGTCCGGGTCGACCGGCCGGCGGGCGTAGATCGCCCGCTGCACGGCCTGGAGATCGTGCATCTCGCACACGATCGGCGCGTCGACCCCGAGCGCGTCGACCAGCGGCAGGGCGGTGATGTAGTTCAGGAGGATCAGATCCGGCGGCCTCGTCCGCAGGGCGCCGGCGAGGGATGCCGGAACCGCGTAGGCCGCCGCGGCCACGAACTCGTCCGCGAGCGTCGGGGTGCCGGCGGTCGGCGCGTCGCCCGCGGAGCGGCCGGGCGTCGCGACGAACACCCGCTCGAACGCGAAATCGTGCAGAACGCCGAGCAGCGCCCCGTGCCAGTCACGGTACGCGGCGCCGTCCAGCCGGCGATGGGACAGGAACAGGCCGGTGACCGCGTAGCCGGCAGCGGCGAGGTACTGCAGCTGCGACCGCGCGATCCGGCTCGAGCCGTTGCGCAGGACCATGGCATCGCCGTTCATGACGAGCAGGACCGAGGGGCGCTCGCCCGCGACGGGCTCCGGCGTGGCCGCGACGATGTGCCGGATGAAGTTGCCGGGGGACGCGCGCTCCAGGGCCGCCGCCTGCCGGGCCTGTGCGCCCGCCCGCAGCCTCGGGTAATCCGCCACGGCGCGGCGCAGCGCGTCGGCGAGCGCGTCCGGCGCATCGAACAGGACGGCGTTGTCGGGGCCGACCTGCGTCTCCATCCATGATCCCGCGGACGTGACGACGGGGAGGCCCGCCGCCATCGCCTCGACCAGCACACCCGAGCTGCGCTCCCGGTAGCGCGCGGCATCGTAGGGGATCAGGGCGATGTCGGCCTCGGCGAGGTGGCGGTAATAGGCGGGGGCATCCAGGGCCTCGGGGAGCAGCCGGACGCGCCGTTCGCCGTAGGCCGCGAGCTGCTGCTGGGCGGACAGGACGCCCGGCTCACCGCCGGGGGTGTTGAAGTTCGACTGGATGACGAAGCGGATGCGGCCGGGCCCGACGAGGTCGGCCCAGAGGGAGGCCACGGCCGCCGGCAGGTCGGTGTAGCCCTTCTCCAGGCGGGCATCCCCGAGATACAGGACCCTCAGGGTATCGCCCGCGGGCGGTGTGGGGTCCGCCAGGGCCGCTCGCAGATGCGCCTGGTCGAACGGGATCGGCGCGTGCAGGAACGCGATCCCGGTCAGGTGCGAGAAGGTCGCGGCGAGCCGCTCCGTGTCGGCGTGGAACCGGACGCTGCGGGCGAGCGTCGGCGACGTTCGGATCCGGTCGAAATACGGGCGATAGGTGCCGATCACGGCCGCGAGGGGGGCGGGATCGTAGCGCAGCAGCACGTGGAGAGTCGGGTGCGCCGCGTCGGGCTCCCGCGCGCAGACGAAGGCGAGGAGATCGAGCAGTTCCCGGAAGCCCAGCGTGTGCACGAGGACGATGTCGCGCGGACCCGCCCGCAGGTCCGCCAGGGCGCCCCTGAGTTCCCGGCCGAACTCGACCGGCGCACCGTCGGGCGTGCCGTACTCGGCCTCGCCCCAGGTCAGCGAGAAGGTCGGCCGGATCGCGAGATCGTCCGGGAACGCGTCCGGCTCGGCGCGCCGGTTGCTGAGGACCAGCGGCTCCAGGCCGGACTCCCGCGCGGCGCGCGCGATCGCCGTGGTGTACTGGCTGTAATGCCCGCCCACGGCCAGCGCGCTCTGCTCGACAACGATGAAGCGCTCACGCGTCATGGAACGTCGGTCTCCTGGACGGCAGGGTCGCGCGCGCAGGGCGACGCGCCTCGCGCATGGTGGAGAGGCGCGGGGCGCGGCCGGTCGCCTCGGCGACGGATCGAGGCCGCGGCGCGCGCGGCGCGGCCCTGCTCACGCCGCCCCGCCGCTCAGCGGCGAGCGGGTCCAGGTCCCGCCCTGCGCCGCCAGGAGCAGGTCCGCGGCAACGCGCCGGCCCTCCGGTGTATAGGCGTGAATCCCGTCCGAGCCGCAAGCGGGCCGCATCAGCCCGTTCGGGTCGCGGAGCGCCGCGTGCAGGTCGATCAGCCCGAGACCGCGCGCTCGGACACCGGCCGCCAGCGTCTCGGCGAGGATCCGGGCGATGGCGATCCGGTCCGGAAGCGGCGCGAGATCGGGCGCCGCGTGCGGCGATCCCGCCGCGATCTCCTGCGGCGGCACCGCCGTCGCCACGAACACGCGCGCGCCCGGGCGGTCGCAGACGCGGTCGAGGGCATCGAGGTAGCGATCCACGAGGTCGGTGACCACCGCCTCGACGGGGATGGCCCGCGTCTCGGCCTGCCGCGCCACGTGGGCCCGCACGTCGATCTCGCCGAAGCAGAACACCACGTCGAGGCCGCGCTCGACCTGCAACTCGCTGAGGGCGAGGAAGGCCGGACCGTCGCGGCCGACACGGTGCATGGTCACGGCGCCGAGCCAGACCGGCAGGACGTGCCCGGCCTCGAGGAACGTGAAGACGTGGCTGTCGCCGATCACGAGCGTGCCGACATCGGCGCTCCGCCACGCGGCCCCGTAATGCGCCTTCGCCGCCGCGAGGTCGCCGCCCTGCACGGCCGCGTTGGCGGCGTGGACGCTGCGCGCGTGGAGGGACGGCGTGTCCTCGAGGCTCTCGGCGGCATCCGTCATGGGGCGGTCAGGGGCACGGCGAGCGCGGGGGGTGGTCTCAACGGTCGGCGTACTCCGCCGTGACGAGCCTGCGCAGGCCCGCCTCGAGAGCGATGCGCGGCCGCCAGCCGGTCCGGTCGAGGAACCGCGACGAGTCGAGCATCTTGTAGGCCGCGCCCTGGAACGAGCCGGGCGGGCTGACCAGGGGGACGGACCAGTCGAGGGCCGCCAGGGCCGCCCGCGCCACCGCCTCGACGGTGACGGGCGTGTTGGCGGCGCAGTTGAGGATCTCGTTGTCGAACGCCCGGTCCGCCGCCAGGATCGCGTCGATCTGGTCGTCGACGTACAGCACCTCGCGGACGGTCTGCGGGTTGCCCCAGACCTCGAACTGCGCAGCGCCCGCCGCCTTCTCCCGCACGGCCCGGTCGAGCAGGGCGCCGACGAAGTGGCTGCGGTCGGAGGCCTTGTTGTCGTGCGGCCCGTACAGGGTCGCCAGCACGCAGTGCAGGAAGCTCAGGCCGTACTGGTGCGCGTAGGCCGCCGAGCCCGTCGCCAGGACCTGCTTGGCGAGCCCGTAGCCGATCACCGAGGGATGCGTGGGTCCCTGCCCGAACCGCGCCTCGGGGAGCGGCTCCGCCGATTCCGGATAGGTACAGGACGAGCCCGTGGAGACGAGCTTGGCCTGCGGCTGGAACAGGCGCCACGCCTCGAGGACGTTCAGGTGGACCCGGGCGTTGATCGCCAGGAGCTCGCCCTGGATGTCGTACTGCACCGCGCCGGTGCGCTGGCGGGTCACGACGTGGAAGATCCGGCCGGCCGGGGGCGCCGCGCGCAGCGCGTGCTCCACATTCGCCCAGTCGGAGAGGTCGCCCGCCGCGCGACCGATCTCGACGACCTCGCGGCCCTCGGCCCGGAGCCGCGGGACGAGGTTGCGCCCGAGGAAGCCGTCCGCCCCGATGACGATGTCGCGCTCAGGCCCCGGCATGGTGAGCCCCGTCGCGGTAGGCCTCGCGATACCACGCGATCGTCGGCCGCAGCCCGTCCGCGAGGCCCGTGAAGCTCGACATCCCGAAGCGCTCGCGCAGCCGCCGGTTGGTCGAGCGGCGGGCGAGCACGCCGTGGGTCGCCGTGTCGGGGGCGTGCACCGGACGGTCCTCCCCGGCCACCTCCAGGATGGTGCGGGCGAGGTCGAGCAGGGTCGTGGTCTCGCCGCGGCAGAGATTGAGCGCGTCGCTCGTCTCCCGCATCTCCAGGGAGCGGGCGAACACGTCGACGACGTCGCCGACATAGATGAAGTCGCGCTCGACCAGCGGGTTGCCCTTGATCTCGAAGCGCTCCCCCGGTGCCAGCGCGCGCATCACGAAGGCCGGCAGGACGTGCGCCTTGCGCGGATCCGTCGAGTCGTGGGGACCGTAGGGGTTGCTCAGGCGGAAGCTGATCGTGTGGATCCCGTAGCGCTCGGCGTGGAGGTCGGCGACCACCTCGGCCCAGCGCTTCGACCAGGCGTAGAAGGCCTCGTTCCGGTTGGGCGGTGCGTTGAGGTCGACAGCCTGCGCGTCGTCGAGGGGATCGAGGGCCGCCGGGTAGACCGCGACGCTCGAGGCCGCGCGCACCTCGCGGATGCCCTTCGTCAGGCAGAACCGGTAGAGGCGGTTGGCGATCTCGGCATTGCCGGTCAGCAGGTCGCTCTGCGCCGTCTCGAACTTGTCGGCGTCGTAGCGCTGCGCGGCGACGTTGACGACGATGGCGTCGGCGGGAACCGACAGCGCCTCCAGGGCATCGAAGCGCGCGGCCTCATGCGCCCCCGGCACCGCGCGGCCGGAGGGGCTGACCGCGATCAGCCGCGGCACGCGGTCGGCGAGATGCGCGACGAGGTTGCGGCCGACGAACCCGGTCGCACCGACGACGACGACGGTCTCGGGCAAGGAGGATCGGGAGACGGCAGCCACGCTCAGACCGCCTTCGGCAGGTCGGCGGCGGTGATCACCTTGAGTTCCGGCACCGGAACGATGAAGGCGCCGCCGTTCTCGAGGTAGCGGCGCTCGCGCGCCAGGAACTCGTCGATGAAGTTCCAGGCGAGCACCAGGTAGGCGTCGGGCGCGGGCACGCTGCCCTCCTCGACGATCGGGATGCGGGCGCCGGGGATCAGCCGGCCGAACTTCAGCGGATTCTTCTCGGCCGCGTATTGGACCAGACGCGGGCCGATGCCGAAGGCGTTGAGCAGCGTCGCGCCCTTGGCCGGGGCACCGTAGGCGTGGACCGTCTTCCCCTCGGCGTGCATGCGCTCCAGAAGATCGAGCAGCGCCGCCTGCAGGCGCCGGACGTTCTCGGCGAAGCCGACATAGGTCTCGAACTTGCCGTAGCCGCGGGCCTCCTCGTCGGCGCGCATGCGCTTGACCGCGTCGCTGACCGGGTGGGCGCCGGGGAAGCCGACATGCGCCTCGAGGGAGCCGCCGTGGACCGGCACCACGCTGACGTCGAAGACCTCCAGGCCGTGGCGCGCGAACAGCTGCTCCAGGGAACGGAGCGTGTAGTAGCACAGGTGCTCGTGGTAGATCTGATCGAAGGCGGTGTTCTCGATCATGCCGCCCAGGTAGATCGCCTGCACGACGAAGACGCCGTCCGGCTTGAGCAGCGTGACGATGCCTTTCACGACGCTGTGCAGTTCCTCCAGGTGGAAGAAGACACCCGCGGCGGTGATCAGGCTCGCCGGCCCGTCCTGCGCGCGGACGATCTCGGCGGTCTCCGCGTTGAAGAAGCGGTTCAGCGTCGGCACGCCCGCGGCGCGGGCGAGTTCCACGACGTTGGAGGCGGGCTCGACACCGCAGCGGCGCAGGCCGAAGGGCTCGTACTGCCGCAGCCACGTGCCGTCGTTGCTGCCGATATCGACGACGAGGTCCTGAGGCCCGAGGCCGTACCGCTCCACGAGCCGGGCCGCCGTCTGGCGGAAATGCTCCACCAGCGTCTTCGTCGTGCCCGAGACGTAGGGGTAGTCGCTGAACATGCTCTCCTTCGGGATCGTGTGATCGATCTGGACGAGCGTGCAGTCGTGGCAGAAGCCGGCGCGTAGGGGGAAATGCGGCTCGCGCCGGTCGGCGAGCTCCGGCGGGATCAGGCGGTTGCAGTGCGGCTGATCGGTCAGGTCGAGGAACATCTCGACATCGCGTCCGTCGCAGACGCGGCATGCCATGGCGAGTTTCGTTCCCGTCATCGTAACCCCTATGGCGGCCTGCGATGAGGCTCTTCCGACCGGGCGACGCTTACCGGCTGGGGTCCGGGGACGCAATCGGAGCCGCGCGGCCGGGCCGAAAAAGCGCCCGTCGGCTTCGAGGCCGAAGGTCCGCGGCGCGCGTCCCAGCGGCGGGCGCTTGCCGACGCCGCGTCGGCGTCGGATGAAGCGCTCAGGTCCAGGCTCAGGAGACGCGCATGTCGGCACGCGAATGGACGGTTTGCGGGTCCCGGCAGGTCCTGAAGGACCGGTGGCTCGGGCTGCGCGCCGACGACTGCGTGACGCCGTCCGGCCACGCGGTCGCGCCCTACTACGTCCTGGAAGCGCCCGACATCGCCCTCGTTCTGGCAATCGACGCGGACGATCGCGTCATCCTCGTGCGGCACTACCGGCACGCCCACGGCGGCATCAGCCTGGAACTGCCGGGCGGGGTGATCGATGCCACCGACGCCGACATCCTGTCGGCCGCGGACCGCGAGTTGCGCGAGGAGACCGGCTACCGCTGCGCCGATGCCGAGCTCGTCGTCACCCTCAACGCGGATCCGGCCCGCTACGCCAACCGCATGCATCTCGTGCGCGGGCGGGCGGTCGCCGCCGGACCGGCGCACCCGGATCCCGGCGAGGATATCGAGGTCCTGCGCGTCTCGCGGGCCGAGGCCCTGAGACTCGCGCGCTCCGGCGCCGTGATCGGCGCCGCGCACGCGGCCATGATCCTGATCGGTCTATCGGGCGCCGATTGATCGGACTCGACTGAAATCCCTTCGCGGGCCTTGAACCGAAACTGTTTTCCCGCGTTGCCTCCGGCAGAGCGGGAGATGGTTTCGAGATGGCGAACTACGACATTAAACTTGTCGAGCCGCGCGACCAGAAGGCGGCCGGACGCAAGGACGCGGCGCCGCGTGGGCGCAAGCTCGACTGGGACCGCGCGATGCGCGAGGCCGCGCAGGCCGAGCAGCTCGTCAAATCCGCCGACTGAGCGCGTCGACCGGACGTCACGAAGCCTCCACCGCACGCCGTTGCAGCGATCACGACCGTGCCCGGGCCGGGCGCGTCGCGGCTCGCCGTCGATCCGAGTTCCGGCGTCGTATCAGGAGCGCGTCAGGTCAGGAGCCCGGCGTCGCGGACGAAGTCGAGGAGGTTCCCGGCGGAGAACCGGTGGGCCGGCAGGCCGGCCGCCTGTCCGGCCGCGATGTCGGTCTCCTGATCGCCGACGAGGAAGCTGCGGTCCCGGTCGACCGGCCACTTGTCCATGAGGTCGAGGATCATGCCGGGTTTCGGCTTCCGCCAGTCGTGGACCATCCTGTAGGCCTCGACCGTCCCGTCCGGATGATAGGGACAGTAGCGCAGATCGTCGAAATGCGCCCCGACCCGGCGTAGATCCTCCTGCATCCAGGCCGTCAGGTGCGCGAGGTCCGCCTCGGCGTAGAAGCCGCGGGCGATGCCGGCCTGATTCGTGATGACGAACACGAAAAATCCGGCCTCGTTCAGCGCGCGCACCGTCTCGCGCGCACCGTCGACCCAGTCGAACCGGTCGACGGACCCGACATAGCCGTGATCGTGGTTGAGGACGCCGTCGCGATCGAGGAAGGCGGCGGGCCTCCGGCGCTGGGCCGGGATCTCGGTCTGGGCCCGGGCATAGCTCTCGGGTACCCCGATATCGAGGAAGTAGCCCTCGTGCGCCACGCCCGCCACGCGCCCCTCGGCGACGAGGGCGGGCAGGACGTCCCGCTCGAGCGAGCAGGTCGCCGGCAGGCCGGCCAACGCGTCGCGGCGGACCAGATAGACCCCCGCATTGACGAGACCCGGGCCGGGCTCGGGCGGCCGCTCGAGGAACGCCGTGATCCGCGCACCGTCGAGGATCGCGACGCCGTAGCGCGCGGCGTCCGGAACGCGCCGGAGCGACAGGACCATCGCGGCCTCCGGATGGCGCGCGGCCATCTCGGCGAGTGACAGCAGGTTGAAGTCGAACCACGAATCGCCGTTCAGGAGCAGGAAGGTCTCGTCCGCCTCCGCGAGGGCGTGCACGACGGCGCCGCCGGTCCCGGCCTGCTCGGGCTCGATCGAGACCCGCAGTTTCATGCCGAAACGGCGGGCGACCGGGTTGTCGGTCGCGTAGGCGCGGATCTTCTCGCTGACGAAAGAGGCCAGCAACACCACGTCCGTGAAGCCGTGGCGGCCGAGCTCGAACAGCAGCACGTCCAGGAACGGCTCCTCGGCGACCGCCAGAAGCGGCTTCGGGGTTTCCGCCGTCAGCGCCCCGAGCCGGGTGCCGAAGCCCCCGCACAGGATCATGGCCTGCCGGACGGTGCCCCCGCCCGCCGCGCCGCTCACCGGACGGTCCTCAAGAGGCCGTCCCGCGCGGGAACAGGTTCTCCTCGACGAGGCCGCACACGATGTGCGCGGCGGTGATGTGGACCTGCTGGATCAGCGGCGTGGCGTCCGACGGCGCGTGCAGGCAGACATCCGCCCGCTCGGGCATCGCCCCGCCCGTGGCGCCCGTGAAGGCGACGACCCGCAGACCCAGGCCGCGGGCCGCGTCCATCGCCTTCAGCACGCTCGGCGACCGCCCCGACGTGGAGAGGGCGAGCAGGACATCGCCCGGCCGTCCGAGGGCCAGAACCTGCCGCTCGAACACGTGCTCGTAGCCGTAATCGTTGCCGATCGCGGTGATCACCGAGGTGTCGGTGGTCAGCGCCACGGCCGCGGCCGGCGGCCGGTCGTAGTTGAGCCGCGAGACGAACTCGCCCGCGATGTGCTGCGCGTCGCCGGCGCTGCCGCCGTTGCCGATCGTCAGGAGCTTGCCGCCGTCGCGCAGGGACGCCGTCACGAGATCGGCGATCTCGGCGAGGGTCGCGTGGAAGCCCCGATCATCGAGAGCGGCCTGGAAGGTGTCACGGGTCTGCGTGAGAAAATCGACGATCGCGCTCATGATCACCTCGGTCCGTTCCCGCGCCGGCCGGCCTGTCGGGCCGCCCGGCGGGGCGATCGCTGCTGGGCCCTGGACGTCCGGATCAGACGTTGGCGAACCGCGAGTTGCGGATCATCCGGAAGCCCTTGATCAGCTCCTTGATGCCCCGGTCGAGGTCGAAATCGGGGAACCAGCCGGTCGCCTCCAGCTTCTCGTTGGACACGATGTAGTCGCGCTTGTCGGGATCCTCGCCGATCGGGGCCTCGACGTAGACGAAGTTCGGAACGTGCGCCTTGATGCGCTCGCAGAGTTCCAGCTTCGACAGGTTGGCGCTCGACAGGCCGAGATTGTACGCCTCGCCGCGCATCCGGTCGAAATTGTCCATCGCGTGGATGAACCCTTTGGCGACGTCGCGGATGTGGATGTAGTTGCGCTTGAAGTGGCCCTCGAAGACCAGGAGCGCCCGGTCGGTCACGGCCCGGTGCGTGAAGTCGTTGACGAGGAGGTCGAGCCGCATGCGCGGCGCCATGCCGAACACCGTCGCGAGCCGCAGGCTGACGCCGCGCCCGGTGTCGAGCACGGCCTTCTCGGCCTCCACCTTGGTGGTGCCGTAGAGCGAGATCGGCCGCAGGGGCGATTCCTCGGTGCAGAACTTGCCGGCCTCGCCGACGCCGTAGCCCGAGTTGGTCGTCGGGTAGACGATCCTCTGCTCGCCGCTCGCGCGCTGCGCCAGCGCGACCACGGCGTCGCGGTTCAGCGTCGTGGCGCCGATCGCGTCCTCCTTGCACAGGGGCGCGCCGACCAGGGCCGCGAGGGGGATGAGCACGTCGTGCTTCGGGATCAGCTCGTCCAGGATGCGCGTGTCGCGCGCGTCGCCCTTGATGGGCTCAAACGTGTCGTACTGGCAGGCCGAGGAGAGGTCCGGCGTTCCGGACTTGAACGTGTCGAGCACCGTGACGTGGTGCCCGCGCTCCAGCAGCATCGGCACCAGAATCGTCCCGATGTAGCCCGCGCCGCCGGTGATCAGAATTCGCATGCCTGCATCTCGTCCAGGTGAGCCGGCGGCCTCGTAACAGCCGCGCCGGTCTGTGTGAAGCTACCGCTCAGCGGGTCTGGCGGTAGATGAGCGTCGAGCCGTCGACGTCGATGCCGATCGGCACGACCGAGAGGGGCGCGACCCGCTCCGTCAGGGCCGGGATCTTCTCCGGATCGATCAGCGCGAGGAAGAAGCCGCCGCCGCCCGCGCCGCAGAGCTTCGCCCCGTAGGCGCCCGACGCCACGATGGTCTCGAACAGGTCGTCGAGCACGGTGTTGGAGACGTCGCGCGAGAGCGTCCGCTTGATCTTCCACGAGGCCGACAGCATCTCGCCGAGCTGCGTGAGCCAGCCGGTGGTGCCGCCTTCCAGCAGGGAGACGCACTCTTCCACGAGCCGATAGAGTTCGGACAGCTCCTTGTCGATCGCCCGGGCCCGCGTGACGGCGATCTGCGCGGCGACCGTCGTGGTCGCGCGGCGGGCGATGCCGGTATGGACGAGCACCATCGACGCGTTGAGCTGCTGCATCGCGGCGGAGCTCATCTGCAGCGGCGAGATCCGGATGGCTGAGCCGCTGAAATCGAAGCGGTTGATCCCGCCGAACGCCGCGTGGAGCTGGTCCTGGACGCCGACATTCTCGCGCAGGATCTCGCGCTCGACCTCGATGGCCTTCTTCGACAGCTCGATCTTGGTGGGCTTCTGCTCGCGTAGGGCGTAGACCGTGCGCAGGAACCCGACCGTGAAGGCTGACGACGAGCCGAGACCGCTGCCCGCGGCCGGCAGGTCGGAGATGATGCTGATATCCAGCCGGCGGTCGACCTCGAAATGCTTCAGCACTTCACGCACCACAGGATGCTCGATCTCGGCGATGTTGTCACAGTGCTCAAGTTTCGAGTAGCTCAATCTGTAATTATAGTCTTGGCAGCCGATCAGGTCGAGGGCGGCGATGATGATATACTTATCGATCGCCATCCCGACCACGGCACCGGGCGCGCGCTCGAAATATTCAGGATAATCCGTACCGCCGCCGAACAGGCTGACCCGCAGCGGCGTCCGTGTAACCGTCAGCATTCAATAGTTTCCAGATCTCGCGCTCAACTATCCGCTCGCACGAAGCGGATACTTTGCGACCAAGCTTGCAGGCTGCGACCCCGCCGACGCGGTGTGCTTAGCAGCGACGAGTTTGATACACCATACGCGACGCAAGTCTGGCGCGCGAAGGTGTCGGGATTTGGACACCTTCGCCCACGACGGGCCGGCTTGGCGGGGCGGACGCTACCGTCACGCGTGAGCCGGTTCGCGCCGCCGATCGGCCTTCCAGGCGCAGGATCACGCGGCGGTCTTCAGAGAGGCGCGGAACTCGTCGGAGCTGATGACCGTGCCGAGCAGTTGCTTGCGCGTGATCTTCCCGGCGTTCAGCTGCGCGGACCAGTGCCGGACCGCATCCTCCTCCGCGTCCCGTCCGAGGACGATGCGGTACAGGTCCATCACGAACGGCATCGTGAGCTTGCCGGATTGCT
Source organism: Methylobacterium sp. NPDC080182 (assembly GCF_050281105.1). NCBI lineage: Bacteria > Pseudomonadati > Pseudomonadota > Alphaproteobacteria > Hyphomicrobiales > Methylobacteriaceae > Methylobacterium > Methylobacterium sp. NPDC080182. The sequence goes on from NZ_JBNNWO010000005.1 coordinate 35,997, forward strand.
GCTGATCGAAGGCGCCGGACTGGATGTACTCGATCAGCAGCAGCGAGCGCTCCCGACCCTTCGGCGAACTCGTGATGACGTCGCCGATCGCCCGACTCAGCTGCGGCGGCCACTCGGACAGGTGCTCGCGGAGGAACGCGGCGACGTTCCCGATGGTCTCCACCTCCTCGCCCGGCACAGGTCGTCCCTGCCGCCACGTATCGGCGACGCGCTCCGACAGAGCGATCGTCAGACTCACCACATCCGAGAAATTGACGCTGTGTCCGTACATGCTGACTACGGTTGCGACTGCGAAACGAGAATCGCGACTGCTACCAGTTGGTTAGATTATGGTTAAGGGAGTGTAAACGTCGTCTGCCAGACATAGGATTCGGTGTGGGAGACCGCACGAGGCCGCCCCGTCGAACTGTCTCATAAGGGCCGGGCAATCGCCAGGGAAACGGCGCTCGGCGGCCGCGTGCCGGCCCGCGCGTCCGTCCGGACGTGGCCGGGATCAGCCCGGAACAAGGCCGGGGTCAGGCTGAGATCAAGCGTTGTGAAGCCCCGCGATTCGCGGCATCAGTTCCCGAAGGGATCACATTCGGGGCCTACGGAAGCGCCGTGAGCAGTCTGAAATTCGGGACGAGCGGCCTGCGGGGCCTCGTGACAGACCTCGTCGGCGGCCCGTGCTACGCCTACGCCAGCGCCTTCTTCCGCGCCGTCTCGGGGGACGGCCCCCGGGTGGTCGTGATCGGGCGGGACCTGCGCGACAGCAGCCCCGGTCTCGCCGCGACAGTGGCGCAGGCCGCGGCGGCGAACGGTTTCGCGGCCATCGAGTGTGGCGCCCTGCCGACCCCGGCTCTCGCCCTCGAGGCGATGCGACGGGGCGCCTTCGCCGTCATGGTCACGGGTAGCCACATCCCCGAGGATCGCAACGGGCTGAAGTTCTACCGGCCGGAGGGCGAGATCACCAAGGCCGACGAGGCGGCCATCCTCGCCGCTCTGGACAACTGCGCGAGCGCCGCGCTGCCGACCGCCGAGCCCGAGCCCGAGCCCGATGCCATCGCGCGCTATCGCAAGCGCTACGGCGACGCCTTCCCGTCTGGGTCGCTGTCGGGCCTGCGCGTCGCCGTCTACCAGCAGAGTTCCGTCGCCCGCGATCTCCTGACCGACCTGCTCGCGGACCTAGGTGCACAGGTCACGCCGATCGGGCGTTCGGCGACCTTCGTGCCCATCGACACCGAGGCGCATCGTCCAGAGGACGTCGCCTTCATCCGCGACGTAATGGCCTCCGGTGACTTCGACGCGCTCGTGACCACCGACGGCGATGCCGACCGTCCCCTGGTCGCGGACGGCGCCGGCGGCATCGTCCGGGGCGATGTGCTCGGGTTGATCACCGCCCGCTTTCTCGGCGCGGACACGGTCGTGGTGCCGGTCACGGCCGGCTCGGCGCTGGAGAAGTCGGGGGGCTTCCGCGCGGTTGTGCGCACCAAGGTGGGCTCGCCCTTCGTCATCGCCGGGATGGAGCAGGCGCCGCGCGCCGGGGCGGGCGCCATCGTCGGGTTCGAGGCGAATGGCGGTTTCCTGCTCGGGTCCGATGTCACGCTCGCCGGCGGCGTCCTGGCCGCGCTGCCGACGCGCGATGCCGTATTGCCGATTCTGGCCACGCTGGCCGCTCTGCGAAGCGGCGACACGTCCCTCGCGGAACTCGTGACCGCGCTCAAGGCCGGGGAGATGGCGAGCGACCGGCTGCCCGAGACACCGTCGGAGCGCAGCGACGCCTTTCTCGCCCGGCTCTGCGACACCGCATTCCGGAGCGCCTTCCTTCAGCCGGTCGGTTCGCCGCAGGCCGTGGACCAGCAAGACGGTGTCCGGATCGGTCTGGACGGCGGGCGGTCGATCCACTTCCGGGCCTCGGGCAATGCGCCGGAACTGCGATGCTACGCGGAAGCGCCATCCGGGCATGAGGCGCAGGACTTGGTGCGCTGGGGCCTCGCGGCGGCGGCCGCCGACATGGCTCAACATCCGTGACGCTGCGGCGCGACGCCGGGACCACCGGCGCCGACGGAGGTCGCGGCCACCGCCCTGCGCGCCGTGCCCGCGCTCTGCACGCCATCGTGTGCCGGCCCCTGCGGCCGCGCAGCGTCAGGCGGCTCGCGTCCCGGCGACGCCCCGTCCGTACGCCTGATCCATGATCTCGCCGATCCGCTCGCCGACGGCGACGGCGATCTCCACCGAGGCCGCCCCTTCCGAACCCTGCCGGCAGATCCGGGTGAGGACGTCGGTCACGCGCTGCTCCATGACGCCGAGGATCGCCGCGGCCGCCTGGGGCTGGGCGCCGCGCAGGACCGCCGCGAGGTCGCAATAGGCGTCGTGGAGCAGCTGGAGCGTCAGCCGCTCGACTGCCTGCTCATCCTCCGCCGACAAGGCCCGCATCACGCCCCTCTCAATGTCCCACCTCCGACGCCGCCGCCAGACTTGCCGCGACGCGTTAACGGAAGGTGAAGGCCGCAGGCGGCCCGAAAGGCCCGGCTAACCCTTGAGCGGGGCCTGAGGAGCGATCGCTCGGCCGCGGCCACGCTGGAACTTGGCGGGCCCTGAGCGGGTCAATGCCGTAGGATCCCTCAGCGCGAGAGTCTTTCCATGCGCCTTCTCATCGCCACGCTCACCGCCGCGAGCCTCGGTCTGGCCGCGGCCGCCGCGACACCCGCCCTGGCCCAGGTGCAGCAGAACAATCCGAACGCCGCCAATCAATCCATGGAGACCAGCGGCCAGATGCGCGCTCTGCGACAGGAGCAGACGACCCAGAGCAATACGCTGCGAATGGACATGCAGCGGAACCAGGCCGCGACGCCCGCTCCGAATACCGGGCCGAACGCCATCGGCCCGACCGGGGGCACCGGCGTCATCGGCCGCTGATGAAGGCGGGCGGCGCCGGCCTACACGTCCGGCAGGGGCCGCCCCTTCACGACCACCCGCGGCCACCGCTCTAGGCCGATCGGCATCAGCACGGCGATCTGCGGCGGCACCGCGGTGCCGCCGAGCAGGCTCTCGAGGGAGATCCGGCAGGCCTCCTCGATCTCGCCGCGCGTGCGCGCGCCGGAGGTCTTGATGTCGGCGATCAGGAGCGCCGCGATCTCGTGGGCAAAGGCGTCGCCGTCCAACATGCCGGACTCCCGCTCCGTGGCAGTCCAGCATAGTCGCCCACGCATCGTCCGGGCATCAGCACAGAATTGCGTATCCACATACCGATTGCGGATACTTTGTCGCGTTCTCGGATCGCTCGCCGCGCGCCGCCGCGCTTCGGGCCCGTATCCCGGAGGTCGGCCGGGACCGGTCGATGGGCGGGTGCAGGCCGGCAACGGCGGGATCGACCGTCGGCAGCACGACCAGGGTGAGCGGGGTTGCGGAGACGAGGCCGCCGATCACCACGGCGCGGCCGTCACGATCGCGGAGGCGGCGGGCGGCAACTGCCCGCGTCACGCAGCACGTTCCGCCGACCGGCGCGGACCCGGAAGGCCGCGCGGCGCGATCAACGCGGTCTCTCGGATCGTGGAAAGAGCCGCCGGGATGTAAGACCGGCCCGCCGCCGTGAAAGCGGCGGTTAAGGCTCGGCGTGCCAGAGCGCGGCAACGAAGCGCCGTCCGCGGGGGGCCGATGAACGTCTGGCGACGCGTCGCCCCGTGGCTCGGCTCGGCCCGCACCTGGATCGTCCTCGGGATCCTGGCCCCGCTGGGCATGGTCGTGACGTCCGGTCTCATGCTGGCCGACCTGCGCCGCGACGCCTGGACCAGCGCCGAGCAGACCTCCTGGAACCTCCTGCAGGTCCTCGAGCGCGACATCGCGCGCAACATCGAGATGTACGATCTCTCGATCCACGCGGCGGTCGACAACCTGAAGGTGCCGGGCTTGGCCCAGGCCGACCCGCACCTGCGCCAGCTCATCCTGTTCGACCGCGCCGCCACCGCCCGCGACATGGGCGTGATGCTGATCCTGGACGAGCGGGGCGACGCCGTCGGCGACATCGCGGCCGTGCCGCCGCGCCCGGGCAACTACGCGGACCGCGAGTACTTCCAGGTCCACCGGGCGAGCACCGGGCTCGGCCTCCATGTCGGGCGCCCGATCGTGTCGCGGCTCAACGGAGAGCGGATGCTCCCGTTCAGCCGCCGCATCGACCGGCCCGACGGCAGCTTCGGCGGCGTGGTCCTGGGCACCGTGAAGCTGTCCTACTTCACCCACCTGTTCAGCGAGATCGATCTCGGACCGGGCGGGGCCATCAACCTGTACCTGACCGACGGCACTCGCCTGATGCGCTACCCCTACGTGGAGGCGGATCTCGGGGCGAATATCGGGCAGACCGCGATCTTCAAACGGTTCCTGCGCGAGGGGCGCGGCAACTTCGTCAGCACCTCCGTGCGCGACGGCGTCGAGCGGAACTACACGTTCACGCGGATCGGAACCCTTCCGCTGATCCTGAACGTCGCCCTGTCCACCAAGGACGTGGAGGCGGAGTGGGCCGCGAAGGCGACGATCATCGGCGGCATCGTGCTAGCACTGTGCGGCCTCACGATCGCGCTGTCGCTCCTGTTCGGGCGGGAGCTGCGCCGCCGCGAGGCGCTGCGGGCCGAGATGGCGGCGCTGTCGCGCACCGACGCCCTGACCGGCCTGCCGAACCGCCGCTGCTTCGAGGACGCCCTCCGGCGGAACCTGGACGCGGCCCGGCGCGACGGCCTCCCCCTATCGCTGCTCATCGTCGACGCGGACCATTTCAAGCGCTTCAACGATCGCTACGGGCACCCGGTGGGCGACCAGATCCTGCAGGGCTTGGCCCGCTGCCTCGCGGCGAGCGTGCACCGCCCCCAGGATCTCGTCAGCCGCATCGGCGGCGAGGAGTTCACCCTGCTCCTGCCCGAGACGGACGAGGCCGGCGCCCTGCGCGTCGCCGACACGGTCCACGCCGAGGTGGCCAAGCTGACCGTCCCGTCGGCCGGGATCGGGGCCGGCGCCGTGACGGTGAGCATCGGGCTCGCCTCCGTCCGGCCGGGCGCCGACCGGAGCGCGCCGCTGCCGGATCCCTACCGCTTGGCGGACGGCGCCCTGTACGAGGCCAAGAACGGCGGTCGCAACCAGACCCGCAGCGTCGCGCCGCCGCCCCCGCGGGGCGCCCTGCAGCTCGTGCGGACGTCCTGACCGGCGCGCCGCCGCGCTTTCGCGGAGCGCCTTGACGGAATCGACACGAACGCTGTGGTCTCCTGGGCGCGATGGCGGACGGCTCGGATCGGGCCCGACGGCGTCGCGTCGGGACGGGGCGGGCGGGATCGATCATCCGTGCCCCGGGCCGGCGGAGCGCGCGCGGATCCGGAGGGATCCGGCCCGCAACCATAGGGTAACGAGGATGGACGACAGACGCGCCGCGCCCCGCAGACGGACCCTGCTCGAGGGCCATATCGAACTCGCCGGCGGCGGCGTGATCGACTGCACGATCCGCAACATGTCGGACGGGGGCGCCCGCCTGAAGGTCGTCAGCGTGATCGGCGTGCCCGACGCCTTCGTGTTGGCCTACGGGGTCGGCGGCCGGCGCCGGCCGGCACGGGTCACGTGGCGCCAGGAGACCGAGCTCGGGGTCGCGTTCGGCGACGCCTGACGGACGGCGGCCGAGGCTTCCACGCCCACCCGTGTTGAGGGGCGGATCGGATGGGCGTGGAAGGCCAGCGTCCGGCTGGTGACCCACCGATGCGACGACCGGGTTAACGCTTCGTTACCGCGCCGCGGGGTCCGCGCGCCGGGCCTGGAGCGTCTCGGCGATCACCACGCCGGTCCGCAGCACGTGGCGATGGGCGACGGTCCCGGCCGCGGCGGCGTCCCGCGCGGCGAGCGCCTCGAACAGATCCCGGTGCTCGCGGGCCGATTCCTCCCAGCGACTGCCACTGGAGAGCGCGCGCAGGCGCGCCCACTGGGCCCGGGCCTGAAGCGCCGCATGGGCCTCCGCCAGCGGACGGTTCCGGGCGGCCTCGACGATCGTCCGGTGGATCTCCTGGTTCAGGGCGAAATAGGCGTCGAGCACTTGGTTCCGATGCATCCGGTCGAGCCGCGCCTGCTTGTCGCGCAGCGCGTCCATCAGGGCTTCGGAGATCCGCGGCGCCGCGAGTTCCGCGGTCAGCCGCTCGATCCCGGCCAGGGCCTCGAACAGTTCGAGGATCTCCTCCGGCGTCCAGTCCGGGACGCGGGCGCTGCGGTTCTGGTGCAGCTCGACCAGCCCCTCCGCGGCCAGGAGCTTGAGCGCTTCCCGCAACGGTGTCCGGCTGACCCCGAGGGCGACGGACAGGTCCGTCTCCACGAGGGACGCGCCGGCCGGCAGCACGCCGCGCACGATCATGTCCCTGAGCCGGCCCGCCGCATGCTCGTGCAGGCCGGTCCGCGGCACCTGCGCGGCCGGGACGACCGGCGCCTTGCGGGGCCGGCCCCGGCGGCGTGCGACGACGTCCATCGATCCTCCCCTTCTCCCGCGCCAGCCTAGCGCGTCCGGCCGCCCGATCGATGACCCATTTTTCGGCCTCTTGCGCTGCCATATCATGCATTTGCGCAAATTGCATGCAGCATGCAGAAAATGCCTTGTCGCCCGTCCCGGCCTGTCGGATGCTTCATGGATCGGGGATGGATTCCATGGAACGAGCGAACGGCACGACGCGTCTGGGCATGCTGACGCCCTCGTCGAACAGCGTCCTCGAGCCGGCCACGGCGCATCTCCTGGCCGGCGTCGCGGGCGTGAGCGCCCACTTCGCCCGCTTCCGCGTGACGGAGATCGGCCTGTCGGCGGCGGCCCTGGACCAGTTCGACCCCGAACCGATCCTGGCGGCGGCCGAACTGCTCGCCGATGCCCGCGTCGCCGCGATCCTGTGGAACGGGACCTCCGGCGCGTGGCTCGGCTTCGACGCGGACGAGCGCCTGAGCGCCGCGATCACCGACCGGACCGGGTGCCCGGCCTCCACCGCCGCGCTCGCCTTCCGCGACCTGTTCCGCGCCCGGGATTTCCGGCGGATCGGCCTCGTCACGCCCTATACCGGCGACGTGCAGCGCCGGATCCAGGCCAACTGGGGCGCGGCCGGCTTCGACTGCGCCGCCGAGCGCCACCTCGGCCTGTCGGAAAACTTCGCCTTCGCCGAGACCGGCCCGGAGGCCATCGCCGGCATGGTCCGGGCGGTGGCGGCCGAGGGCGTCGACGCGGTGGCGATCGTCTGCACGAACCTCGCGGGCGCCGCGCTCGCCCCGGCCCTGGAGGCCGAACTCGGCGTGCCGGTGATCGATTCGGTGGCCGTCACCCTGTGGAAGGGCCTGGAGCTGGCGGGCTGCCCGACGGCGTATCTCGCCGCGCACGGCCGCGCCTTCGCGGCGGGCGGGGAGGGCCGCTCGTGAGCGCCGGGACCACCCTGATCCTCGACGGGATCACCCAGCGCTACGGGACGGCGCTCGCCGTCGACACCGTGACCCTCGACATCAGGGGCGGGGAGCTCGTCGCGCTGCTCGGGCCCTCGGGCTGCGGCAAGACCACCCTGCTGCGCGCGGTGGCGGGCTTCCTGAAGCCCACGGAGGGGCGCGTCATCATCGGCGGCCAAGCGGTCGACCACCTGCCGCCGAACCGGCGCACCGTCGGCATCGTGTTCCAGAACTACGCCCTGTTCCCGCACATGAGCGTCGCCGACAACGTCGCCTACGGCCTCGCGGCCCGGGGTGTCGGGCGGGCCGAGCAGAGGGCGCGGGTCGCCGAGATGCTGGCGCTGGTGCGCCTGGAGCACCTCGCCGGGCGCTTCCCGCGGGAGATGTCGGGCGGCCAGCAGCAGCGGGTGGCGCTGGCCCGGGCGCTGGCCGTGCGCCCCTCGATCCTGCTCCTCGACGAGCCCTTCGCGGCCCTCGACAAGAACCTGCGCCTCGACATGCAGATCGAGATCAAGCGCATCCAGCGCAGCGCCGGCACCACCACGCTGATCGTCACGCACGACCAGGAGGAGGCGCTGTCGATGGCCGACCGGGTCGCCGTGCTCAATGCCGGCCGCCTGGAGCAGTTCGCCCCCCCGACCGATGTCTACGACCGCCCCGAGACGCTGTTCGTCAACACCTTCGTGGGCACGGCCAACGTCCTGCACGGGCGGCTCGCGACGGAGCCGGGCGGCGCCCGCGTGGTGGCCCTGGAGGCGGGCGGCCTGCTCCCCGCCGCCACGTCCCTGCCGGACGGGACCCGGGTCGCCGCCTGCCTTCGGCCCGAGCACGTCGCCTTCGCGGAGGAGGGGGCGGGGGCAGGGGCCGCGGACGGCCTCGACGGCGCGGTCGAGGTCGGCCTGCCGCTGGGCGCCACCCTGGTCCACGAGATCCGCCTCGACGGCGGCGCCCGTCTCAAGACCGCCGAGCCGCGCGCGGCGGGCGCCCGGCCCCGGCCGCCCGGCACCCGCGTGCGCCTGCGCCCGACAGCACCCGAGCGGGTCGGCGTCTTTCCCGATCCGCGACACTGAGGCCGAGCCGCCCGACACCGAGCCAGGAGAACCGACCATGCCCCTGCACCGCCGCACCCTCCTCGCCGGCGCCCTGACCCTCGGGGCCGCGCAGGCCTTCCCGGGCCTGTCCCGCGCGCAGGCGCGCAAGCTCGTCTTCGCGACCTTCACGGGCAGCTGGGAGGAGGCGCACCGGGCCGTGCTGGTGCCGGCCTTCCGCAAGAGCTCGGGCGGCGACGTGATCCTCGATCCGATGCTCTCGGTCGACCAGATCGCCAAGGTCCAGGCGGCCCGCGCCAACCCGCCGATCGACGTGATGCTGCACGATCCGGGGCCAGCCCTCACGGCCATCGCCCAGGACCTCGTCGAGCCCTACCCGGTGGCCCAGTCCGCCCATTACGGCGACCTGATCGCCGACGCGCAGGAGCCGATGGGTCCGGCGCCGTTCTTCCAGATCGTCGGGCTGACCTACAACCCCGAGAAGGTGAAGACCCCGCCGACCTCCTGGGCGGACCTGTGGAAGCCCGAATTCAAGGGCCGGGTCGGCATCACCAACCTCAACTCGACGCTGGGCACCGGCTTCCTCGTGGAGATCGCCCGGATGCACGGCGGCTCGGAGACCGACGTCGAGCCGGGCTTCAAGGCGCTGGAGGCGCTCAAGCCGAACCTCGCCGCCGTCGCGGCCAACCCGGGCGCCCTGGCGGCCCTCTACCAGCAGGAGCAGGTCGACATCGGGCCGGGCAATTTCAACGCGATCCAGATCCTGAAGGCCCGGGGCGTGCCGGTGGAGTTCGCGGCGCCGAAGGAAGGCATCATCGCCTTCAAGACGACGATCCACATCGTCAAGAACACGCCGTCGAAGGAGCTGGCCTTCAAGCTGATCGAGGCCGCGCTGTCGCCGGAGGTGCAGGCCAAGCTGATGCAGAGCCCCTACCTGATCGTGCCGACCAATCGGAAGGTCGCCATCGAGGGCGAGGTCGCGAAGGTCCTGGCGAAGGACGCGGACGAGCTGAAGCGCAAGTCGGTGTTCCAGGACTGGGCCGCGATCAACCGCGGCCGGCCGGCCTGGATCGAGCGCTTCAACCGCGAGATCCGGGTGTGAGCGCCGGCCCGGCCACGGCGGGCCCGGTCGCGGCGCCCCTCCGCCCGGGCCGCGCCTGGACGGCGGCCTACGACATCCGCCTCGCGCTGCCGCTCGGGGCGTTCTTCCTCGTCTTCTTCCTGGCGCCGCTGGCGCTGCTGCTGCTCGTGAGCTTCTACGCCGATCCGGCCATGACCCGGTTCGGCCTCGACCAGTACGCCCGGTTCCTGCTCGACCCGTTCTCCCTGCGGGTGCTCGGCGCGACCCTGTGGCTCGGCGTCGAGGTCACGGCGCTGACCCTCCTGCTCGGCCTGCCGCTGGCGCTGCTCCTGACCTGGGCGCCCGGCCGGCTGCGCGGCCTGCTGACCCTGATCGTGCTGCTGCCGCTGCTCACGAGCGTGGTGGTCCGGACCTTCGCGTGGATCGTGATCCTCGGGCGCCAGGGCATCGTCAACGCCGCGCTCCTCGGCCTCGGCCTCACCGACGCGCCCCTGAAGCTGCTCTACACCGAGGGCGGCCTCGTCCTGGCGCTGGCGCAGGTGCAACTGCCGCTGATGGTCCTGCCCCTGGTCACCGCCCTGTCGCGGATCGACCCGAACCTCGCCGACGCCTCGGCGGCGCTCGGGGCGGGGGCGTGGCGCACCTTCCTCCGGGTGACGCTGCCGCTCTGCCTGCCCGGCATCGTGGCGGGCTGCCTGCTGACCTTCGCGGCGGCGATCACCGCCTTCATCACCCAGTCGCTGATCGGCGGCGGGCAGATGCTGTTCATGCCTATGTACCTGTACCAGCAGGCCTCCTCGCTCAACAACTGGCCGTTCGCGGCGGCGATCGCGATCGTCTTCCTCGTGGCGGTGCTCGCCTGCGTCACGCTCCTCAACCTCGCGGGCCGCCTGTCGGGCGGCCGCGCAGGCGCCTGAGGTCAACGGGAGATCACCGGGAGGTCACCATGCGGACGAGCCTGCGGCGCGATCTCGACTGGTTCAGCTTCCACGGCGCGGTGCTGCTGCTGGCCGGGCTCTGCCTCGTCCTGCTGGCGGCGCCCACCGTGATCGTCGTGGTGGTGTCGTTCACCAGCGGCTTCTCTCTGCGCTTCCCGCCGCCGGGCTACTCGCTGCGCTGGTACGCGGCGCTCGCGGAGGCCGAGCAGCTCCGGGCCGCCGCCTGGAACAGCCTCGTGGTGGCGGGCTGGACGACCCTGCTGTCGGTGGCGCTGGGCACCGCCGCGGCGCTCGCCATCGCCCGGTCGCCGCGAGTCTCCGCGCGGCTCCTCGACAGCCTGTTCCTGTCGCCGCTGGTCCTGCCGGCCCTGGCCTTCGGGCTCGCGGCGCTGATGCTGTTCAGCCTCGCCGGCATCCCGGTCTCGCCGCTGACCCTCGTCCTCGGCCACACCGTGGTCTGCGTGCCCTACGTGGTCCGCACCACCGTGGCGGCCCTGTCGCAGATGGATCCGGTGCTCCTCGAGAGCTCGACCTCGCTCGGCGCCTCGCGCCTCTACACGTTCCGCCGGGTGACCCTGCCGCTGATCCGGCCCGGGATCCTGGCCGGGGGCTTCATCGCCTTCATGGCGAGCTTCGACAACGTCCCGGTCTCGCTGTTCCTGCGCGACGCCGCCACCGACATGCTGCCGATCCGCATGTGGCAGGACCTGGAGGGCCGCCTCGACGTCACGGTGGCGGCGGCCTCCAGCCTGCTGATCCTCGTGACCGTGGTGCTCGCCGCCGTGATGGAGCGGGCCGCCGGCCTGTCCCGCCGGATGGCGGGCTGAAGCGCCCGGAACCCTCGCATGCGCATCCTGCTCCTCAATCCCAACACCTCGGCGGCGATGACCGCGCGCATGGCGCGGGCCGCCGAGGCGGCGCTCGCGCCCGACGCGCGGATCACCGCGCTCACCGCCACGACGGGCCTGCCCTACATCGCCAGCCGGGCCGAGGCGCAGCTCGCCGGCGCGGCCGTGCTGGAGACGCTCGCCGCCCACCATTCCGGCCACGACGCCGCGGTGATCGCCGCCTACGGCGATCCCGGGCTGGTCGCCGCGCGGGAGCTGTTCGACCTGCCGGTGGTCGGCATGGCCGAGGCCGCGATGCTGACCGCCTGCCAGCTCGGGGCGCGGTTCGCGGTCGTCACCTTCGCGCCCGCCCTGCTGCCCTGGTACGAGGACGCGGTGGCGCTGGCCGGGCTGTCGGCGCGCTGCGCCGGCCTCCACGCGGTGCGCCGGCCGTTCCAGGCCGTGACCGAGGTGCAGGACGAGCTGCGGCCCGAGATCCTGGCCCTGGCCGAGCGGGCGGTGGGGGAGGGGGCCGACGTCGTGATCCTGGCCGGCGCGCCGCTCGCCGGCCTCGCCACGACCCTGCGGGACGCGGTGCCGGTGCCGCTCGTCGATCCGCTGGCGGCAGCCCTGGGCCAGGCGCAGGCCCTGGTGCGGCTCGGGACGCGGCCGCCGCGGGCCGGCCGCTTCGCCCGGCCGCCCGCGAAGCCGGCCACCGGCCTCGCCGGGCCGCTCGCCCGCTGGATCGCCCATCGCGAGGAGGAGTCATGACCCGGATCGACGCGGACGGCCCGCTCTGGACCCTCTCGGCCGCCGCCCTCGGCCGCCGCTACGCCGCCGGGACGGCGAGCCCGGTCGCGGCCGCCCGCGCCTGCCTGGAGCGGGCCGAGGCGGTGAACCCCGTGCTCAACGCCCTCGCCGCCGTCGATCCCGAGGGCGCGGAGCGCGCCGCCGCGGCGAGCACGGCGCGCTGGCGGGCGGGACGGCCGCTCGGGCCCCTCGACGGCGTGCCGCTGACCGTCAAGGACAGCCTGAACGTCACCGGGTTCGCGACCGGCTGGGGCAGCCGGCTCTACGGGGGGGAGGGGGCCGGGCAGGCCATCGACCGCGACGAGACGCCGGTGGCGCGCCTGCGCGCGGCCGGGGCGGTGATCCTGGGCAAGACCAACGTCCCGGAGCTGACCGTCCAGGGCTACACCGGCAACCCGGTCCACGGCGTCACCCGGAACCCGTGGGATCCGGCGCTGACGCCGGGGGGCTCCAGCGGCGGCGCCGTGGCGGCCGTGGCGTCCGGGATCGGGCCCCTGGCCCTCGGTACCGACGCGGGTGGCTCGATCCGCCGCCCCGCCTCCCATACCGGCCTCGTCGGCCTGAAACCCACCGCCGGCCGGGTGCCGCGGACAGGCGGGCTGCCGCCGATCATGCTCGACCTCGAGGTGGTCGGGCCGATGGCGCGCACCGTCGACGACCTCGCGGCGGCCATGCGTGTCCTCGGGGCGGCCGACCCGGATTCCGTTGCGTCGCACGGTTTCGGCCCGTTCGGGACCACCGCGGTGTCGGAGCGCCCGCTGCGGATCCTCCACGTCCCGGCCTTCGGGACGGCCCCGGTCGATCCCGAGACCGCCGACAGCGTCGCCGAGGCGGCCGGGCGCCTCGCCGGCCTCGGCCACCGGGTCGAGACCGGCCGCTTCGACGCGGCGAGCGCCATCACGGAGGCGTGGCCGGTCCTCGGCCAGGCGGGCATCGCGTGGCTGATGCGCGCGCATCCCGGCCGGCTCGGCGACCTAGGCCCGGACATCCGCGCCCTGGCGGAGGCCGGGGCGGCCCTGTCGGCGGCCGACCTGTTCGACGTGCAGCGGATGGCGCTGGCGCTGCGCCGGGACCTCGCCGCCCTGTTCGCCGACCACGACGTCCTCATGACCCCCGCGGCCGCGGCGCTGCCCTGGCCGGCGGAGGACACCCATCCGCCGCGCATCGCCGGGGTGCCGGTGGGCCCCCGCGGCTCGGCGACCTTCACGGGCTTCGTCAACGCCGCCGGCTGCCCAGGGATCTCGATCCCCTGCCGACCCTCGGGCGCCGGGCTTCCGATCGGGTTCCAGCTCGTGGCGCCCTGGGGCGGCGACGAGACCCTGGTGGCGATGGCGGCGGCCTACGAGGCGGCCCATCCCTGGCGGATGGTCTGGGAGGACGGGACCCCGTGACCGGCCTGTCGCTCCACGCCGTCGACGCCGCCACGGGCCGGCCGGCCGAGGGGATGCGCGTGCGCGTCCTGAGCGCCGGGGGAAAGCGGCGGGTGATCGCCGAGGGCCGCCTCGGGGCGGACGGGACCCTCGACCATCCGGTCGTGCGGACGCGGCTCGCCGCCGGCCTCTACGAGGTCGTGTTCGTCATCGGGGACTTCGTCGGGGCCGCGGGGGAGGGGTTCCTGGAGGAGGCCGCGATCCGCTTCCGGATCGACGACCCCGACCGCCACTGCCACCTGCCGCTGAAGTTCACCGCCTTCGGGGTGGCGCTGTTCCGCGGCTGTTGAGCCGCACGCGCCGCCCTCGGACCCGGCCCGCGACGGCCCGGCCCGGCCGCCCTCCCCCGCGAGGTGACCGGAGCCTCCGGAGAGCCTAGACTCGCCCCCGATCGCGGCGCGCGCAGGAGGAAGCCGATGCGGGTTCAGGCGATGACGATCCCGGCCGCGGCCGCGCCCGCGACGCGCGGCACCCCACGGGCGCGCCTGCTGCTCGCCGCGCTGACGATCCTCGCGCTTCCGCTCGCCTTCGTCGCGGCCGCGCGGGTCCCCGCGGCGCCCGTCGATCCCGACCTCGTGCGGGTGATCCGCTTCATGGCACTGCTCAAGGGCGGCTTCGCCCTGGCGGCGCTGGCCGGCTGCTTCTGGCGTCTCGGCCGGCCCGCCGGGTGGCGGAGCGCCGTCTACGTGGCCGGACCGCCGCTCATGGCGCTCGGGGCGGCCGGCCTGTGGTCCCTGCGCGATCCCGGGTTGGCGGCGCTCGGCCTGCATCTCGGCCTGTTCGCGGTCCTGGCGGCGGCGCTGACCGACCGCGAGGCCCTGCCCGACCGGCTCCGCGCCGCGCGCCGTCAGATCGTCTCGTAGGCGAACAGGACCGAGATCAGCGTCAGGCCGACCAGCCCGATGACGAAGCAGATGTCGGCGCAGCGCTCCAGGGTGACCGAGAGATCGCCGCCGTCGTCCAGGCGGATCGACAGGTAGGACGCGATCGCGCTGACCAGGAACAGGATCGCCGTCAGGGCGGCGGCCTCGTCGACGTGGCTCGGCCCGATCCAGCCCTCGGCGATCTTCACGAGGCCGATCAGCGTGGTGCAGACGCCGACCATCGTGCCGGCATTGGGGAGGATGTGGCGCGACAGGCTATCCTCGCCGGACCCGGTGCCCTTCCGCCTTTCGGCCATGCGCTCCTCGTACAGCTCCGCTCCGGCCGATGGCCCCCTGATACCGCGCCCGTGGAGGTTCGTCATGAAGCGCCCACTCACCACCAACTTCTCCGCACCGCCGCCGGAGCGTGCCCACCCGCCCGAGCCGGCGCCCGCGGCGGCCTCGTGGCGCGACGTCGCCCCGTTCGCGGCCGCCCTGATCGCCACCCTGGAGGCGATCGAGGCCGGGCAGAAGGCCGGGCCGGCGATGCGGGCGCACCGCTCCGCCATGCGCCGCCAGGGCGAGGCGGCCGCCGCGCTCGGCGGATCCGAGGCGCTGGAGGCCGTGCTCGACCAAGTCGCGGATGCCGACGCGGCCCGGGCCGAGCGGCGCCTCGCGCTCGTCCGCGAGGCCTGGTCGGGTCTGCCCGGGGGAGGGGCGTGAGGCGTCCTGCCGGCTCGCCGGATCGAGCTGGCGGCAGATCCGGAACGCAGTGCGCCGTCGGGGCAGCGCGCCGACGCGTCACGATCCGAATTCGGGTCGCCGCGTAAAGATTTGATACAGGATCTCGGATAAATTCGGCGCTGGCCACACCGCGTCAGCTCGAGATCGCTCGTCGGGAATTTGTGATGGACGACCAGGACAAGCAATTTATCACGCAGCAGATCCTCGACGTCGGCCGCCAGCTCTATGCCGCCCTCGACAGCAAGATCATGACGGCTCACGCGCAGCAGCTGGCGCAGATGCAAGATGTCCGGCGCCTCGCCGTGGTTCAGCTCGCGCCGAAGAACGATTTCTGCCTCGTGACGGATCATCCGATCGCCTACGAGAGCAACGATCACACGGTTCCGCGCGGAACAAAGGATGACAATACGCGCAATCAGCGGTTCTGCCACGCGATCGAGAGCCATTTCGGCCGAAAGGTCAGGGCCCTGGACCTCGGCTGCGCGGGGGGCGGCCTCGTCTTCGATTTCCTCATCCGAGGCAACGCGGCTTTCGGGATCGAGGGGAGCGATTACTCCCTTCGCGCGCAGCGCGCCGAGTGGTCCATCATCCCGGACTATCTGAAGACCTGCGATATCACCAAGCCCTTCTCCCTGATGGATCAGAGGTCAGGGACGAAAGCGAAATTTGACGTCATCACGATGTGGGAGGTCCTCGAGCACATTGAGGAACCGCTGCTTCCTCAGCTGTTCGCGAACGTGAAATCCCACTTGGCGGACGGCGGTCTTTTCGTGGGCTCCGCCGCGACATACGACGATGTCGCCAACGGCGTGAGCTACCACCCGACGGTCAAGCCGGAGACGTGGTGGCGCGAGCTTGTCCGGCAGCACGGGCTGGAATTTGTCCCGATGACCATGTTTCAGTTCAAGGATTTCTGCCGAGGCTCCGGCAACGAGAACGCGTTCTACGACGCCGATTTCAGCAAGAATCCCGAGCTCGGCTTCCACTTCGTGATGAAGCACCGCTCCGCTTGAGGCGGGGCTTCCGAGCTCGACCGGTCGGGCGCCGCAGGCTTGAGCGGTCCGCCCGCGCGCCCCACATGGACGGGAGCGACAGCGCGGGGCCGACCATGTACGACCTCATCCACACCCTCCGCCTCTGGCTCTGGCGCCGCCGAGTGCGGGCCATGGCGCGGGAGTGCCGGGCATCCGGGACCAGCGACGGCGACTGGATCGCCGCCACCGTCGCGGCCTCCGCGACGAGTTCGGGTCCGGGCGCGCCGGTCTCGTACGTGAGCGGCACCGGCCTGTAGCGGATCCCGCTCGGCCGGGCGCGGTCAGCCTTCCGGAGACGGCTCGGCGGCGGCGGCACCCGGCTCGGGCGACGGGCCGGTGTCGAGGGTGCCGCTGTGGACCAGGGCGCCGGCCCAGGCGCCCGCGATGATCCGGACCTGCTCGATGGCCTCGGCGCGGGTGAAAGGCCTGTCACCGCATCCTCCGCGGCCCTCGTCCCAGTAGACGTAGCCGGTGCGCCGGCCACCGGCATCCTCGACGCAGGCGGCGTTCTCGAGGACGCAGATCCGGAGCGGGAGCTTGAGACCGAGTGTGGGCATAGGGCCCATATAGGGCGCCGATCCCGCGGGAAGTCGGCGCGCCCGCCGCGTGACGGTCGGTCTAAGGTGTCTCAGGTGGGTTTCGCCGCGTCGAGCGCCTGCTCCAGGTGCGTCACGACCTCGTCGCCCTTGGGCGGCGGCTCGGCCTCCTCGACCCGTCGAGCGACTTCCATGACGAGGTAGGTCACCGACGGCGGCCAAGCCACGCCGTTGTCCAGGAGCATCCGGGCGGCGCTTACCAGCATCCGGAACTGGTCCGGCGGGATCGTGGTCCCGGCCTCGTGCTGCGCGAGGATGTGATCGGCGATCGCGGCCGCAAGGCCGGCAACTTCGGCCATTTTGTTGGGCGGATCACCAGCCGTCATGTCAGGTCGCGCTCCGTCTGCGAAAGCACGGTGCGGAGCATCCGTCGCCTCTTCGGGGTCTCAGGCCGACACGGTTCCACAAGCAACCCTGGCGAGCAAGCCGTGTGGCCGCGGCACGCCTGCGTGGCCGTGGACGCCGCGGATTTCGGCGGCCTGCGCGCGGTCCGGGCGTTTCGCGGCCTCCGGTACCGGGACGGCGGACCTGCTCCACGGCGGCGGTGCCGTCGGGATCGTCCCGGGGCGTCTACGCGGATGCCGGACGGTGGCGGGGCGCGGTCACGCCGAAGACCGAGCCCCAGTCGCGCCGGGATCGCACGGCGACCGGGTGATCGAGCGCCGCGGCGGTTTGCCGGACGATATGGAGGCCGAGCCCGAGACCGGCCCCGTCCCGGCGTCCGGCGCGGTCGAAGGCGTCGAAGATGCCCATCAGCCGTTCGGGCGCGATGCCGGGACCGCCGTCGTGCACCTCGATCGCGACGCGCCCCTGCCGGCGGCGGCATCCGACGACGACGCGGCCGCCCGGGCCCGCATACTTCACGGCGTTCCCGACGAGGTTGCGCAGGATGGTCGTCAGCATGGCGACCTCGCTCGTGACCGTCAGCGCCGTGGCGCAGACCCGGACACGCACCCCGACCGCGTCGGCGTAGGGTCCCCACTCGGCTGCCACCGCCTCCAGGAGCGGGGCGACCGCGACGGGACCGAGCCGGGGCGCCACGCTGCCGGCCTGGGAGGAGCGGGCCAGATCGTCGAGCTCGCGGCCGAGCCGCACCAGCGCGTCGCTGGCGAGGCCGAGCCGGGCCGCGGCCCGGGGACCGACGCCGTCCGAGACCGCGCGGTCGATGGCCATGAGGGCCACCTGCAGGGGTTGCTTCAGGTCGTGTCCGGCCACGGCGAGCAGCCGGGCCATGGCGCTGCGGGCGGTCTCCGCGCGCAGCAGGGCCTCGTCGGGCGCCGCCCCCGGGCTCGCCATCGTCAGTCCCATCCCCGCCTCCTCGTCCGGCCCGCCGACGGCGCGCCGCTTCCATGGCGCGACCTTGGACCGTGGCCGTTCGCGCCGGAATCATACGGAGGTTTGATGTCCTAACCGGACCGGCCTCGGATCGGCGTGCCAGCGGCGCACGCGCGCGATGCCGGTCCGGAGCCGGCCGGCGATCCCGTCACGGATGGAAAGGCACTGGAGTCAGGCCCTGGAGTCAGGCCCCGATCGTCTCTTCCAGGCAGCGGATCAGCTCGTCGGCCACGAGCGGCTTGCGCAGGAGATCGCGGGCGCCCCCGGCGAGGGCCCGGCGCCGGAGTGCGTCGTCGGTCAGCGCGGTCATCATGATGACCGGCAGGGCAGGGCGCTGCTCCCGGACGCGGTCCTGCAATTCGATGCCGCTGATCCCCGGCATGTTCACGTCCGTCAGCAGGCACGACACGTCGCTGCCGGCCATCGCGGCCAGGAAGGCCTCGCCCGAGTTGAAGGCCCGCGCGTCGTAGCCCAACGCCTCGAGGAAGCTGGACGTCGCGTCCAGAACCGCCTCGTCGTCGTCCACGACCGCGACCGCTTTCTTCCCGACCGGCACGAATCTCCCTCCGGAGCCTCTCGAAGGCGCATCGATCCCACCTCTGTGGGCCGGCGGCGGCTTCGACGAAATTATACGATGGTTTGATGCGCGCGACGGACTCACATCCCGATGAACCGAGTCCTGCCACAGCAACGCAGGACCCGGGGCGCCGCGACGCGACCCGGTAGACATGGATTTCACGAGTTGAGGCAGGACTTCTTCGCCGATCCCCGATCCGATCGCCGCGACGAATCTGTCCAGTGCGGGTGCCAACGCGGCGATGTCCGGCATCGTTCCGCGCCGATCGGCCCGGGCCGGGTCTGCGGAAGCGACGGGGCGATGGGTGGGCTCAGACGGCGGCCCGGGCCTTGAGCAGCTCGGTCTTGCGCACGAGGTCGGCCACGGAGCCGGCCGCCATCTTCCGCATGACGTTGCCCCGGTGGATCTTGACCGTGATCTCGCTGATGCCGAGGGCGTGGGCGATCTGCTTGTTGAGCAGCCCCTTGACGACCTGTGCCATCACCTCGGCCTCCCGCGCCGTCAGGGTCGCGGCCAGCGCCTCGAGCTGGGCGACCCCCGCGCTCGACGCCCGCCGGGTCCTGTCCCGCTCGATCGCGACTGCGATGGCGTCGAGCATGTCCTGATCGCGGAACGGCTTGGTCAGGAAATCGAGCGCGCCCGCCTTCATGGCCTGGACGGTCATGGGGATGTCGCCGTGGCCGGTCATGAAGATGATCGGCATGCGGTTGCCCATCGCGGCGAGCTTCGCCTGCAGGTCGAGGCCGCTGGATCCCGGCAGCCGCACATCGAGGATCAGGCAGCCCGGGCGGTCCGGCAGCGTCGCCGCGAGGAGGTCGCGCGTCGCGCCGTAGGCGAGGGTGTCGAGCCCGACGGAGTGCAGGAGGTCCTGCAGACCTTCGCGGACGCCCTCGTCATCCTCGACGATGACCACCAGCGGTGAGGCCGTGTCGGCGCCGGGCTTCGCCGCGCCACCCCGGACGTTGCCTGACATCGTGATCGACGAGTCCCCGCGCGCCTCTGACAGGCTGCCCGCACTGGCAGTGCTTACAGGTTGTATCCGCGCCCGATCAAGCCGACCGTCTGTGGACGGCGCGGACCGCCGGCACGGGTCGCCACGAGTGATCGCTCGCTGGACCGCCCCCGACGCACCTATCGACTCGCGGCCAAGCTTGTGGCTATGAGCGGTTGCACTGTCCCCGGGACCGGCTCAACCTCCGGCGAGGTCAGCGCCTCCCGGCCCAGAATTCGCGGCCGCCCGCCTCCTCCGGCCGCGCGCCCGTCCGACAGGCTGTGCAGCGAGGCGCGGAGATGAGTGCGGTGGGCGACGCGCGTCCCAGGCAGACGACGGCGCGGGTCCTCCTCGCGAGCCTGATCGGCACGACGGTCGAGTTCTACGACTTCTACATCTACGCCACGGCGGCGAGCCTGATCTTCGGGCCGCTGTTCTTCCCGGCGGCGCTGCAATCGGCGGAGCTGATCAGCGCCTACGCGAGCTTCGGCCTCGCCTTCGTGGCCCGGCCGATCGGCGGCGCGGTCTTCGGGCATTTCGGCGACCGGATCGGGCGCAAGGCGACGCTGGTCGCCTCGCTCCTGCTGATGGGGCTCACGACCTCGGCCATCGGGCTGCTGCCCACCTTCGCGCTGGCCGGCTGGCTCGCCCCCGTCCTGCTCTGCCTCCTCCGGTTCGGGCAGGGGCTGGCGCTCGGCGGCGAGTGGAGCGGGGCCGCGCTGCTGGCGCTGGAGAACGCCCCGCCGGGCTGGCGCGCCCGCTACGCGATGTTCGCGCCGCTCGGGGCGCCCCTCGGCTTCTTCGTGGCCAACGGCCTGTTCCTCGTCCTGACCCTGACCCTCAGCGCGGAGCAGTTCGCGGACTGGGGCTGGCGGGTGCCCTTCCTGCTCAGCGTGCCCCTGGTCTGGCTCGGGCTCTGGGTCCGCACCAATCTCGGCGAGACCGAGGAGTTCGCCGCCGCCGTGAAGGACGCGCAGCCCCCGCGCGTCCCCCTCGTCGCCCTGATGCGCGACCATGCCGGGCAGGTCGTCGCCGGGATGTTCGGCGTCGTCGCGTGCTTCTCCCTGTTCTGGACCGCCACCGCCTTCGCGCTCGGCTACGGCACGACGACGCTCGGCTACTCCCGGGCCTCGTTCCTGACGGTCGAGCTCGGCGCGATCCTGTTCATGGCCGCCGCCATCGTCGTCGCGAGCTGGCTGTCGGACCGGCTCGACCCGGCCCGGGTCCTGATCGTCGGCTGCGCCGGGACCATCGTGTCGGGGATCCTGCTGGCGCCGATGCTCGGCAGCGGCTCCCTCGCGACCATCTTCGCCTTCCTGGCCTTCGCCCTGTGGGTGATGGGCTTCGTCAACGGGCCGCTCGGCGCGTGGCTGCCGAGCCTGTTCCCGCCGCAGGTGCGCTACACGGGGACCTCCGTGGCGTTCAACGTCGGCGGCATCATCGGCGGCGCCTTCTCGCCGATGATCGCCCAGGCGCTGGCCGCGCAGAGCGGCCTGACCGCGGTCGGCTTCTACCTCGCGCTGACCGGTGGGATCAGCCTCATCGCCTTCGACACGAGCGCCCGGCGGCGGGCGCTGGACGCGCTCGCCCGGAGCGAGCGCCGCTACCGCGCGCTGTTCGAGCAGAGCCACGTCGCGCTGTGTGAGGTCGATCTCTCCGAGGCGCAGGCCCACCTCGCCGAGGCGCGGGCCACCGGCGCCCTCGGGCCCGACCTCCGCGGGCAGGCCGACGCCGCGCTCGTCGCCGAATGCGCCCGGCGGATCGCGCTGGTCGACGTCAACGACGCGACGGTGCGGCTCCTCGGCTGCGGCTCCCGCGAGGCGGTGCTCGGCTCGATGAGCCGCTTCCTCCCGCCGGGCAACGACCTCGTCCTGCCGCTCCTGCAGCGGATCGACCGGGCGGGCGGCCGCTTCGAGGCCCAGGGCCGCCTGATCCGCGCCGACGGGCGGGAGGTGACCGCGATCCTCGTCGTGGCGCTGCCGGACGACGAGGCGGCCCTCGACCGGGTTGCCTGCGCGATGATCGACGTGACCGAGCGGGAGCGCGCCAAGGAGGCCCTGCTCGCGGCCCAGGCCGAGCTCGCCCGCGCGGGCCGGGTCTCGACCGTCGGGGCGATCTCCGCCTCCATCGCCCACGAGGTCAACCAGCCGATCGGCGCCATGGTGATGAGCGCCGAGGCCTGCCTGCGCTGGCTGCGGCGCGAGACGCCGGACCTGGAGGCGGCCGCGCGGGCGGCCGAGCGCGCCGTCCGCGACGGCATGCGGGCGAGCCGGATCGTGCAGCGGACGCGCGAGCAGCTCCGCCGCGACCGCAGCCAGCCCGAGATCCTCGACCTGGGCTCCCTCCTGGCGGAGGTCGCGGCCCTCCTCGACCGGGAGATCCTGGCGGCCGGGGCGACGGTGCGGACGGTGATCGCCGCGACCGAGGCGCGCGTCCTGGCCGACCGCGTCGAGCTGCAGCAGGTCGTGGTCAACCTCGTGACGAACGGCCTGCACGCCGTGCGCGACCTGCCCGAGCCCCGCCGCGCGCTGCGGATCGCGCTGACCGCCCCCGCGCCGGGCCGGCTGCGGATCGCGGTCGTCGACAGCGGCACCGGCATCGATCCGGAGCAGCTGCCCAGGCTGTTCAGCCCGTTCTTCACCACGAAGCGCGACGGGATGGGCATCGGCCTCGCGATCTGCCGGACCATCGTCGAGTCCCATGGCGGCACGCTGACCGGCGGGAACAATGACGGGCCGGGCGCGACCTTCGCGGTCGAGCTGCCGGCGGCCGAGCCGGGCGGGGCGGGCGGCGCCGCGGCCGAGCCCGCCGCCGTCGCCGGCGCCGCCGGCTGAGCCTCAGCGGGCGGGGACGGCCGCGAACAGGCTGTTCAGCCCCTCCGCGGTGGTCGGATGGGCCAGGATCGCGTCGCGCAACGCCGTGTAGGGCAGGCCGGCGAGCATGGCGACCTGGACCGCGGCCATGACCTCGCCGGCCTCCGCGCCGAGCATCGTGAAGCCGAGGATGCGATCGTCCGGGCCGATGACGGCCTTCATGAACCCCTCGGTCTGCCCGGTCGTCCGCGTGCGCAGCACGGCCGCCATCGGCAGCCGCGCCACCCGGACGGCGTGACCGTCCGCCCGCGCCTCCGTCTCGGTCGACCCGACCCGCGCCAGCGGCGGGTCGGTGAACAGGCAGGACGGCATCAGCCGGCCCGCGGTCGAGCGCGGGATCCCCGCCAGCGTGTCGCGGATCACGCGGAAATCGTCCGCCGAGGCGTGGGTGAAGGCCGGGCTGCCCGCGCACTCGCCGATGGCCCAGACGCCCGGCGCGCTCGTCCGGAGGTGGTCGTCGACCTCGATGACGCCCCGCTCGGTGAGAGCCACGCCCGCGCGGTCGAGACCGATGCCGTCGGTGTTCGGCGCGCGCCCCGCCGCGACGAGGATGTGGCTCGCGGCGATGACCGCCTCACCGGCGCCGCCGCGCACCGTGATCTCCACGGCCTCGCCCGAGCGGCCGCGCACGCGCACCACCTCCGTGCCGGTGCGGATCGCCAACCCCTCGGCCTCGAGGAGCTGCGCGAGGGCGGACGCCACGTCCGGATCCTCGCGGCCCGCGATCCGGGGCCCGTGCTCGATCACCGTCACCGCGCTGCCGAACCGGCGGTAGGCCTGGGCCAGTTCGAGGCCCACGTAGCCGCCGCCGAGGACGACGAGGTGGGCTGGCACAGCGTCGAGTTTGAGCGCCTCGATATGGGTGAGCGGCCCGGCCTCGCGCAGGCCCGGGACGTCCGGGATGGTCGCGCGGGTGCCGAGATTCAGGAAGATCTGCTCGGCCGTCAGCGCGCGCGAGCCGCCCGCGTTCAGCGCGACCGTGAGCGCTCTGAGGCCCGTGAAGCGGGCCGTTCCCATGACGAGTTCCGCGCCGTTCTCGCGGTAGCGGTCGAGGTGCATGTCGATGAGGTCGCGGACCATCGCCCGCTTGCGCGCGACCACCCGGCCCATATCCACCACGACCGGTCCGGTCTCGACGCCGTACCGGTCGGCCTGCCGGGCGCGGTGGGCGATCTCGGCGCTCCAGATCTCGTTCTTGCTCGGCAGGCAGTTGGTGTTGGGGCAGGAGCCCCCGATCCAGCGGCGCTCGATCACCGCGACCCTCTGGCCGGCCTTGGCGAGGTGCCACGCCAGGAACTTGCCGCCCTCGCCGCTGCCGATCACGAGGGCATCGTAGTGGTCGTCCATGGTATTTCCTCCGCGATCCCGAGATCTGCGGAAAACGTAGAGGCCTCACGACCGGACGGATATCATGCGTCGGTATGATAGACCGGTCCCGACCGCCCGGCGCGCAGATTTCGTGCGCATCGAGTCTCGGATGATCCGACCGAAACCTCGGCCTGACCGAGCCGGATCGGCCCATCACCGCAGTTCCGTCCATCACTGACGGGCGATCGCCGGTTCCGGTCGGCGCTTCAGCCGGCCGGCCTGCCGCGATCCCGCGCCCTCCGCTTCGAAGGCTCGGATCCCTGAACACGCAGGTTCGCCGCGGCCGCGGCCCGGGCGCGTGACCCGCCGCCCGCGCGCCGCCGCGCGAAGCTTTCAGGACCGAGACCCGGGGCGCTGGACTGTCCTCGGCCGGCCCTGATCCCGGGGGCGGGCCGCGGAGGGGCACCGTTTCGGGTGACGACCCCTAACCTTCGTATGATTCCGCGCGGCCGGGGGCGGCGGTACCTCTCGCGACACGGCACACGATCCGGACCGCGCCTTCGGCCGTCCCCGAAGACACGTCGCCCTTCCGGTTCGCACGCCGAGACACGTCGCGGCGTCCCCATCCCACGAGGTCGAACGATGGTCCAGCTCACGATCAATGCGCGTCGCTACACGGTGGACGCGGAACCGGACACGCCGCTGCTATTCGTCCTGCGCGACAGCCTCGGGTTGACCGGCACGAAGTACGGCTGCGGCATCGGGCAGTGCGGCGCCTGCACGGTGCTCCTCGACGGCGCGGCGACCCGCTCCTGCCAGATCCCCCTGGACAGCGTCGGCGACCAAGCCATCACGACGATCGAGGCGATCGAGCAGGACCCGGTCGGTGCCCGGGTCGTGGCCGCCTGGGTCGGCATCGAGGTGCCCCAGTGCGGCTACTGCCAGTCCGGTCAGGTCATGGCCGCCACGAGCCTGCTCAAGCAGACCCCGAAGCCGACCGAGGCCGACATCGCCGGCGCCATGACCAACCTGTGCCGGTGCGGAACCTACAACGCCGTCGCCGCCGCCGTGCGGCAGGCCGCGGCCTGAGGAGGCGCACGATGACCGACCTCACGCCCCTCCGCCGCGCCGACCGTCGCGAGCCGGTCCGCAACCTCTCCCGCCGCGGCTTCCTGGGGGCCGCCTCGGGCGCGCTGTTCCTCGGGGTCGGCCTCCGGCTCGCGCCGGCCGCCGCCCAGACCCGCGCCGAAGGCCCGGCGGCCGTCGCGCCGAAACCCGGGACCCGCGTGACGGCCTTCCTGGAGATCCGCCCCGACGACACCGTGCGCCTGCTCAGCCCCTTCGTGGAGGGAGGCCAGGGCATCAACACCGGCCTCGCCCAGACGATCGGCGAGGAGCTCGACCTCGACCCGGCGCGCTTCGCGGTGGAATGCGCCCCGCCCGGCCCCGACTACGCGGTCGTCAACGGCCTGCGCATGACCGGCGGGTCGTTCTCCACCCGCTCGAGCTTCGAGGCCATGCGCCGCCTCGGCGCCACCGCCCGCGAGATGCTCCTGCGGGCGGCGGCCGCCGAGTTCGCCGTGCCGCAGGCCAGCCTGACCACCGAGAACGGGCGCGTGATCCACGCCGCCTCCGGCCGGAGCCTCGGCTACGGCGCGCTGGCCGCCGCGGCGCTGGCGCTGCAGCCGCGGGACGATGTTGCCCTGAAGGATCCCAAAGATTTCCGCTGGATCGGCAAGCCGGTGGCGCGCCTCGACATGCGCGACAAGTCCACCGGCCGGGCCGTCTACAGCATCGATATCCGGCTCGACGGCATGGTCCACGCCGCGATCCGGCACGCGCCGCATCTCGGCACCGAGCCGGAGGCGATCGCCAACGCCGCGGAGGTCCGGGCGATGCCGGGCGTCCAGGCGGTCGAGCGCCTGCCGGGCGCGGTGGCGGTGGTGGCCGACACGTGGTGGCGGGCCCGCAGGGCCGTCGAGGCCCTGCAGGTGACCTGGACCCGGCCGGCGCCCGACGGCGTCGCCACCGTCTCGGCGGGCTTCTCCTCGGCGGCGATGCTGGCCGCCCTCCGGGACGCGGCGGGCCCCGGCGTCCCGGCCGAGCAGGCCGGCGACCCGGACGCCGCCTTCGCGGGCGCGGCCAAGGTGGTGGAGGCGGCGTACGACGCCCCCTACCTCGCCCACGCGCAGCTCGAGCCGCCCTCGGCGGTGGCGCGCTTCGCCCCCGACGGCAGCCTCGACCTCTGGGTGCCGAACCAGATGCCGGAGCTGTTCCAGCAGGTCGCCGCCAAGACGGCCGGGCTGCAGCCGGATCAGGTCCGGATCCACTCGCCGATGCTCGGCGGCTTCTTCGGGCGCCACTTCCACTACGGGCCGGCGAGCCCGTTCCCGCAGGCGATCCTGCTCGCCAAGGCGGCGGGCAAGCCGGTGCGGGTGCTGTGGTCGCGGGAGGAGGAGTTCGGCATGGACGCCGTCCGCCCCCTGAGCTTCGCCCGGTTCAGGGCGGCCCTCGGTCCGGACGGGATGCCGGTGGCGCTGGAGACCACCGCGGTGGGAGAGGGCCCGATCGGGCGCTGGTTCGGCGCGCTGTTCAAGGGGCCGGTGGATTCCTCGGTGGTGGAGGGCCTCGACCGGAAGCCCTACGCGATCCCGAACCGGCGGCTCACCTACGTGAAGGTGCCGCACCCGGTGACGATCGCGTTCTGGCGCTCGGTCGGGCACTCGATGAACGATTACTTCTACGAGAGCTTCCTCGACGAGATCGCGCAGGCCGGCGGCCAGGACCCGTTCGCCCTCCGGATGACGCTCCTGAGGGACAGCGCCCGCCACCGCACCCTGCTGCAGGCGGTGGCCGACCTCGCGGGCGGCTGGACGCGCGGGCCGTTCCGGGCACAGGACGGCACGCGGCGGGCGCGGGGCGTGTCGATGGCCTCGCCGTTCGGCTCGGAGACGGCGACGATCGCCGAGGTTTCGCTCGAGAACGGCGAGGCGCGGGTGCACGATCTCTGGATCGCCATCGATCCGGGCCGCGTGGTCAACCCGGCGATCGTGAAGCGCCAGGTCGAGAGCGCGGCGGCGCTCGGCCTCTCGTCGACGCTGCTGGAGCAGGTCGTCTACGAGAACGGGGAGCGGCAGGCCCGGAACTTCGACGCCTACCCGATCCTCGACCGGGAGCGGATGCCGCGGGTGCACGTGGCGATCGTCGAGAGCGGGGCGCCGATGGGCGGCATCGGCGAGCCCGGCCTGCCCGGCGTGCCGCCGGCGGTGGTCAACGCGGTCGCGGCGCTGACCGGCCGACGCCTGCGCAGCCTGCCCCTGGCCAAGGAGACCCTCTCGGGGACCTGACGCCGATCAATAACCCGGGGCGACGCCCCCCGGGTCAGCCCCCGAAAGTCCCGCGTCCCGACTGGAAGCGGGATTTTCGGATGCCGTATAGCGGGGGCGCGGCGGGCCTGCATCGGGGCCGGCCCCGGGAACCGCCGACATGAGCAACGGTCTGACGCCGACGGCCGACCGGATCGTCGTGGCCAGCGAGGCCGACTGGAACGACGCGTGGTACCTCGTCTGCATGAAGGTCTCGACGATCGGCTTCGTCGTCGTCGATGCCCGCGAGCGGGTCGCCACCCTCGACGCGCTGCGGGCGGCCGGAATCACCGACATCGCCGCCCACCTCGACGCGCATCCGGACGTGGCCGACCGCCTGCGGCACGGGATGGTCATCCTCGACGTCAACGAGGCGGCGGTGCGGATGTTCGGCGCGGGCGGCCGCGCGGACATGATCGGGCAGCGCACCCAGCGCTTCTTCGACCCGCTCTGCACCGCCCAGGTCAATTCCGCCCGGGCCTTCGCGGCGGGCGCGACCTCGTTCCAGCAGCAGGCGCACAGCGTCCGGCTCGACGGATCGCGCTTCGAGACGCTGTTCTGCGTGGTCCCGCGGGCGGACGGCGCCACCTCCGGCCTGTGGCTCGCCTCCTTCGTGGACATCACCGAGCACGTCGCGCGGCAGATGTCGCTGGAGGTGCTGCGCGACGAGCTGGCCCACGTCTCCCGGATCTCGACGCTGGGCGAGCTGTCGGCGTCGATCGCGCACGAGCTCGGGCAGCCCCTGTCGTCGATCGGCATGACCGCCGGGGCGATGCTGCGCCTGCTCGATCGCGCGGACCTCGACCGCGACCTGCTCCGGCGGCAATGCCAGCGCATCGTCGATCAGGTCACGCGGGCCGGGGACATCATCGATCGCACCCGCCGCATGGCCGCCAAGCGGGACAGCGTCCGCGCGCCCGTCGCCGTGGCGGAGGTCCTGGCCGAGGCCGCGCGGTTCGTGGCGCACGACCTGAACCGCACCGAGATCAGGCTCACCGTCGCCCCGGCGGACGCGGCCGCGCAGGTCGTCGCGGACCGGATCCAGCTGCAGCAGGTCTTCGTCAACCTGCTGATGAACGCCATCCAGATCCATCGGCAGGCGCGGACCTCCGGGCCCGAGATCGCGGTCGAGACCGTCTGCCGGGACGGGTCGATCACGGTCGACGTCGTCGATAACGGGCCGGGCCTCGATCCCGGCACCCTCGACCGGCTGTTCGACGGCTTCTTCACGACGCGGGCCGAGGGGCTCGGCCTCGGTCTCCGGATCTGCCGGACCATCGTGGCGGCCCATGGCGGCTCGATCGACGCGAGGCCCCGCGACGGGACGCCGGGCGCCCGCTTCTCGGTGTGCCTGCCGCTCGCCCGGTCCTGACCGGGCGGCCGCGGGAAGCGGGCAGGGAGCGGGCAGGGGCGCCCCGGCCGGGACGCCCCCCGAGGGCCTCAGGCGGCGTCGGCGCGCGCGGTCCGGTACCGGCTCGCCGGCGTCGCCGCGCCGAGCTGGGCAGCGAGTTCGAGGCGCGCGGCGTCCAGCGCGGACCAGGCCGCACCGTTCTCCAGGGGCGGGATCGTGACGACCTCGCCGGCATCGAACCCCGCGAGCGCGGCCGCGACCAGGTCGGACGGCGTCATGACGATGCTGGCCGGGAGGTTCCGGTGGCCGCCGACGCCGGCCACGGTCCAGAACTCGGTGGCCGTCGCGCCGGGCAGGACCGCCTGGATCCGGACGCCCCTGGGGGCGAGTTCGTACTGCAGCGCCTGCGTGAAGGCGAGAACGTAGGCCTTGCTCGCCCCGTAGACGCCGTTGAGCAGTTCGGGATTGAGGGCGACGGTCGAGGCGACGTTGATGATCGCCCCGTGCCCCCGCGCGACGAAGGCCGGCGACGCCGCGTAGGCGAGGCGCGTCACGGCCGTGACGTTCACGCCGATCATGCGCTCCATCTCGTCCGGATCCGCCTGGAGCAGCGGGGCCGCGGAGCCGAAGCCGGCGTTGTTGACCAGGAGGGTGATCGCCGGGTCGCTCCGCAGCCGGTCCTCGACGCGCCGGAGACCGGCACGGTCGTTGACGTCCGCCGCGAGCGCCTCGACGGTGCGGCCCGAAGCCCCGCGCACCGTCTCGGCGACCGCCTCCAGGCGATCCGCGTTCCGGGCGGTCAGGATGAGATCGTGGCCGCGCGCGGCGAGCTGTTCGGCATAGATCGCGCCGATCCCGCCCGAAGCGCCGGTGATCAGAGCAGTTCCCTTGGTACGTTCCGTCATGACAACTCTCCGTCTGTGCTGCTGAATGACGGAAAGCGTAGCGATCGCGACGGAGGCTTACATTTATACGGATGCGGGGCGACGCCATACCTTGGTATGACCCGGCCGGCATGCCCAAAGGCCGTCGGGCAGGCGCGGGGAAGCCGGTGCGGCGGCGGCCCGCTGACGGAATCGGCGCCCGAGATCCGCCGCGCGTCGATCCGGGAGAGGTGCACCCGCGGCCTCGCCATGCTAGAACGAAAGCGGAACAGATCATACGGGCGGGCCGGGCACAATCTGCGGGCGAGACTTTTCTTCCGGCCCCGTGGACGCGTGTGGATACGGCTCGAAAACTCCTGTCGTGGCGCGCCCTTGGGCGGCCCGTGCGGTCTGTGGAGAACCTGTGACGAACCGGGGTGCAGGACGACGATGGCGATGAGGACGGCGTTCGTGGTGCAGCCCTTCGAGCTGCACCGGAAGCGGTTGCGGCCGGCCCGGCAGGAGCCTGCGCAGACCGAGAGCGGGGCGGTGAAGAAGGCCGAGAACATGGCCAGGCGAATGCCGGGCGCGGCGGCGCTGAAGGTGGTGGCCGACGACGAGACCGGCGAGCTGGAGGGCGTCACGATCCTCGGCCAGTGGGGCGAGATCCCCGACGACTTCGCCGAGAGCCTGCAGGGCGCCTAGGCCACAGATCACCAGCGGGGCGGGAGAGCGCCATGTCGGCGGTTCGGCGGGTCGGGAACTTCCTCCAGGTGCAGGACGGCGACGGCTGCCGGCACCTGCTGCGCGTGACGAGCGTCCAGGCGCTGAGCGACACGGACCTGATGCGCAACGAGACGTTCATCACCGCGGCGGGGCGGACGATCCGGGTGACGCAGCCGCTCGACGAGATCGTGGACCTCGTGGCGCCGGGCGAGCGGGCGGCGCCGGGGCCGCAGGAGGAGCCGTGGCCGTTCTAGCCGCGGGAGATCATCCCGCGCGCCATCTGCAGCAACAAGCGGCGGTCCGACAGGTGAGCGCGTGCCAGACGCGCAGCAATTCCCCCGTCATGTCGATCGTGGCGAGCGCCTCGGATTCGTCGAGGAAAGCGTCTTCGGGCACGCCGAGGGCGTGCGCGATCTGCCGGAGCATCGATCTCTTGTCGTTCGGCCCGAATTTTCCATCCTCGAATTCAGGATCCGCCAACGCAATCTCCGACCGACGCACGGCGGCGTCGCGTGAAATCTAAATATATCCATATCGTGAAAATGCGACAATCGCATCAATAAATCGGGAATAAATTTTACTGGTATATAGATACCAATGATTTGGCGACCGGTAATTATCTTAGATTGATAGCATAACCTGAGCTAGATATAGCGATCAAAATTCTATGGCCCACAACAGGCTTGCCCGACATCTGGACTGAACGCCGTGCGGGATCATCGCTCCAAGGCGACGGGCGGTCCCGGGCCGCGGGTCAACGGTGCGCTGGTCCCGTGCCCGCGCCGCCGCCCGCCGCGTCGGTCGGCGGCGGTGGGACGGTCCACCTGTCCCGCCCCGATCCGGCACGGGGCGGGACGGATCCTCAGGACGGGGTCCGGCGATCAGCTGCCGCCGCTGCCATCCCCGCTCCCCTTGCCGACCTGGGGTACGCCGCGCTCCGGCTGGCCGGCATTCCCGCCGGCGGCCGAATCCGTCGTGATGGTCGTCGCCCCTGTCCCGGTGGGCGCGACGACGGCGGTGCTGCCCGGACCGCTATTCTGGCTGCCGCCGGGAACGACGACGGTTCCGGCCGGGGTGCCCGGCGTCACCGGCTGGGCTGGTCCGGGTTGCCGGATCGGTGCGGGACCGGTGCTGGTCTGCGCCGAACCGGGCGACGCCGCGACCAGCGCGAAGATGGCGAAGAGGGCATGACGCATCATGTGCTCCTTGGCATCTCGGCCCGACTGTGCCTCACGCACGGGCCTCCGTGCCCGAACGCGGGAGCGCGGACCCGGTTTCCGACACACGTCGTCGTCGTGCGCCGCCGATCGTCGTGCCCGGCCGCGCCCGGCCGCGCCCGGCCGCGCCCGGCGCGCAGGGTCTCGCCCGGGAGCGGCGCGCCAACCCTCCGGATCGGCGCACGAAAAGGCCCCGCGCGGCGCTGCCGGCGGGGCCGAAGGTGGGTCTGCCTTGGGAGGATGCAGAGGCAGATGCTTAGCCGGCGTTGCGCCGACGCTGCACCGGCGACACGACATGTCGGCCCCGCAGGGACCGCCGGTCACGGCGGCGTCAGGCTTGCATGCCGGGCCGGCCCCGCCCCGTGCGGTGGACGGCCGGGACCGCGGCGTGGCGCCGAAGGTCCGGCCATCCTTGGATAACCATGTCGACCGCCGGCTTGTGGACGCGGCGGCAGCGTCGTCGACAGCGTCATCGACAGCGTCCTGCCGCTGTGGTGCTGATCGGCGGCGAGGAGTCCCATGAAGCACATCATCGTTCTGGCCATCGCGGCCACGGCCCTGACGGCCTGCAACGCGGCGAACCGGCCCGGCCGCGGCGAGCTCTTCATGAGCGAGGCCGACGTCGCCGCGAAGGACGACGCGATCTGCCGGGGCTACGGCGCCGAGCCGGGAACGCCGGAATACGTGCAGTGTCGGGGAACCCAGGACCAGCGGCGCGACGCGGCCCAGGCGCCCCGCCGCAGCGGCTGAGTGCGGCGGCCGCGAGGGCGCGGCCCCCGGGACCAACGCCCCGCTCGCGCGTTGTCCGCGCGGACCGCTTTCCCTGGAGCGCGTGATGCTCGCCCGATCCGCCCTGATCTTCATCGTCCTGACGTCGGGGGCCCAGGCCGCCGCCTTCGACGACCTGAAAGGCTATCTGGCGTCCTGCCTGCGGTTCGAGATGGCCGGCGCCCCGGCGGAACGCGGCGGGCCGCTGTCGTCCAAGGTCCGCCGCGCCCTGGAGCGATGCTCCGACGACGTCGCGCGCCTCGACCGGGCGGACGGGCGCCGGCTGCGCGGTGACGGTGGGATCAGCCCGTCGACCAAGGAGGTCATCCGGAGCGTCTTGAGCGGTGGGGCCGGCGGCGTCCGCACGGTCCGGTACTGACCGCCGGCGGTTCGCCCGGCGCGTCGATCGGGTGGCGCCGATCACCGGGCGTTAACCTTCCGGCCGCACCTCCCGGGGCCCGCTCGCGAGGAGATGCCGATGCCGAAGCGCTTGACCATCACCGTCCCGCACGACCTCGGGACAGCCGAGGTTCGCCGGCGCATCGACCTGCACATGGACTGGGCTTTCCGTCGCCTGGAGGCGGAGAAGATCCGCGTCGAGGCCGAGGACTGGCTGGGTAATCGCCGCTCCTTCTCGGGCAGCGGCTACGGGCAGTCGGCGCGCGTCGCCATCCAGGTGGCGGATGACGCGCTGGAGGTCGAGGCGCTGGTGCCCTGGATGGCCAGCCTGTTCGCGCCCGTCATCGAGTCGGTCGGGCGCCACTACGTCGGGCGCCTCCTGTCCGACGAGGCCGCCTGACGCGCGCGGCCCGAAGCGGCGATCGGTCCGGGGTGCCCGCGGGGCGGTTGTGGCCCGGTCGTGCTGGGGCTAAACGCGCCGGCTCGGTGGCGGCGCAGGGGCCCGGATGAGCGATGACGTGGCGGCCCTGCTCCTCGCGCTCGCGACCGAGAACGCCGAGCTGCGCCAGCAGCTCGCCACCGCGCAGGACATGCTGATGGAGACCGCCATCGACGCCGGCCATCTCCACGCCCGCATCGAGGCGCTTCAGGCCGAGCGCGACGCGTGGCAGGCGGAGGCCGAGCGCTTGGCGCGCCGGCCCCCGCGTTCCCTGTGAGCGCTCGCAGCACTCGGCGTGCCGAACCTGCGGGCGGGCGCGACCGGGGAGGGCGCGCTCGGGCCCCGGGGCGCATCGGCGGGAGCCCGGGCGGGGGCGGACTCGCGCTGTTCCTCACGCCTTCCCGGGTTGCGGGCGGGGCACGCGCACGTCGACCGTCTGGCCGGTGAGGGGATTGAGGATCAGCATGGCGGTGGTCTCCGGTGTGTGTGACGGTAGAACGCCGTCCGCGGGCGCCGGGATCACGCTGCGGCGTGCCGTGGCGCACAGGCGGCGACGGGGTCGCCGGACCCGGATCCGTGCCAGAAACGGCCTCCGGCGAGGCCCGCGAATCTCGCCACGGTCGGGATGCCGCCTTACCTCAGGGCCTGGCGCCCTGGCGGCCGCCAGGGGCAGAACACCTGGAGGATCGATATGGCCATCGATAGATCCGGTGAGCGTGCCGCGCTCGATACCGAGGTAGAGGATACCCAGGACACCATCGCGAAGCTTCGCGAGGCTGCCGACGGAACGCCGCCCGGACACAGTTCGCGCGTGGCGCTGAAGAAGGCCGAGGAGAAGCTGGCCGAGCTGGTCAAGCACATCACCCGGCGCGACCGGACGGGTTAGCGCGGCCCCGGACGCGGGGACCGCCGGACAGGTCCCCGCGCGCCGTCCGCCACCTCGGCGCCACCCGCCGGTGAGCCGGCTCTCGATCCCATGTTACCGCCCGACGGATCCGGCGCGGGCGGCGCCAGGATCGTCCGCAGCGCACCCGCAGCGACGACAAACCCTCCCCGCGCGGGCGGCCGGCAGCGCCGCCCGCAGGAATGTCGGCGCGTCGCCCCATGGCCGCGCGGCCGCGCCGCGGACCGAAGCACGCGCCCTGGGCGCAGGCCCCGAGCACACCGCCAGAACTTCATCAGTATTTAACAGATCTAACCGGAGTTAATCCGCCATTTACTATGTTTCCTCCGACGCAGCGAGCCTGTGTGTCCGTAAAACTACAGCTATTCTGCTCAGAGCTTGGTAGTCTTATCACCAGATCGAAACCCGGATCGCCCTCATGGCCAAGCTCCTCGCCTCCCTGACTGCCTTCACTGCGCTGACCGCCGCGGCGTCCGCCGCCGACCTTCCGCGCCGCGCCGCGCCGCCGCCGGTGTTCACGCCGGTGCCGGTGTTCACCTGGACCGGCTTCTACATCGGTGTGAACGCCGGCTACGGCTTCGACGCCAACAGCCGCAACACCACCAGCTACGCCCTGCCCGGCGGCTCGCTGATCAACTCCCCCGGCACCGCCGGCGTCGTCAGCGTCAACAACCGCAACAACAACGACGGCTTCTCGGGCGGCGCCCAGATCGGCTACAACTACCAGTTCACCCCGGGCTCCGGCGTCGTGATCGGCTTCGAGGCCGACGCCCAGTACGTCGACTTCGCCCGCCGCGCCAACGCCACCCAGAACTACAGCTTCCTCGGCTTCCCCGGCGTCGCCTTCTCCAACCCGCCCGCCTTCGTCGCCACCAGCGGCAACGGCCTCGACTACTTCGGCACCGTGCGCGGCCGCCTCGGCTACGCCTTCGACCGCACCCTCGTGTACGGCACCGGCGGCTTCGCCTACGGCTCGGGCCAGGACGACCAGAACTTCTCCGGCAACCGCTTCCGCGACAGCTTCCGCACCGGCTGGGCCGCCGGCGGCGGCGTCGAGTACGCCCTGCCCACCGACTCGTTCCTGAACTTCTTCCGCTCCTCGGCCGTCACGCTGAAGGTCGAAGGCCTGTACGTCAGCCTCGACCGCCAGAAGAACTCGGCCGGCGGCGTGTTCTACGGCAACCTCCTGCCCCCGAACGGCACGGCCTATCTCAACGGCGCCGCCGCCAAGACCGAGTTCGCCGTCGTCCGCGCCGGCCTGAACTACAAGTTCGGCTCCTACTGAGATCGGGTCGCGCCGCTCCCGGCCTCCGTGCCGGGAGACGCGGCGGCGGGCGAGGGGGGCAGGTCCGCCTCATCGCCCTCCGCCGCCGAAGAGCAGCCTTCCGGTTGGCCTTCGCATCCCCAGCCCGATCAAACTGGCCGCGAGGTCGGCAACACCCTGGGAGCGCACGCTCCCAGGGTGTTCCTGCGTTCCGTCACGGTGCGCCACGGCGGTCAGCCGCTCGCCCCGAACAGCGGGAGCGCCGCTACCAGTACCGGTTCGGCCAGCAGCGCCGCCCGCCGCGACCGAGGTGGAAGCCGCGCGGACAGGCCCGACCGACATAGCCGCCCCACTGGCCGCCGGCGCGGCACCCACCGTAAGGGCCGCGATGGCCGTAGGGCCCGCAGCCGCCGTAGACGTGCTGGATCAGCCCGTCCTGCGCGGCGGGGAGCGGAGAACCCGCGACGGGCAGCGCCGAGGCCGGCGCGGCGAAGCCGAAGGCGAGCAGCGTCGCGGCGGCGAGGGACTTGAGCATCAACCGATCTCCAGGTCTTGGCTGAGCCGATCTCCGTCGGCACTGACCGAATACCTGCCCTCGGCTGAAGGCCGGGTGTCACGGACCGTCTCGATTGCCCGTATCGCTGGAGCTTTTCTTTAAGCGCTGTCTCGATACTGGCGCTCCACCCGCCCAAGCGTCCGCCTCGACCAAGACGACAGTGTCCGCCGGACCTGCGGCCCGGATCACCCGCTCACGTCGGGAGAGCCGTCGCCGATCCGTCGCTCCGCTGCGGGGCAGTATGCTGCCGGCTGCCGGCCTGCCAGGTCCAGTTGCCCGCGATGGACCCCGCGGAGACGCGTTCCACGACGACGAGCGCGATCACCAGGGGCTTTGAGGTCGGGCTTTTCCACCTCCCCGGATCCGTCCACACGGTCTCCCACTCGGCTTGCGGCGAGCGGTCCGCGTGCCGAACTGGATCGGCCCGCACCCCGTCTCTTCAGAGTCAATCCGCCGAATGGCGCGACGGGTCCGGGGTGTTGCGGCCGAACGCGGCCATTCGTCGGCCATCCGGCACATTCGGCTCTGGGAGAGCGCGGTTGAAATGCCCGAATGTCTCAGCTGCGATTGTGCGGCGGCTCGACTGCCGAGGGTTGGGGTTCGCTGCAGAGGATGAGAACTCGACATCTCGAACAGGCGGCGGCGTCGCGCACGTCGACGACCCGCACTCCGCTCGCCTGCGGGCCGAGGATCTACAGCCCGATCGTTGCAAGGGTCGATCTTATTCCCGACACCTTCATGCATGCGCCGCATATCTGGCGTGAGGCATGTGGCATACCAAGAATTCGCGTGCAGTGCGATATAGCTTCTCACGCACCGCACAAAAGGACGCCGCCGATGACCCTCCTCACTGCCCTCGCCCTTCTCCCCTTCGCCGCCATCGCCAACTTCGCCTTCGTGGTGGCGCTGGCCAATCACTTCGACGCCGACAAGCCGGCCACGGGCTTCACCGGCCCGGTTCCGACGCTGGCCTGAGCCAAGTCGGGGCCGTTCTCACCCGGCCGCGATCGAGGATCCCCCGACCTCGGTCGGGCCGAGAGGTGAGTTCCGGGTCCCACTCGGCGGCCAGTTGGAGCAACGCCAAGGCGAAGACCTGGGGCGTCAGCCACTCCCCAGGGCTGTGTGAGGACGGCACTGGTTGTACTCGCCGCCGCCCCGTCTCGATCCTGCTCCTCGTCTCGGCGAGGGACGAGGCCCCAGTCGCGCTCAGGCGCAGGCCGTCATTGAATGCCTCGACCAGCGCGTTGTCGGTCGGCATGCCAAACCGCGGAACGTCCGGAGTGATGCCGTTCTCGTAGGCCCAGCGGTCCGGCTCCATCGAGACGCACTAAGGTCCGCTGTCGACCTTCATCGGACCCGATGTTCGGCGCAGAAGTGCCGATCGGGCGACCATGCCGGCCACCCGCTCACCGTCGATGTCTTGGCGACCTCGGTCGCCGACGCCTCACGAGCGCCGCCTCGGCGAACACTTCAGAACTGCAGTTCGGACTGGCGCGGGCGTATCCGTCAGCGCGCGACCGCGTCGTCGCGGAAGCCGCGGACATCGAAGATCCGCCGGACGACGCCGGTGCGCTTCGCCTCATTCATCCACGCCGTGACGCAGGCGAGGGCGACCGGTCGGCCCTTCGGGACGGCGACGGCGACCTGCGTCTGCTGGAAGCCGCCCGCGACGATCCGGGAGCCCGGGACCTGCAGGACCACCGGCCGCAACGTGTCGCGCGAGAGGGCGAAGGCGTCCGCCTGCCCGGCGCGCATGCGCGCGACAGCCTCGGCCACGGACGGGACGGGGCGGGGCTTCGTCCGGGTCAGCGTGCGGGCGGAGGCGCGGAACGTCGTCGTGCCCTCGATCGCCACGACCCGGAGACCCGGTCTGTCCACCTGCGCCACGTCGGTGATGCCCGACCCGGCGCCGACCAGATAGGTGCTCTCCAGGTCGTAGTAGCCCGGCCCGAAAGCGATCACCTGCCGGCGGGTCGCGTCGACCGGCATGAAGCTGACATCGATCGCCGCGGCCTGCAGGGCGTCGGCCGCAGCGCCCGAGTTCGGGAACAGCGTGACGGCCAGCGGCAGGTCGACCTTCCGGGCGAGATCCGCGCTCAGATCGGCCGTCACACCGTCGAGCCCTCCATCGGCGGCGCGGGCGACGAAGATCAGACCGGCGGACGGCGCCTCGACGAGACCGACCCGGAGCGTGCCGGTCGGGGCCAGTTCGGCCCTCGAGATCGCGTCCTGTGCGTGGCCGGGCAGCGTCATGAGAGCGGGAAGAGCAGCCGCGGATCACGCCGCCCGCACCGAGGCGCAAGCGGGCGACACGATTCGCCCGAGGGGCAGGGCCGAGCCCCGCTAACGTCTTGAGAAGATTGGCGCACCCGACACGATTCGAACGTGTGACCTTTGCCTTCGGAGGGCAACGCTCTATCCAGCTGAGCTACGGGTGCTGGCCGTGGCCATTCCCTAGCCCAACCGCGCCGGGAGCGCAACGGCGCCCGCACCGTCGCGTGCGGACGCGGGCGACGCGGCCAGATCTCCGGCGCGTGTTGCCCCGGCGTCCTTGCCTTCGCGCGCCGTTTCCCGACCCCTAAGCGCCGGGCAGAGGCGTCGCGGAGCGGGCAGGGGTGGTAGAGGCGACGGGCGGCCGGGATCCGCGGGCGAACAATTTCGGGTCCCTGCGCCTCCTGTTCGCGGGCCTCGTGATCCTCGCGCACGCCCCCGAACTCGTGGACGGGAACCGGTCCCGGGAGCTGCTGACGCAGGTCTTCGGAACCCTGTCCCTGGGGGAGATCGCCGTCGACGGCTTCTTCCTCGTGAGTGGCTACCTGATCACCGCGAGCTACCGCGCCAAGCGCTCCTTCGGCGACTATCTCGCGCGGCGGGCGCTGCGGATCTACCCGGCCTTCGTGGTCGCGTCCCTGCTCTGCATCGCCGTCGTCGCGCCCCTCGGCGGCGGCAACCTCGCGGCCGCCTCGCCGCTCGAGACGCTGCTGCGGCTGTCGCTGCTGCTGATGCCGGTGGTCCCGGGCGCCTTCGCCGAGTTGCCCTACCCGCTGCTCAACGGCTCGATGTGGACCATTCCGTGCGAGTTCGGCTGCTACCTGCTGCTCGGCCTCGTCGGCACCGCCCGCGCCCTGCGCCGCCGCGGGCGCTATCTCGGCCTGCTCGGGGGGCTCGGCAGCCTCCTCGCCCTGCGCTGGCTCTTCCTGCCCGTCGGGCATCCGGGCGACACCCTCGGATCCCTGTCGGAGATGATCCGCCTCACCTTCGTGTTCTGCTGCGGCGGCGCCTTCCGGCTGTTCGCCGACCGGATCGCCTACACGCGGCGCGGCGCGACCCGCGCCGCCCTGCTGCTCCTGCCGCTGATGTTCAGCCGACCGCTGGCCGAGCCGGCCTTCGCGATCCTCGGCGGCTACCTGATCTTCTGGTTCGCCTTCGCGGTGCGCCCCACCGCCCTCAGCCGCGCCACCGCCCAGGTCGACCCGTCCTACGGGCTCTACCTCTACGCGTGGCCGGTGCAGAACCTGCTGGTCGCGCGGATCCCCGGCATCTCGCCCTGGACGGTCGCCGCCCTCGCCCTCGCGGCCGCCATCCCGCTCGGCCTGCTGAGCTGGTACCTGATCGAGCGGCCGATGCTCCGGTTCCGGCCGGGACCGGGCGGCGCGCCGCCGGAGCCCGGCGCGATCCCGGCGGCCGGGGCCGCCCTCGGGGCCTAGCGCCGGAACGCCCGCGGCCGCCGGTAACCGGCGCCACCCCGGCGCGTTCTCGATGGACCATCGGGACGCGGCCGCGGAGGCGGGACATGAGGCAGGCTCTGGATCGCGCGACGCTCGACCGGCTGGTCGCCCTCGGCCGCGACCGGGGCCTCCTCACCGCCGATGATCTGCGCGCCGCGCTGCCCGTCGAGCGCATGGACGTCGACGCCCTGGTCCTCGTGATGCTGGAGCTGGAGGCGGCGGGCGTGAGCGTCGAGCCGGAGGCCTTCGGCCCCCCGAATGACCGGGCGGTCCCGGTCTCGGTCGCGCTTCCGGCGCCGCGGCCCGGCACGCCGCCGGTCCGGGCCGCGGAGGCGGGGCAGGGCGCGGCCTTCGCGCCGCCCGCATCCGCCGCGCCGGCCGCCCCGGAGCCGGTCCCGGACGACGGCGCCGATGCCGGCTGGGCCGTCCTCCTGGCCGGCTTGGCGACCGTGCTGATCCTCGGCGCCCTGCTCCTGATGCTGTGAGCAACCGGCGCGGAACGCTTCGGGCCGCGGCCCCGTTGGCGAGAGCCGGCCGGTGACGGCCCCGAGGATTCTCGTATCCATGCGTCAGACCCCGGACGGAACCCTCGCCCTGCTGATCGCGGCCCTGCGTGAGGGCACGGCGCATGTCGAGGCGCTGCTCACGCTGGCGCGGACGGAGGTCGACGGCAATTTCCGGGCGCTCGTGTCGCTGATCGCCATCGTCGGCACGATCCCGGTGCTGCTGATCATCACCTTCTTCCTCGGCCTCGACGCCGTGGTGAAGCTGCTGGCCGTGCCGTTCGGTGCCGAGGCGCCGGCCGCGCTGATCGTCGCCGCGCCGTTCCTCGTCATCGCGCTCGGCCTCGGCTGGATGGGCGCCCGCCGGATGGCGCTCTCGAACCTCGAGCCCTGGCGGACGTGGCGGCAGGTGAAGCGCGACGTCCGGGAGGTGACGCGCGCCGGCGCGTGAGACCGGGACCGGAAAACCTAAAAATATCAACGTGTTTCAGAGGAATGCTCGCGCGCGGCCTGAGCGCGGGTCGACCGCGCGCGACGCGCGGCGTGCGGAGGAGCGCGTTCAACCGATCTGCCAGGATCCGTGCTCAAAGCTCTGCTCTGACGACTGAATCCGTCCGAGCCGGTCTGCACCTAGCCCGTCGGCGCCAGCATGGTGCCGAGACCCGGATCGAGCGGGACGTCGAGGCGGCAGCGCAGGCCCTCGGCCTCGAAGGCGAGGTCGACGGTGCCGGCGAGTTCGCGCCGCACGCCGCCGGCGATCAGCCGCGTCCCGAAGCCCACCCGGGTCGGCGCCCGCACCGGCGGGCCGCCGCGCTCCTCCCAGCTGAGTTGCAGGCGCCGCTCCCCGGCCGCGCCGGCGGCGAGCGACCACGCCACCCGGACGCGGCCCTCGCGGACCGAGAGGGCGCCGTACTTGGCCGCGTTGGTGGTCAGCTCGTGGACCGTCATGCCGAGGGCCAGCACCTCGCGGGGACTCAGCGACACGTCAGGCCCGTCCAGGCGGATCTGGTCGTCGCCCGTCCGGTAGGGTCCGAGCTCGCTCTCCAGCACCTCGCGCAGGGGGGCCCCGCTCCAGTCCTCGCGGGTCAGGAGGTCGTGGGTCTTCGACAGGGCCAGGATCCGCGCCTCCAGGACCTCCGCGGAGCCGCGGGACTGCCGGGCGAGGGCCTGGACGGTGGCCAGGGTATTCTTCACCCGGTGGTTCAGCTCGTGCAGCATCGTGCCCTGCTGCGCCTGCAGGGCGCGCCCGCGCTGGATCTCCGCGCGCAGCTCGGCGGTGCTGCGCTGGAGGGTGCCGGCCATGGCGTCGAGCTTGCTGCCGAGCCTGTCGAACTCCGCGGCCCCGCGCAGGCCGGTGCGGGCGGCGAGGTCGCCGGCCTGCCACGCCGCCGCGGTGCGCAGGAGCCGGTCGACCGGTCGCCGGATGAACACCCGCCCGGCCACGAGGGCGGCGGCGAGCGCCAGGGCCGCCCCCAAGGCGATCAGAACCAGCCCGCGGCGGGTGGCGGCGTCGATATCCGCGAAGGCGGTGGCGTAGTCGCGCCCGACGACGACGCGCACCCCGGCCAGCGGGCCGTCCGGCATCGCGGTGGCGATGATCCGCTTCCGGCCGTCGAGGCCGGCGGCGACGCGGACGTCGCTGCCCTGGGCCTCCAGCATGGCGGCCCGGTCGGGCGGGATCGGCCTGCCGATCCAGGCCGCCTCGTCCGGGCGGCGGGCGATGATCAGGCCGTCCCGGTCCGTCACGGTGATCGCCGTTTCCGGCTGATGGAGCGCCTGCTCCAGGTGATCGGAGAGCCAGTCGAGGTCGACGGCGGCGAGCAGGACGCCCGCCGGGGCCCCCGCCGACTCGCCGACATGGACGGCCCGGGCGAAGTGGATCGACGGCCGCTTCGTCTGGAAGCCGACCGCGTAGCCGCCCATCGCGTAGCCGCCCCGCTCCAGGGCGCGGCGGTGATAGGCCCGGCCGCGGCTCGAGTAGGAGCCCGCGGGCGCGCCGGCGCTGTCGCAGATCACGGCCCCGTCGGGGTCGGTGAGGGCGATCAGCAGCACGTGCGGCAGCCGCGCGGCAGCCCGCCGCAGGTAGGCGGTGCAGGCCGCCGGCTCCCGCACCTGCACGGTGGCATCCTCGGAGATCAGGTCGAGGGCCTGCTGCATCCGCTCGGAGATCTGGGCAAAATCCTCCGCGACGTCCCGCGCTGTGGCGCGGGCGTCGGCCCGCACGGCCGCGTCGCGGCTCGCCCGCAGGGCGACCTCGTTGTAGCCCTGGATCGCCAGCGCCGGGGCGAGGGCGAGCAGGACGAGCAGCAGGATGCGGGTCGTCAGTGACAGCGGCATCGGCGGTCAGTCGCGACCGGCGATCGGCGCGGGCGCCCGCGCGGCCAGGGTCTCCACGGAGCACGGCTCGGTGATCATCCGAATCCCCGATTCGAGTCCGCAGGTGGCGAAGGTCGCGTTCTCGGCGGAGCCGGCGACGCGCAGGCCCCTCGGATCCGGGGGTCGCGGCCACCGGGCAGGCCGCCATGGCCGACCAGCCGCCCGGCCGCCGCGTCCGCGCCCATGGGGCGGCGCCGGATCGGGCGGATGCGATCGGCGCGCGCGTTGGCGGATTCGAGGGCCGGACGCCGTCTCATGTCGGCGTTGTTGCAGAACCGGTCGGCCCTTGCCAGTGCGCCGCGCGGTCGGGGCGGCGGGAGCGTGGGCCGGCTCGCCTCAGCGCCCGCGGGGCCGGCCGGCCTCCGGACGCAGGTGCAGGAAGCTGCGCTCGCCGGTCGCGGCCTCGGCCACGTGCTGGATCGTGTCGAGCAGATCGGACACGGCCCGCGGCCCGGCCGGCCGGAAGCCCGCCCTCGGCTCGACCCAGCGTCCCTGCGTGCGGTCCGCGGCGATCTGCGCCTCGCTCAGCGCGTCGAAATCCCGGCGTCGGGTCATGGCTCAGCCCTCCGCCGGGGACTCTGTCGGGGGCATGGTTGACGAAAGGTTAACGCCGGATCCGGCGGGGCGGCGCGCCGCGAATACCCGCCGGCTTGATCCCCGGCACAGGCCTCTCTAAACAGCGAAAACCGAGGTAAATCAATAGATTAGTGTGATTATAAACTGCGGTCTCCGGACCGGCCCGGATCGCGGCACCGGTCGAGGTACGGCGTGCGGGGGGCGATGACCGGTTCCGCCGGACCCGCCATCGGCACCCGGGTCGTCGACACCCTGGCGGCCCTGCGGCCGCTGGCGCCGTTCTTCTGCCTGTACGTGACCTTCGGGGCGACGCTCGGCTTCCTGTCCGGCGGGGCGCCGCTGATCCTGCGGGCGCGGGGCGTGGAGCTGGCCGAGGTCGGGCTGCTGCAGCTCATCAACCTGCCGGTCGGGCTCACCTTCCTGTGGGCGCCCCTGCTCGACCGGCTCCGCCTGCCGATCCTCGGCCACCGGATCGGCTGGATCGCGGCCGCGCAGGCCGCCTCGGTGCTCCTGCTGGTCGTCCTGAGCCTCGGCGAAGCTTGGCCGCTCCCGGCGCTGCTCGCCCTGGCGATCGCCGCCTGCGCCTGCGTGGCGACCATGGACATCGCCCTCGAGGCCCTGGTGGTCGAGACCGTGCCGGCGGAGCGGCGCGCCTTCGTGGCCTCGGCCAAGCTGTGCGGCGCCTCCCTCGGCGGGATCCTGGGGGTCGGCGTGCTGGTCGGCTCCTACGACAGCCTGGGCTGGCGCGGGGCGGTCCTGGCCTGCGCGGCCCTCGACGCCCTCTGCCTGCTGCCGATCCTGGGCTACCGGGAGTCGCGCCTGCGCGAGATCCGGAGCGCGGGTGCCGGCACCGCGGCCGGTGCGGGCCCGGAACGCTGGTCGGGCTCCCTGGCGCGGCTGCGCCGCCTGGGCGGTCGCGTGCTGGTGCTCGGCGCCTACTTCGCCGCCTCCTACCTCGTGGGCGGGCCCAACACCCTGGCGCTCCTCGATCTCGGCGTCCCGCTCGGGCAGGTCGGCACGCTCACCGGCACCGTGCTCCCGGCCGTGAACCTCGTCATGGCGCTGGCGGCCGGATGGCTGGCCGCGCGGTTCGGCACGGTCCGGCTGATCGCCGTGGGGGCCCTCGGCGTCCTGGCCTCCGGGGGCCTGATGGTCGTCGCCTGCGCGGGCCGGGTGCCGGATCTCGGCATCACCGCCGCCGTGCTGGGCTTCGTCGCGGGCGGGTTCCTGGGCGTGCCGGTCTTCAACATGATCTACCGCTGGGCCCAGGGGCCGAAGCCCGCCACCGACTACGCGCTGCTGTTCGGCGCCGCCTTCTTCGCCGCGATGCCGCTGCGGGTGGCGGCCCCGGCGCTCGCCGGCTGGATCGGCTGGCCGGGCTACTTCGCCACCACCCTGCCGCTCTACGCCGCCGCGGTGGCGTGGCTCGCCGTCGCCGTGGACCGGACCCTGCGCGACGACGGGGCGGCGCGATGATCGCCGAGGTCGCCGCCCAGGTTCCCGACACGCTCGCGGCCTACCGGGACGGGATCGCCGAGGGCCCCGGCGGCCCGGAGGCGCTGCCCCTCGGCGCCCTGCGCGACGGGGCCGTGTTCGACGCGACGCTGGCCGCCTTCGGGGCCGGGTTCGGCGCGGCGTTCCGGACCGCCGACCCGCGGGTCCAGGTCTCCTACTGGAGCCAGTTCTACCTCGCGGCCCTGGCGACGCCGGCGCTGACCGCCCTGGTGCGCCTCGGCCGGCCGCTGCCGC
Source organism: Methylobacterium sp. NPDC080182 (assembly GCF_050281105.1). Taxonomy (NCBI): domain Bacteria; kingdom Pseudomonadati; phylum Pseudomonadota; class Alphaproteobacteria; order Hyphomicrobiales; family Methylobacteriaceae; genus Methylobacterium; species Methylobacterium sp. NPDC080182. The sequence goes on from NZ_JBNNWO010000005.1 coordinate 80,650, forward strand.
TCGCCTTCGACGCGGTCAGCCTCGAGCTCGACGCGGCCGGCCGGCCGCGCCGCTTCCGCCTGCCCGCGGACGGGCCGGCCCGCGCGGCCTGCCCGGCGCCCGGCCTGACCGGGCTGGTGGAGGCGCATCTGCGCCCGTTCGTCGAACTCTGCCACGCCCGGTGCGGGATCGCCCCCAGGGTCCTCTGGGGCAACGCCGCGGTGATCCTCGACTACGTCGCCCGGGAACTCGGGGACGGGGAGGGGCCCGGCACCGCCTGCGCGAGCGCCTGCCCCACGGCCTGCCCCACTGCCCGATCCGCCGCCCGCGCCGCCGCCTGTGACGACGTCGCGGCCTGCCTCGGATGGCGCGCCGGCCCCGGCTGCGCTAGGAGCCCGCTCGAGAGTCCTCTTGCGCAGGCGCTCTGCCCGGGACCTTCGGGCTGCCGGCGGCGGCGCGTCTGCTGCCTGCGCCACCGCCTGCCGGGGGTGCCGTCCTGCGGCGCGCTCTGCCCCGTCGAGTGCGCCGCCCAACGTTGATCCGAGCCGCGCGATGCTGAAGGCCTTCCTCGCCTATTACCGGCCGTACCGGACGCTGTTCCTGGTCGATTTCGGCTGCGCGGTGCTGTCGGGCCTGCTGGAGCTCGGCTTCCCCATCGCCGTGAAGGGCTTCATCGACAGCCTGCTGCCCCGGCAGGACTGGGGCCTGATCCTGCTCGCCGCGGCCGCGCTGGCGCTGGTCTACGTCGCCAATGCCGGCCTGATGGTGGTCGTCACCTACTGGGGCCACGTGCTCGGCATCAACATCGAGACCACGATGCGGGCGCGGGCCTTCGACCACCTGCAGAAGCTCTCCTTCCGGTTCTACGACGGCCAGAAGACCGGCCACCTCGTCGCCCGGGTGACCAAGGACCTGGAAGAGATCGGCGAGGTCGCCCATCACGGGCCCGAGGACCTGTTCATCGCCGTGATGACGCTGTTCGGCGCCTTCGCGCTGATGCTCTACGTCCACGCGCCGCTGGCGCTGATCACCGCGGCGATCCTGCCGCTGATCGCGTTCGTGTCGATCCGCTACGGCGGCCGCATGACCCGCAACTGGCAGGCCCAGTACGGCCGGGTCGGCGCCTTCAACGCGCGGATCGAGGAGAATGTCGGCGGGATGCGGGTGGTGCAGGCCTTCGCCAACGAGCCCCACGAGCGCGCCCTCTTCGCCCTCGACAACGCCCGCTACCGGGACACCAAGCTCGAGGCCTACCGGCTGATGGCGGCCGGCCTGTCGATCAACTACCTGGGCCTGCGCCTCGTCCAGATCGCGGTGCTGCTCGGCGGCGCCGCCTTCGTGGTCCGGGGCGACCTGACGCCCGGGGGCTTCGTGGGCTTCCTGCTGCTGGTGGGCGTGTTCTACCGGCCGCTGGAGAAGATCGGCGCCGTGGTCGAGACGTATCCGAAGGGGGTCGCGGGCTTCCGCCGCTACCAGGAACTGCTGGCCACCGAGCCCGACATCACCGACCGGCCCGGCGCCCGCGCGGTCGGCGCCCTGCGCGGCGACATCCGTTTCGAGGGGGTGGGCTTCGGCTACGGGCCCGGCCGCCCGGTCTTCGCCGGCCTCGACCTCGCGGTGGCGGCCGGCGAGACGGTGGCGTTCGTGGGTCCCTCGGGGGTCGGCAAGACCACCCTCTGCGCCCTGCTGCCGCGCTTCTACGAGGTCGAGGCGGGCCGCATCACCGTCGACGGGATCGACATCCGCGACATCACCCTGGCGAGCCTGCGCCGCCAGATCGGCATCGTCCAGCAGGACGTGTTCCTGTTCGCCGGCACGATCCGGGAGAACATCGCCTACGGCCGCCTCGACGCCGCCGAGGCCGAGATCGACGCCGCCGCGCGGCGCGCCCGTCTCGGCGGGCTGATCGACAGCCTGCCGGAGGGCCTCGACACCGTGGTGGGCGAGCGCGGCGTGCGCCTGTCGGGCGGCCAGAAGCAGCGCATCGCCATCGCGCGGGTCTTCCTCAAGAACCCGCCGATCCTGATCCTCGACGAGGCGACCTCGGCGCTCGACACCGAGACCGAGCGGGAGATCCAGCGGGCGCTCGCCGAGCTCGCCCGCGGGCGCACGACCCTGGTGATCGCCCACCGCCTCGCCACCATCCGGGACGCCGACCGCATCGTGGTCCTGGGGGAGGGCGGGGTCGTCGAGGAGGGCCGGCACGCGGCTCTGCTCGCCGCCGGCGGCCCCTACAGCCGCCTGCACGCGGCGCAGTTCGGGCGCGGCGAAGCCGGCGCGGGCGTCCTCGCGGCGGAGTGAGAGCCGGCCTCGCTAGGGTGCCGCCGGCGCGCTCGACTCGCGCACGACGAGGCGCGCGGGGAACAGCGTCTGGGCGAGGTCGTCCGGCGCCCGCGTCCCCTCGATCAGTTCGACCAGCGTCGCGAAGGCGGACCGGACCATGTCGAGCACCGGGACATCGACCGAGGTCAGGCTCGGGACCGCGTAGGCCCCCTGGCTGAGGTTGTCGAAGCCGACGACGCGGATCTCCGCGGGGACCCGCACGCCGCCCTCGTGCAGCGCCCGCAGCACGCCGAACGCCACCCGGTCGCTGGCGGCCACGACGGCGTCCGGCCGGGCGCCGGGTCCGGCCTCCAGGAGAGCCCGCGCGGCCCGGTAGCCGCCCGCGCCGGTCCCGTCGCAGGAGACCACGAGGGCGTCGCGCAGGGGCAGCCCCGCCTCCGCGAGGGCATCCCGGTAGCCGCGGAACCGCTCGGTGGCGGCGGCGGGCCGGCGCGCGTCGCCCGCGAGCAGGCAGATCGACCGGCTCCCCGCCGCGATCAGGTGGCGGACGGCCCCGTGGACCGCGTCGCGCTCCGCCAGCGCGACGTAGTGCGTGCCGGGCACCTCCAGGCCGAACACCACGAACGGGCATCGCTTGGCCTGGAGCAGGCCGATCAGCGGGTCGTCCCGATCCTCGGCGAAGACCACGAGGCCGTCGACCCGGGCCTCGCTGACGAGGCCGGCGATCCGGCCCGGGCCGTCCGGGTCGTCGGCGCGGCGGCAGCGGTGGACCAGGGTGTAGCCCTGCCGATCGGTGACGGTGCCGAAGGTCCGGAGGACGTGGCCGTGATCGGCCGTCTCCCCCGGGCGGCCCCCGTCGGCGGCGGGCTCCGGCGCCGGAGCGAACACGCAGGCGATGCTGCGACTGGGCTTCTTGCGCAGGGACCGGGCGGCGAGGCTGGGCACGAAGTCCAGGTCGCGCATGGCCGTCTCGATGGTCTCGCGCGTGGTCCGGGCGACCTTCTGCGGGTGGTTCAGGACCAGCGAGACCGTCTGGAAGCTCACGCCGGCCCGTCGGGCGACGTCCTTGATCGTCGTCTGGCCCATCGTCACCTCGAGAGCCGGTCCGGATGGCCGCGCCCCCCGCGCGGCGCCGCCTCGTTCGGTGCGCCAATCTAGATCTGTATCGATCGGAGATAAAGCCGCGGGCCGGGCGGCGAAGACGGCGTATTCCCGCGCAAAGGCTGCGCAGGACCGGTCATTCGCGCGCGAAATCCGATCCATCCTGCGGTTTCTCGGTGCCCCGATCCCGCCGTTCGGACGGCCCGCCGGGCAGGAACCTTGTCCCCCCTGTGCGGTTCGCCGGGCAGCACCTCAAGCGATGATCGGGGCGTCGGGTGCCTCACCCAATCCGGATGCCATTCCCATGATGCACCGTCGCATGCACAGACGCGCTCTCCTCACCACGATGCTGGGCGCCACCGCGGCCCTGGCGGTCACCCGCACAGCCCTCGCGCAGGTCACGCCGGCCGGCGCGATTCCGACCGGCGCCTATCTCCAGATGGCCACCGGCGGCGGCCTGTTCCTGGAGAACACGGCCCGCGACGCCCACGCGAAGACCACCAATCCCGCCGTCAAGAAGTTCGCCCGCGCGGAGGTGGTCGAACAGGTGAACCTCGCCCGCAAGATCAGCGCCTACACGGGCGGCGCCCCGATCCCGGGCCCGGCCGCGGCGGGCCCGGGTGGCCTGATCGGCGGCCTCGTCGCGGCGCCGGTGGCGGTGGCCGGCACGGCCGTGAATGCGGCGGGCAGCGTCGCCGGCGGTGTCGTCGGCGGCGTGCTCGGCGGACCGGCTCCGGCCCAGGGCATGACCACCGACGCGCAGAAGGCGCAGATCCTGGCGCAGCTCAGCGCCATGCCGCCGGGGCCGCAATACGACGCCACCTTCGTGAACGCCTCGCTCCAGGGCCATCGGGAGGCGCTGGGCATCCACGGCGCCTACGCCCGGTCGGGCGAGGATCCCGGCCTGCGCGCGATCGCCCGCGGCGCCCTGCCGCTGATCAACCTGCACATCGCCCGGCTCGATCGGATGCAGGCGATGATGGGCGCTCAGGCGGGGTGAGCGGCCGGACGACGGGGTCGGTGCGCCGCGCGGCGCACCGGCCTCCTCGCGGTTGTCTCGCAGTTGTCTCGCAATTGTCCCACCGGCCTCGAACAGGACCCCGTCAGCCGGCCCGATCGCGCAGGCGCCGCACCAATCTGAGCAGCACGCCGCGGATATGGGATCGAAGCTGGGTGTTCTCTGCCATGGGACGCCGTTCGAAGCGCCGGATCGCGGCACCTCGAGAAACACATCCCTTGGACGGACCGTTGCTACGTAAAAAGCGGGATCGTTGCCGCGGCCGAGCCGCAGAACCACCCTCCAAGGACGTAGCCCGTGGCCCGGATCGACGGCGCCCCGCGGCCCGTATGATGGGACCGGATCGTCGACAGCACGCTCCTGATGTGCGCGCGCAGCTTGTCCTTGCGGAGCGCGGCCGTCTCGGCGCACGGGTCTGGCGGGTTGGCGGAGGTCGACATGTCACGGGGCCCCGGCTCAGGCGCGCCACCGCTCCGGGCCGTCGGACGACGGCGGGGGGACGCTGGGGATTCTTGTACTTGATAACGTGAGCGGAATCTCGGGAGGACGGCGCAGATCCGAGCAAACTCCATGTTTTAGATGCATTAAGGTTTATCCGACCGAAGACCTTTCCCAGTCGTGTATCGCACTACGTAGAGATATCCGGACGATCGCCGCGGGGCTGCAGCAGGGGGGAGGTCGGTGTCCGAGCGCTTCTACTTCGACCTCGAGAGCGGCGAGGAGACGATCCGGGACGACGACGGCGTGGAGGTCGGCAGCCTGGCCGAGGCCATGGCCGAGGCGCGCAGCGTCATCGCCGAGATGGCCGACGAGGTCTGCGCCGCCGATCCCGACCGGTCCTGGAGCTTGGTCGTGCGCGACGCCGCCGGGTACGCCCGCCACCGGCTGCCGATCCGGCGGTAGCGCCCGACAAGAAGCCCGCCGCGGCCTGGCCGGGCGGGCTTGAAGGTGATCTCGTCTCGGAGAAGGCCCGACCGTAGACCCGCCACAGGGCGACCGCATCCCCCATCCGGAGGACGCCGACGCACGATCCCGCGACCGCCTGCCCGCGACTGCCGACCCGCGACCGCCCGCCGCGGCAGCCCGGCCGCCGGAGGGCCCGCCCCGCTGGAGGAAAGATCTGCGCAGGGGACTCACGTCCTCGGCGCCGGGTCGGTCAGCCCGCGAAGGCGCGGGGCGGCAGGCCGGCGACGCCGACGTCGAGCTCGAACAGCGCGCCGGCCTCCGGCACGTGCTCCGCCCCCTGCGCCGCCGAGGTGACGAACAGCCGGTCGAGGCCGGGACCCGCGAAGGCGCAGCTCGTGATGTTGGGGGCGGGCAGGGGGATCGCGCGCAGCAGGCGCCCCGCGGGATCGAAGCGGCTGAGCCGGCCGCCGCCCCAGTGGGCGATCCACAGGCAGCCCTCTTCGTCCGTGGTCATGCCGTCGGGCCAGCCCCAATCGTCGGGGAAGCGGAGGAAGGGCCGCTTGCCCGTCAGCGCCCCGTCGGCGGCGAGGTCGAAGGCGTAGACCGTCCGGGCGGCGCTGTCGCTGTGGTAGAGGATCCGGCCATCGCGGCTGAAGGTCGGCCCGTTGGCGACGCCGTAGCTGGTATCCATCCGCCGCCACGTCAGGTCCGGGTCGAGCCGGTGTAGGGCGCCCGACACCGCGGTCTCGGCCTGGTGCATGCTCCCGGCCCAGATCCGGCCGGCGCCATCGACCTTGGCGTCGTTCAGGCGGTTGTCGGGATCGTCGGGCTCGGGGTCGCCGATCGGCGCGAGGCGGTCGGCCTCCAGGTCGTAGGTCGCGAAGCCGCTCTTCAGCCCGACGACGAAGTCGCGCCGGCCCGCGCGGGGGATGATCCAGCCGAGCGGTTCCGGGAACGGGCGCGTGCCGGTCGCGCCGTCGGCGAGGTCCAGCCAGTTCAGGGCCGGCGCCTCGATATCGACCCAGAACAGCGCGCCCCGCTCCGGAACCCAGACCGGGCCCTCGCCGAGCCGGTCGCGCCGGGGCCGGTCCAGGACGCGGATCCGCGGGTCCATGGCGGGCTCCCCGATCTGGCCGACGCTCAGGCGCCGGCCGGCCGCGCTGCGGCGCCGGTCCGGCAACCCCAGAGCGCGTAGAACAGGACGTAGAGCTCGCAGGCGGCGGTGATCAGGAAGGAGTGTTGCAGCCCGTACCGGTCCGCCGCCCAGCCCTGCACCACCACCAGCGACCCGCCCGCGATCGCCATGATCAGCAGCCCGGCGCCCTCCTCGGTGAGCGGACCGAGGCCGCGGATGCCCAGGGTGAAGATCGTCGGGAACATGATCGCGTGGAACAGGCCGACCGAGATCAGCGCCCACAGGGCGAGGTGGCCGGTCGCGAAGGTCGCCACCAGCATCACCGCGCAGGCGCCGATCGCCGCGCCGGCCAGCACGGTCTCGGCCGGGCGCCGCTGCATCAGGTAGCTGCCGACGAAGCGGCCGACCATCATGCCGCCCCAGAGCAGGAACAGGTAGCGCGAGGCCTGGGCGTGGGTCAGGTCGCCGATCTCGGGCTGCGACACGAAGTTGATGAACAGGTTCGACACCCCGATCTCGGCGATCAGGTAGATGAAGATCGCCGGCACGCCGAGCACGAGGTTGCGGTGGCGCCAGAGCGACAGGCCGGCGCGCTCGGCCCTGGCGGCCCGGGCGGTGGTGCCGCCGGAACCGCTGATGGCGGGCAGCGGGAAGCGGGCGATGACCGCGGCGAGGACGACGAGCACCACCGCCACGATCAGGTAGGGCAGTTGCACCGACTGCGCGTCGGCCAGGCGCTCGGCCGGGGTCAGGGTGGCCCCGGCCGCGGCGTTGCCCGAGGCCGAGCGGCCGAGGATCAGGTAGCCCCCGAACAGCGGCGCCAGGGTCGTCCCGAGGGAGTTGAACGCCTGCACGAGGTTGAGCCGCGCCGGGGCGCTCCCGGCCGGGCCGACTACTGCCACGTAGGGGTTCGCGGCGACCTGCAGGAGGGTGATGCCGCTGGCGATCACGAACAGGGCCGTGAGCGTGATCGCGTAGGAGACCCGGTGGGCGGCCAGGATCATCCCGAGCGTGCCCAGCGCCATGATGCCCAGTCCCGTCACCAGGGCGCGCTGGTAGCCGACGCGCTCGATCAGCTTGGCCGCCGGGATCGAGGCGACGAAGTAGGCGATGAACCAGACGGACTCGATCAGCGTGGTCTGCGTGTAGTCGAGGTCGAACACGCTGCGCAGGTGCGGCAGCAGCGTGTTGTTGATGACCGTGATGAAGCCCCACATGAAGAACAGGCTCGCCAGCAGCGACAGGGCCGGGCGGTAGCCGCCCCGGTCGCGCGCGGCCTCCGCCCCCGTCCGGGGCGCCGCGGTCCCCGCGGTCGCGATCGGTCCTGCCATCCGGCGTTGTCCTCTGCCTCTCGGGCCACCTTGTCGGGGTCCCGTGTTGTTCCTTTTATTTGTCTGAGTATATACCGGGTTCGCGGACGTCAACCGCGAGGCCCGTCGCGGTCCGGCGCACGACCGGCGCGGCGGGCGGAATCACGAAGGGGGAGAGCGCGATGCGTGGAGTGGGATCCCTGGCGCTGTGCGCCTGTGCGGCCCTGCCGGGCCTGACGCCGGCACCGGCCCGGGCGGCCGAGCCGACCCGGGCGGTGTTCGGCACGCTGCCGGACGGCCGGACGGTGGAGGAGGTGACGCTGACGAATGGCAAGGGCGTCACGGCGCGGATCCTGTCGTGGGGGGCGCTCCTGCGGAGCCTCGACGTGCCGGACCGCTCCGGCAAGGCCGCGGACGTCGTGCTCGGCTACAATGACCTCGCCTCCTACCTGGCCAAGGGCAACTATTTCGGCGCGAGCGTCGGGCGCTATGCCAACCGCATCCGCGCCGGGCGCTTCACCCTCGACGGCCGGACCTACACGCTGGCCACCAACGACGGCCCGAACGCCCTGCACGGCGGCGCGACCGGCTTCGACAAGCGGCTCTGGACGATCACCGCGGTCAAGGGCGGCGCGGCCCCCTCGGTCACCCTGCGCTACGTCAGCCCGGACGGCGAGGAGGGCTATCCCGGCACGCTGACGGCGACCGCCACCTACGCGCTGGACGACACGAACACCCTCACGGTCACCTACGAGGCGACCACCGACAAGCCGACGATCGTCAACCTGACCAACCACAGCTTCTTCAACCTCGCGGGCGAGGGCTCGGGACGCTCGATCCTCGACCAGATTCTGACCATCCCGGCGGAGCGCTTCACGCCGGTCGACGCCACCCTGATCCCGACCGGGGAACACCTGCCGGTGGCCGGCACGCCCTTCGACTTCCGCGAGCCCGCGGTGATCGGCGCGCGGATCCGCGACGGGCGGGACGCGCAGATCGTGCGCGGGCGCGGCTACGACCACAACTGGGTCGTGACCGACGCGCCCACGGCCGAGCCGCACCCGGTGGCGCGGGTCGAGGATCCGGGATCGGGCCGCGTCCTCGACGTGGCGAGCAACCAGCCCGGCCTCCAGTTCTACGCCGGCAACTTCCTCAACGGGACCGCGGTCGGTAAGTCCGGCCTCGCCTACCGCCAGTCGGACGCCCTGGCGCTGGAGCCGGAGCTCTTCCCCGACACGCCGAACCAGCCGGCCTTCGGCTCGGCCCGGCTCGATCCCGGCAAGACCTACCGGAACGTGATCACCTACCGCTTCTCGACCAGCCCCGCCCACCGGACCCAGAAATGACCGACCGACCGATTGCACGGCCCCTGCGCTCGCGCGCGTGGTTCGACAACCCCGACAATATCGACATGACGGCGCTCTACCTGGAGCGCTACCTGAACTTCGGCCTCAGCCTGGAGGAGCTGCGCTCGGGCAAACCGATCATCGGCATCGCCCAGACCGGCTCGGACCTGTCCCCGTGCAATCGCCACCACCTCGTCCTCGCGGAGCGGATCCGCGAGGGCATCCGCGAGGCGGGCGGGATCGTCCTGGAGTTTCCCGTCCACCCGATCCAGGAGACCGGCAAGCGGCCGACCGCGGGCCTCGATCGCAACCTCGCCTATCTCGGGCTCGTGGAGCTGCTCTACGGCTACCCCCTCGACGGGGTCGTGCTGACCACGGGCTGCGACAAGACCACCCCGGCCTGCCTGATGGCGGCCGCCACCGTGAACATCCCGGCCATCGCCCTGTCGGTGGGGCCGATGCTCAACGGCTGGTTCAAGGGCCAGCGCACCGGATCCGGCACGATCGTCTGGAAGGCCCGCGAGATGCTGGCGGCCGGCGAGATCGACCACGACGGCTTCATCAAGCTGGTGACCTCGTCGGCGCCCTCGACCGGCTTCTGCAACACGATGGGCACCGCCACCACGATGAACACGCTGGCCGAGGCGCTCGGCATGATGCTGCCCGGCTCGGCCGCGATCCCGGCGCCCTACCGCGACCGGCAGGAGGCCGCCTACCTGACGGGCAAGCGCGTCGTCGCCATGGTGGCCGAGGACCTGAAGCCCTCCGACATCCTGACCCGCGACGCCTTCCTCAACGCCATCGCGGTCAATTCCGCGATCGGCGGCTCGACCAACGCGCCGATCCACCTCGCGGCGATCGCCCGCCACATGGGGGTCGCGCTCGACATCGCGGACTGGCAGACCCACGGGCTCGACGTGCCGCTCCTCGTCAACCTGCAGCCGGCGGGTACCTATCTCGGCGAGGATTACTACCGCGCCGGCAGCTTGCCCGCGGTGGTGGCGCAGCTCATGCGCCGCGGCCTGATCCGCGAGGGCGCCCTCACCGTGAACGGGCGCACCCTCGGCGACAATTGCCGCGGCGCCGCGATCGAGGACGAGGACGTGATCCGGCCGATCGACCGGCCGCTCAAGGAGGCGGCGGGCTTCCTGGTCCTGCGCGGCAACCTGTTCGACGCCGCGGTGATGAAGACCAGCGTCATCGGCGCGGAGTTCCGCAGCCGCTACCTGTCGAACCCGGAGGATCCGGACGCCTTCGAGGGCCCCGTCGCGGTCTTCGACGGGCCGGAGGATTACCACGCCCGGATCGACGACCCGAGCCTCGGCATCACCGAGGAGACCCTGCTGGTCATGCGCGGGGCCGGGCCCGTGGGCTACCCGGGGGCGGCCGAGGTGGTGAACATGCGCCCGCCCGCGCAGCTGATCCGGGCCGGCGTGCACGCGCTGCCCTGCCTCGGCGACGGGCGCCAGTCCGGCACCTCCGGCTCGCCGTCGATCCTCAACGCCTCGCCCGAGGCGGCGGCCGGCGGCGGCCTCGCCCTCCTGCGCACCGGCGACCGGGTGCGGATCGACCTGCGCCGCGGCACCGCCGACATGCTGGTCGACGCCGACGAGATCGCGCGGCGGCGCGCGGCCCTGGAGGCGGCCGGCGGCTACGCCTATCCGGCCTCGCAGACCCCCTGGCAGGCGATGCAGCGCGCCGCGGTGGGGCAGATGCACACCGGGGCCATCCTCGAGGGCGCCGAGGCGTTCCAGCGCATCGCGCAGACGCGGGGCGTGCCACGCGACAACCACTGAGGCCACTCGGGCCACTCGGGCAATGTCCGGGCCGGCGGCACCCCGCCGCCGGCACCGTCAGGGCCGCATCGCCAGCTCGGTGTCGGCGAGGGCGAGGCGGACCAGCTCGGTCATCGTCGCGCGGGCGGCGTCCGGGTCGCCCGCCACGATCGCGTCGTAGAGGGCACGGTGATCCGGCATCGGGTCCCGGGGCAGGCCCTGGCGGCGGTGCTTGAAGATCGTCGTCCACGTGACCGCGGCGGCGATGGAGCTCGACAGGGCGATCAGCGCGCCGTTGCGGGCCGCTTCCAGGATCGTGTTGTGGAAGGCCTGGTCGGCGGCCCGCCCGGCCTCGGTGGCGAGGCCGTGGCGGCCCATCTCCTCCAGGGCGTGCCCCATCCGGGCGATGTCGAGGCCGGAGCGCCGCTCGGCCGCGAGCGCGGCCGCGGCCGGCTCGACGATCATCCGCAGCTCGAACAGGTCGCGGATGAAGGACTCGCTCGGCTCCGACTCGAAGGCCCAGGCGAGGATGTCGGGATCGAGCAGGTTCCAGCGGCTGCGCTGGCTGACGCGGGTGCCGGTGCGCGGGCGGCTCTCGACGAGCCCCTTCGCGCTCAGGATGCGGATCGCCTCGCGATAGGCGGTGCGCGAGACGTTCAATTTCTCAGAGAATTCGATCTCGCCGGGCAGCACGTCCCCGGGCGCGTAGCGGCCGCCGAGGATCGCCGCGCCCAGATCGCGGGCGACCGAGCCGTGGATGCGGCGCGACCCCGAGGCGAGGGGCAGCGTCACGTTCTCCGAGCTCCGCTCCTGCCTCACCGCATCCACCTCCGGTCCGGGCCACCGGGTCGGGGCAGGAACGGCGTGATCGTATCCTGAAGTTGTAGGAGCGCAAAGAGGAACGCCCGCCGCACCGGGACCGCGGGCGCGCTTGCGGCCGGGAGCGAACTGCTCTAGCTTATTTGTATGAGTAGTGAACCGCCTGGGCCCGTCTCGGTCCGCGGCGGCGTCCCGAGCGGCGCCGCCGAATCGGCCACGGCCGCGGTCTTCCGGGCCGCCGGCCCCGCGGAGGTCGAGGCCGCCTGCGCCCCGGCGGAGGCGGCGTTCCCGCACGTCTCCGGGGCGCCCCTGGAAACACGCGCGCGCTGTCGCGAGGCTGTCGCCGACGGCATCGCCGAACTCGGTGCGCCGCCGATCGAGCGGGCGATGGCCGAGGCGGGCCAGCCGCGCGCGCGGGTCGAGGGCGAGCGCGCCCGCGCGGTTGGGCAGCCGCGCCTGTTCGCGGATCCGGTCCGCTCCGCCCGCAGGTCCGGCCGGGTCCTGGCGAAGGGCTGGCCGACCGGCGCGGAGGTCGCCCCCGCGACGGTGCAGGGCGGCCCGTTCCCGGCGACCTCGGACGGCCGCAGCAGCGCGGTCGGACCGCCGGCGATCGAGCGCTTCCTGCGCCCGGTCCGCCCCCAGGACCTGCCCGACGCGCCGCCGCCCCTGCGCCCGGACAATCCCCGGCACCGCGCGCGCCGGATCGACGGCGCTCGCGCCCCGCAACCCGGCCGCTGACAGGCCGCCGCGCGACCCTCGACGGCCGCGCGTTCAGGACGCCCCGAAGCGGGCATCCCCGGGAGGACACAGATGGGACGATCACTCCTACAATTCCGCGCGGCCGACGGGCAGCGGGCCGTCGCGCTGCTCGCCGACGGCCGGGCGCGGCGGGTGCTCGGCGTCGACAGCGTGCTCGCCCTGGCGCACAGGGCCCTCGCCGCGGGGGACGATCTGGCCGCGACGGCGGAGCGCGCGGGGTTCGGCGCGCCCGTCGATCTCGACGCGGTCCGGCTCCTGCCGCCCGTCGATCACGCCGATCCCGCGCACCTCCTGCTGAGCGGCACCGGCTTGACGCATCTCGGCTCCGCCGAGGGCCGCGACGCGATGCACCGCGCGGCCGCGACCGACCCGGCGCCGACCGATTCGATGCGCATGTTCCGGATGGGCGTCGAGGGCGGGAAGCCGGCGCCGGGCGAGGACGGCGTGCAGCCCGAATGGTTCTACAAGGGCGACGGCTCCTGCCTGGTCGCCTCCGGCGAGCCGCTGGTCTCGCCGGCCTTCGCCCGCGACGGCGGCGAGGAGCCGGAGATCGCCGGGATCTACCTGATCGACGCCGACGGGACCCCGGTGCGCCTCGGCTTCGCCCTGGCGAACGAGTTCTCCGACCACGTGACCGAGCGCGGCAATTACCTGTGGCTCGCGCATTCCAAGCTCCGCCCGGCCGCCCTCGGCCCGGAGCTGTGGCTCGGGGCCCTGCCGCCGGACGTGCGCGGGACCAGCCGCATCCTGCGCGACGGCGCCGTGCTCTGGGAGAAGCCGTTCCTGTCCGGGGAGGCCAACATGTCCCACAGCATCGACAACCTGGAGCGGCACCACTTCAAATACGCGCCGTTCCGGCGCCCCGGCGACGTGCACGTCCACTTCTTCGGGACCGCGACCCTGTCGTTCAGCGACGGCGTCGCGACCCGGCCGGGCGACGTCTTCGAAATCGCGGCGGCGCCGTTCACGCGGCCCCTGCGCAACCCGCTGGCGATCGCGCCGGCGGACGCGCCGTCCGTGCGGGTGCTCTGACATGGCGGCCCCGATCCGTATCGGCCTCGTGGGCGTCGGCAAGATCGCCCGCGACCAGCACCTGCCGGCCATCGCCGCCTCGCCGGACTACGCGCTCGTGGCGGTGGCGAGCCGGCACGGCGGCCTCGACGGGGTGCCGAGCTACGCCACCCTGGAGGCGATGCTGGCGGCGCACGGCGACCTCGACGCCGTCGCCCTGTGCCAGCCGCCTCAGGCGCGGTTCGCGGCGGCCCTGGCGGGGATCGCGGCGGGCCGCCACGTCTTCCTCGAGAAGCCCCCGGGCGCGACACTGGCCGAGGTCGGGCTCCTGGTCGCGGCCGCGCGGGACCGGGGCGTGAGCCTGTTCGCGAGCTGGCACTCCCGCTGCGCGCCGGGGGTGGAGCCCGCCCGCCGGTGGCTGTCGGGCCGGCGGATCCGGTCGGTGGAGATCGCGTGGCTGGAGGATGTCCGGCACTGGCACCCGGGCCAGGACTGGATCTGGGATACCGGCGGGATGGGCGTGTTCGATCCGGGGATCAACGCCCTGTCGATCGCCACCCACATCCTGCCGCCGTTCTTCCTGACCGGCGCGACCCTGTCGGTGCCGGAGAACCGGCAGGCGCCGATCGCCGCCGACCTGCACTTCGCGGATGCCGCCGGCACTCCGATCCGCGCCCGGTTCGACTGGCGCCAGACCGGGCCGCAGACCTGGGACATCCGCGTCGAGACCGACGACGGCCCCCTGGTCCTGTCGCGGGGCGGGGCCGCCCTCACGATCGCCGGCCGCGACCAGCCGCTCCCGCCCGAGGCGGAGTACCGCGGCCTCTACGACCGCTTCGCCGCCCTGGTCCGCTCCGGCACCAGCGACGTCGACCTGAATCCGCTGATCCACGCCGCCGACGCCTTCATGCGCGGCGAGCGCCGCACGGTGGAGGCCTTCACGGACTGACCGGGAGGCCCCCTGCGGGACACGAACGCGACAGAGCCAGGCAAGGCCGCGCGGTTAAGGGGGAGTCACACATGGGAAAGCATCGGGGAAAGCATCGGGGCAAGCATCGGGGCAAGCATCGGGCAAAGCATTGGCGATGGGCCGCGCTGGCGTTCTGCGCCGCGTCGGTCACGGCGGGCGCGGGCCCGGCGGTCGCGCAGGTCGAGGCGACGGCACCGGACGGGGGACCGGCCCCGGTGAATCCGGGACCGAAGGCGAGCCCGGCGCAGAAGGCCCGGTACCGGGCGAACCGCGCCCGGCGGCGGGTCATCCGGGAGGCGCGGAGCTTCTCGGGCGCTAGCAGCGCCGCCGCCAGCCTCGACGTGCAGGGCAGCAGCGCGACGCCGCCCAGCCTGCCGCCGGGCACCCTCGATCTCGGCAACGGGATCAGCATGGTCCTGAACTACACGGGCGAGTTCGCCGCCAACCCGTCCGGCGGCATCCGGCAGGGATCGGCCTATGCGGGCCAGATCGCGTTCGGCCTCGACGCCGATCTCGGCCGCCTCGCCGGCATCGACGGCGGCTCGGTCCACACGATCGTCACCCAGCGCCACGGCCGGAGCCTGGCGCAGGATGACATCGGCTTCAACGGCAGCGTGCAGGAGATCTACGGCGGCGGCCAGACCGCCCACCTGACGCTGCTGTCCTACGAGCAGAAGCTGCTCGACAACCGCCTCGACATCGAGGTGGGCCGCCTGCTCGCCAACCCCAACTTCCTGGCCTCGCCGCTCTACTGCAACTTCCAGAACAACGCGACCTGCGGCGCGCCCAAGTCCATCTTCAAGCTGACGAACTTCACCTACTGGCCGATCGCGACCTGGGGCGGCCATGCCAAGGCCTGGGTCACCGACACGGTGTTCCTGCACGCCGGCATCTACGAGGTGAACCCGCGCGACCAGCTGCCGACCCGGAACGGCGTCGACTGGTCGACCAGCGGCGCCACCGGATACCTGGTGCCGGTGGAGGTCGGCTACTCGACCAATTTCGGCAACGACCCGCTGCCGCGCAACTACAGCATCGGCGCCGTGTTCGACCGGTCGGACTACACGGATCCCGTGCTCGACCGGCGGGGCGGCGCGCAGGTCTTCAGCGGCCTCGATCCGCTGACCCGGTTCGGGCGGTCGGCGGTCTACGCCCGCTTCGACCAGATGGTCTGGCGGCCGGATCCGAACGGCGTCCAGGGCCTGTCGGTGTTCGGCGTCGCGATCGGCGGGACCGGCGGACGGCAGACCCAGGATTACTTCCTGGAGGGCGGCGCCGTGCTGACCGGCACCTTCCCGGGCCGGCCCTACGACACCCTCGGCCTCGTCTTCGCCATGGAGAAGCTCTCGCCACTGGGCACGGCCAACATCCGGGCGGCGCGCGCGTCGCTGGGGCTCGGCACCCGGACCGTCGAGTCCCTGCAGACCATCCTCGAGCTGAGCTACGGCATCCAGCTGACCCCGGCGGTGCGGCTGATGCCGAACCTGCAATACGTGATCGACCCGGACCAGACCCGCTTCCCGTTCCGCCCGAAGCCGATCCCGGACGCCTTCGTGATCGGCGCGAAGCTGTCGGTGGACCTGTTCACCCTGGCCGGCCTCGCGAAGGGCCCGGGCAGCCAGTGACGCCCTGACCGCCCCGGCGCCCGCTCCCTGCGGACGCCGGGCCTACCGACCTGACCGGGGGAGGAGCCGTCCCGCGGCCGCGAGGCCCGTACGCGCCGGTTCCCGGACCTGCGGGGGCAGCGCCTCGCCGCGCGCCCGTCGGGCAGGCGCGCCGTGCCGGCCGCGCGGCGGCGTTTCGCGCCGCGCGCGGCTTCGTGTACGAGACCGGGCTCCGCGTTCCGTCGCGCGGTCGACGGGCCGCCCGCCCGTGGGACGACGGCAGAGACCTCGACATGGCAGTGACCGATCACGACGCGGCACCGGTCTCCACCGGGGTGACCGGCCTCGACCACATCCTGGCCGGCGGCTACGCGTCCCAGCGCTCGCACCTCATCGAGGGGCGGCCCGGATCCGGCAAGACGACGCTGGCGATGCAGTTCCTCCTCGACGGCGTGCGCCGGGGCGAGCGCTGCCTGTACATCACGCTCTCGGAGAGCCGGCGCGAGCTCCTGAACGTCGCGGAGCGCCACGGCTGGTCCCTCGACGGCATCGAGATCTGCGAGCTCGTCGCGCCGGAACTCAGCCTCGACCCCGGGCAGCAGCAGAGCCTCGTCCACTCGTCCGACCTCGAGCTCGGCGAGACCGTCCGGATGGCGATCGCCGAGATCGAGCGGCTCAAGCCGCAGCGCGTGGTGTTCGACAGCCTCTCGGAGATCCGGCTGCTCTCGCAGGGATCGCTGCGCTACCGCAGGCAGGTCCACGCCCTGCGCAGCTTCCTGCTCATCCAGAACACCACGGCGCTGCTCCTCGACGATCTCACCGCCGAGACGGACGACCTGAACCTGCACAGCCTCAGCCACGCCGTGATCCGGCTGGAGCAGCTCGCGCCCCTGTACGGCGGCGAGCGGCGGCGCCTGCGCGTGATCAAGATGCGCGGCACGCCGTTCCGGGGCGGTTTCCACGACTACGTCATCCGGCGCGGCGGGCTCACGGTGTTCCCGCGCCTCGTCGCGGCCGAGCATCTCGGCACCTTCCCCGACGACCGGTGCGGCACGGGCAGCCCCGAACTGGACCAGCTGCTCGGCGGCGGCCTCGACCGGGGCACCAGCACCATGCTGATCGGCCCGTCCGGCGTCGGCAAGTCCACGGTGGCGCTCACCTGCGTCACCGCGGCGATCGCCCGCGGCGAGCGGGCGCTGATCCTCAGCTTCGACGAGACCACCGGCGTCCTCAGTCGCCGGGCCCGCGGCCTCGCCATGCCGGTCGACGACGCGATCGCCGCCGGATCGCTCATCGTCGAGCAGATCGACCCGGCCGAGGTCTCGCCCGGCGAACTCGCCGACATCGTCCAGAACGCGGTCGAGCACCGGGGCGTGACAACGGTCGTGATCGACTCCCTGACCGGCTATCACAACGCCATGCCGGAGGAGAATTACCTGCTCCTGCAGATGCACGAGATGCTGACCTACCTGAACCAGCAGGGCGTGCTCTCGCTCCTCGTCCTGGCCCAGCACGGCATGATCGGGGCGATGGGCGCGACTGTCGACCTCACCTACCTCAGCGACACGATCCTGCTGTTCCGCACCTTCGAGGCCGACGGGCGGCTGCGGCGCGCGATCTCGGTCGTGAAGAAGCGGACCGGCAGCCACGAGGACACGATCCGCGAATTGCGGATCGACTCCGGCGGGATCCGCGTTGGCGAACCGCTCAGCGCGTTCCGAGGTATCATGACCGGCGTTCCGACATTCGAGGGTGAGCGGTCGTCGCTCCTGCCAACCCGCGCGGCTGATGACCGAGGCTGAACTGCCGGTTCTCATCTTCGCGCCGGGTGGCCGCGACGCCGCCGTCGCCGCGGCGATCCTCGGCGAGGCGCGGATCGCGGCACAGGTGTGCGCCAGCCTCGCGGACGTGGTCTCCCGGCTCGACGCGGCCGCCTGCGCGGTGCTCACCGAGGAGGCGCTGCTGTCCTCGAACCGCCAGGCCCTGGCGGACTGGATCGCCGCGCAGCCGCCCTGGTCCGATTTCCCGTTCATCCTCCTGCGGCTGCGGGGCGCCGAGCCCAACGCGCAGCTGACCGACATGCTCGGCAACGTCAGCGTGCTGGAACGCCCGTTCCACCCGGCGACGCTGGTCATGGCGGCCCGCTCCGCCCATCGCGCCAAGCGCCGGCAGCTCGAGGCGCGCGCCCATCTCGAGGAGCGCGAGCGCACGACCGAGCGGCAGGCGCTCCTGATCCGCGAGCTGCATCACCGGGTGAAGAACACGCTGGCCACCGTGCAGGCGCTGCTCGGGGCCTCGGCCCGGTCCGCGACCAGCGTCGACGCCTTCTACGCGTCGTTCTCGGCGCGGGTGATCTCGCTGGCCAAGACCCACAATCTCTTGACCGAGGATTACTGGCAGCAGGCGCCCCTGCGCGAGATGCTGATGAACGAGCTCGGGCCCTACAACGACGTCGAGGGCGCCCGCATCCAGCTGGAGGGCCCCGCGATCGACCTGATGGGCGACCTCGCGGTCCCGACCGGCATGGCCATCCACGAGCTGACGACCAACGCGGCCAAGCACGGCGCCCTGTCGGTCCCGGAGGGCCGGATCGCGATCCGGTGGGATATCGAGCAGACGCCGGCCGCCCGCATGCTGCACCTCGACTGGACCGAGCGGGGTGGTCCGGCCACGGCGGTGCCGACGCGGAAGGGCTTCGGCTCGACGCTGCTGCAGCGTGTCCTGAAGGTCCAGTGCCAGGCGGACATCGCCTTCGATTTCCAGCCGGCCGGGCTGCACTTCACCATGCGGGCGCCGCTGCCCGAGACGCGCGTCGTCCCGGCGTACTGAGGCGGTCAGGGTTCCGGACCCGACGCCGCGCCTGTCGCGGGGTGTGCGCTTTCACACAGAAGTGTCTTGCGTTCTGCGGTCCTGATCGAACTTATCGCAGGTGCGAGATTTGGGATGTCGCAGCACAGCGATACGTCTTGCGATGAATAGATTTGCTCCTCTCGTGGCGGCCGCACTGGCCTGGGCCGTGTTCGGCACCTGGGCCGAAGCCCGTCGCTCGTCCTTGCAGAAGGACATTCCGGCACTCCGCCCGGGGATCGAGGCCGATCTGGCCGCGAGACACTGTGCGGCCGTCCGGATCGACACGGAGCGCTTCCGTCAGTTCTCGCGCGAGAACCATCTGAACCACGCGGACTTCTTCACGAAGAAGCGCTCGGTCGCCCTGCAGCACGACCTCGACGCGGAGTTGGCGCAGCTCCGCGAGCGTCCCGAGGAGGCCTGCGCGCAGATGTGGACCAAGTACGGCGACGACGGCACCGTGCAGCACCTCCTCGTCCGCAAGTAGGCACCGCCTGTCGATCCGGAGCCGCAGGGCGGGTCGACGACGACGACGCTGGCGACCGCGAGGGTGTCAGCGCGGGCGGCGTTCCGGTCGCCTCGGCCTCCCCCGCCGCCCCGGATCCCGGGCCTGGCGATTCGGTTCCGAGTCCGCCCACGTATCGAGAACACGCTTCTCCCGCCGGGCGCGTTGAGAGAATAAAACCCCGTCTCTCGCGTCGATGAACCGCCGACACGCAAGATCTCGCGCCCATCCCGCGCGGCGGTCGAGATGAAAGTCCATATTGGACGCCCGATTTCGGGGAGAACGTTTTTCCTTCACCGGGCAATTGGGAACGCCGTTTCATTGACGGCGGAAGTCGCAGCCATCAATTCTAGCGGCCTGTTCGGATGTCCGGCCGCGCAACCTCCGCTCTTCGGAGACGGGGCGGTCCGTCATCCTGTCTCACAGCAAGGCATCCGGAATGACACG
The DNA here is from genome assembly GCF_050281105.1 of Methylobacterium sp. NPDC080182. NCBI lineage: Bacteria > Pseudomonadati > Pseudomonadota > Alphaproteobacteria > Hyphomicrobiales > Methylobacteriaceae > Methylobacterium > Methylobacterium sp. NPDC080182. The sequence continues at coordinate 100,465 of NZ_JBNNWO010000005.1, forward strand.
ACCGAGACTCGTCGGGCTGAGCGCCAACGTGCAGCGGCCCTCGAAGACCCGCACGCTGGTGGATGCCGTGCTCCGCGAGGCCAGCGCCCAGGCTTCCCTCGACGCGGAGATCCTCGACTTCGTCGATGCCGGGACCGGCCTCGGCGCCGCCTGGACCCGCGACCAGCTCGCGCCGGCCGCGCGCGGCGTGCTCGCGGCCATCGAGGAGGCGGACGGGCTGGTCGTCGGCTCGCCGGTCTACAAGGGCGCCTATACCGGCCTGTTCAAGCACCTGTTCGACCTGGTCGATCCGGGGGCGCTCGCCGGGAAGCCCGTGGCGATCGTGGCCACGGGCGGCGGCGCGCGCCACGCCCTCGTGGTCGAGCACGCGTTCCGGCCGCTCTTCGGCTTCTTCGGGGCGCTCCAGATCCCGACCGCGGTCTACGCCTCCGATCCCGATTTCAGCGACGGCGCGCTGACCGAGGCCGGGGTGCGCGCCCGCGCCCGCGAGGCCGGCGGGCAGCTCGCCGCGCTGCTCGTGCACCGGGCGGCCGCGGCGCCGCTCACCCTCGCCGCCGCCGAGTGAGCCGGCCGATGCTCGACCGTCGCGCCCTGCTGGCCGCCCTCGCGGCCCTGCCCCTAGCACCGGCCCTCGCGCCGGCCCTCGCCCCGGGCGCCCGGGCGGCCGAGCCCGGCGTGCTGCGGATCGGTTACCAGAAGAACGGCATCCTGGTCGTCGCCAAGCAGCAGAAGATCATCGAGAAGCGCCTGGAGCCCCTCGGATACGCGGTGCGCTGGGTCGAGTTCTCCTTCGGGCCGCCGCTGCTGGAGGCCCTGTCGCTGGACGGGATCGATCTCGGCCAGACCGGCGACGCCCCGCCGATCTTCGCCCAGGCCGCGCGCTCCAACCTCGTCTACGCGGCCGCCCAGGAGGCCGGCGGCTCCGGCGCCGGGATCCTGCTGCCGAAGGGCTCGGAGATCCGCAGCCTCGCCGAGCTCAAGGGCAAGCGCGTCGCCTTCGCCAAGGCGTCGAGCTCCCACAACCTGACCATCGCGGCGCTGGAGAAGGCCGGCCTGAGCTACGCCGACATCGAGCCGGTGACGCTGGCGCCCGCGGATGCCGCGGCCGCCTTCGCCCGGGGCAGCATCGACGCCTGGACGATCTGGGACCCGTACTTCGCCATCGCCGAGCAGGGGGAGGGCGTGCGCGTGCTGGTGCGCGCCACCGACGTCACCCCGCAGAACAACTTCTTCCTGGCGAGCCGGCCCTTCGCGGAGAGCCGGGCCCCGGTCCTCACCGCGGCGATCGACGCCCTGGGCGAGGTGGCGGCCTGGTGCACGCAGAATCGCGGCGCGGTGGCGGACCTCCTGTCGCAGGGCACCGGCGTGCCGCTGGCCGCGACGCGGCGGGCGGTGGACCGGACCGACTACGTGATCGGACCGATGACCGACCGCGTCGCCGCCGAGCAGCAGCGGGTCGCCGACCGCTTCCACGCCCTGAAGCTGATCCCCAAGCCGATCCGCATCGCCGACGCGGTCTGGACGCCCCCCGCCCGCAACGGCTGAGACCGACTGCAGAGAGCCATGACCGACCGATCGCCCCGCGCGCTGTCCCTGTCATCCGACGGCGCCCCGAACCGCCGCCTCCTCCTGTCCGCCGGCCTCGGCCTCGCGGCGGCCGCGCTGCTGCGGCCGGCCCGCGCGGCCGGCACCATCCGCATCGGCTACCAGAAATACGGGTCCCTCGTGCTGCTGAAGGCCCGCGGCACCCTGGAGAAGGCCCTCCAGCCCCTCGGCACCGCGGTGGCGTGGTCCGAGTTCCCGTCCGGCCCGCCGCTCCTGGAGGCGCTGAATGCCGGGGCGATCGATCTCGGCTCGGCCGGCGAGGCGCCGCCGATCTTCGCCCAGGCCGCGAGCCCGGAGCTGCGCTACGTGGCCGCCGAGCCGCCGGCGCCGCGGGGCGAGGCGATCCTCGTGCCCAAGGACAGCCCGATCCGCAGCGTCGCCGACCTGCGCGGCAAGACCGTCGCCCTCAACAAGGGTTCGAACGTCCACTACCTGCTGGTGCGCGCCCTGGAGCAGGCGGGCGTCCCCTACGACGCGGTGACGCTCGCCTACCTCGCGCCGGCCGACGCCAACGCCGCCTTCGTGCGCGGCTCCGTCGATGCCTGGGTGATCTGGGACCCGTTCCAGGCCGCCGCCGAGCGCGCCACGGGCGCCCGGGTGCTGGTCGACGGGCGCGGGGTCGACGGGCACGCGCTCGCCCCCAACCGCCAGTTCTACCTGTCCCGGCGCGGCTTCACCGACACCAGCCCCGCGATCGTCTCGGCCGTGCTGAAGGCGATCGGGGAGATCGACGCCTGGGCCGAGGGCCATGCCGACGCCGTGGCGGCGGAACTGGCGCCCTCGGTGGGCATCCCCGCGCCGGTCCTCGCCGTGGCGCTCGGCCGCCTGTCCTACGGCGTCGCGCCCCTCGACGCGGCCGCGATCGCCGACCAGCAGAAGGTCGCCGACAGCTTCCACCGTCTCGGGCTCCTGCCGAAGCCCGTCCGGGTCGCCGACGCGGTCTGGACGCCCCCCCGGCCCGCGGACGCCCTCAAGTCCGAGAAGCGGACGGAGAACCGCTGATGCGCCCCTCGAAGCTCGTTCGCCTGCGCGACTCCGCGGTGCCCTGGCTGCTGCCGGCCGCCATCCTGCTGGGCTGGCAGGCCGCGGTCTCGGCTGGCCTCGTCTCCAACCGCTTCATGCCGGCGCCCCTCGACGTGGTCCGGGCCGGCTGGGAGGCCGGGCGGACCGGGGAGCTCTGGACCAATCTCGGCGTCAGCACCCTGCGGGCGCTGGCGGGCTTCGTGATCGGCGGCGGCATCGGCTTCGGGCTCGGCCTCGCCAACGGCCTGTCGCGCCTGTCGGAGCGGCTCACCGACACCTCGGTGCAGATGGTGCGCAACGTGCCCCACCTGTCGCTGATCCCGCTGGTGATCCTGTGGTTCGGCATCGGCGAGGAGGCCAAGCTGTTCCTCGTGGCGCTCGGCGTGTTCTTCCCGATCTACGCGAACACCCTGCACGGCATCCGCTCGGTAGATCCGGGCCTCGTGGAGATGGGCCGGGTCTACGGCATGTCCCGCACCGAGCTGTTCACCCGCGTGGTGCTGCCCGGCGCCCTGCCGTCGATCTTCGTGGGCCTGCGCTACGCGCTGGGCATCATGTGGCTGACGCTGATCGTCGCCGAGACGATCTCGGCCTCGTCGGGGCTCGGCTACATGGCCATGCAGGCCCGGGAGTTCATGCTGGTCGACGTCGTCGTGCTGGCGATCCTGATCTACGCCGCCCTCGGCAAGTTCGCCGACGCCCTGACCCGCCAGCTCGAGCGCGCCTGCCTCGCCTGGAACCCCGCCTACAGGAGCGCCTGATGCTGCTCGACGCCGTCCGCCGCGAGGCGCTTCCCGACCCGGGCACGGACCCGCGCCCGGCGCCCGGCCCCGCCCCGGGGCACAGGCAAGCGGATCTGCCCGCGGATCTGCCCGCGGATTCGCCCCCCTCGCCGCCAGCCCGCGGGATCGCCGTCACCGTCCGCGACCTGGACAAGAGCTTCGACGGCACCGCCGTCATCGAGGGCCTGAACCTGTTCCTGCCGGCCGGCGGGTTCACCGCGGTGGTCGGCCGCTCCGGCTGCGGCAAGAGCACCCTGCTGCGCCTCATCCTCGGGCTCGACACGCCCACGGGCGGGCGGATCGACCTGGAGGGGCCAGAGCGCTCCCCGCGCCGGTCCGAGCCGCCGAAGCGGATCATGTTCCAGGAGCCGCGGCTGCTGCCCTGGGCGCGGGTCGTCGACAACGTCGCGGTCGGCCTATCTGGGCACGGCTCCCGGGCCGAGCGTCGGGAGCGGGCGCTCGCGGCGCTCGCCGAGGTCGGCCTCGCCGACAAGGCCGGGCAGTGGCCCGCGACCCTATCGGGCGGCCAGCGCCAGCGCGTGGCCCTGGCCCGGGCGCTGGTGAGCCGGCCGGGCCTGCTCGCCCTCGACGAGCCGCTGGGCGCCCTCGACGCCCTGACCCGGATCGGCATGCAGGACCTGATCGAGCGGATCTGGCGGGCGCAGGGGTTCACCGCGCTCCTCGTCACGCACGACGTCACCGAGGCCGTGGCGCTGGCCGACCGCATCCTCGTGGTCGAGGCCGGACGGATCGCCCTCGACCTGCGGGTCGACGTGCCGCGGCCGCGCCGGCGCGGGGATCCGGACCTCGCCCGCCTCGAGGGCCGCATCCTCGATCACCTGCTCGGATCGCAGCCGACCGCCTGAACGCGGGGCCGCCCTTTCCCGGAAGCGGCGGCCCGCCCTAGCTCTCGACGATCACCGGATCCGCGCAGTCGGGTCCGGCTTTTCCGCATCCGGCCACCGGGCCGCACAGGAGATTCCGATGACCGCAGCCAATGACGGGCGCGCCGACGTCCTCTGGTTCCTGCCGACCCACGGCGACGGCCGCTATCTCGGCGCGCGGGAGGGGGCCCGGGACGTCTCGCTCAGCTATCTCCGGCAGATCGCGCAGGGGGCGGACGAGCTCGGCTATTACGGCGTGCTGCTGCCCACCGGACGCTCCTGCGAGGATTCCTGGATCGTCGCCTCGGCGCTGGCGCCGCTGACCAAGCAGCTGCGCTTCCTCGTGGCGGTGCGGCCGGGCCTGATGGAGCCTTCCGCGGCGGCCCGCATGACCGCGACCCTCGACCGGATCTCGGACGGACGCCTCCTGATCAACGTCGTCACCGGCGGCGACCCGGTGGAACTCGCCGGCGACGGCGTGTTCCTGTCCCACGACGAACGCTACGCCGTCACCGACGAGTTCCTGACGATCTGGCGCGGCCTGCTCGCGGGCGAGACCGTGACCTTCCGGGGCGATCACCTGCGCACCGAGAACGGCCGGCTGATCTTCCCGCCGGTGCAGAAGCCCTATCCGCCGCTCTATTTCGGCGGCTCGTCGGCGGCCGGCATGGCGGTCGCGGCCGAGCATTGCGACGTCTACCTGACCTGGGGCGAGCCCCCGGCCCAGGTCGCCGAGAAGATCACCGCCGCCCGGGAGGCCGCCGAGGCGAAGGGCAAGACCTTCTCGTACGGCATCCGCCTGCACGTCATCGCCCGCGAGACCGAGGCCGCGGCCTGGGAGGCCGCCGAGCAGCTGATCTCGAAGCTCGACGACGCCACCATCGCCAAGGCGCAGGAGACCCTGAAGCGGCAGGATTCCGTCGGCCAGAGCCGCATGATGGCGCTCCACGGCGGCAGCCGCGACAAGCTCGTGGTGGCGCCGAACCTCTGGGCCGGCGTCGGCCTCGTCCGCGGCGGCGCCGGGACGGCGCTGGTCGGCTCGGCCGACCAGGTCGCCGACCGGATGAAGGAGTACATCGATCTCGGGATCGACCGCTTCATCCTCTCGGGCTACCCGCACCTGGAGGAGGCCTACCGGTTCGCCGAGCTGGTCTTCCCGAAGCTGCCGCTGCGCGCCACGACCGGGCGGCCGGCCGGCAATGCCCGCAACGACGGCCCGTTCGGCGAGATCATCGCCAACGACCTCGTGCCGACCCGCCGCGTCAGCGCGCACTGACCGGCGGCCCCGCCGGCACGGGGCATGGCTGATCTGCGTTCGGGCAGCCCGGGCGTCATGGTCATGCCATCCTTGGCGCCCATCCGCACCGCCCATCGCCGCGCGACCCGCTCGCACGGCCTGGACGAGCGTAGGATTTCGATGACTTCGACCAAGACGGCCCTCCTGGCCATCGGTCTGTGCCTCGGCCCCGCCGCGGCCTTCGCGGAGCAATCCCCGGCCCGGGAAGCCCTCAAGCAGTACTGCACCGGCGACTACATGGATTTCTGCAGCGCCTACGCGCCGGGCGGCCCGGAGGTCGAGGCCTGCTTCAAGGCCAACCTCAAGAAGCTCTCCCCGAACTGCTCGGCGGCGATCACCGCCTACAAGAAGGAGCAGCGGGCGACCAAGCGCGTCAGCGAGGCGCGCTGAGGGCCGAACGCCCGTCGCGGCGGCCGCGACCCGGGAGCCCCCGACGGCGCGGCGGATCGGCCGATCCGCCGCGCGATCCACCGCGGCGATCCCACAATGCTGCCGCGCGGAAGCGGCCTGCACGATAATTTAAGCCGGCGCCTGCCATCGGTTGAGAACTGGCGTGGCCAAGGTCAGGTCCTGCGATTCGGCGACGATCCGTGCGCGTGATCGCACGGAATCTGCCCCGGGATCTGCGATCTCCGCGCCCATCGGGATTTCGAGACGCGGGTACCGTGCCGATGACGACAACCGACCTGACGTCCGCCGGGACCGCATCCCCGGTCGGCGGCCGCGCGGCGATCCTGCGCGGGGCCCGCATCGGAGCGGCGGCGGCCGTCACCGTGATGGTGCTGCTCCTCGACCTCATCAGCTACTCCCAGCTCATCTTCTCGGGGCCGCTGGCGGAGAGCCGCGCGGCCGGCCTGTCGGCGCTGCTCGCGGCCTACGTGCTGGGCAGCCTCGTCTTCATCGCGCTCCGCCGCACCGCGCGGATCTCGCTGTCCTTCATCGGCGCGGCCGCGATCGTGCAGGCGGCGATCGCCGCGGCGGTCGCCGGGCAGCTCGAGGCCGCGGGCGTCACCGATCCGGAGACGGTCGGCCAGCTCGTGCTCGTCGCCTGCGGCGTCTCGACCTTCGCTACCGGCGTGATCTTCGCGTTGCTCGGCACCCTGCGGGCCTCCCTGCTGGTGCAGCTCCTGCCCTACCCGGTGCTCGCCGGCTTCCTCGGCGGCGTCGGCCTGCTGTTCCTGCGCAGCGGCGTGCAGATCGGCGGCCATGTCGACGACCCGCTCGCGGCCCTGCTCCACGCCGTCGATCCGGCGAACCTCGATCCGGGCCGGATCGATGCCGGGGCGCTCGCGCGCATCGCCCTGACCCTCGTGATCGGGTTCTGCGCCTTCTACCTCCCCCGGATCGTTCGGCACTGGGGGACCTACCCGACGGTGATCCTGTCGAGCCTCGCGGTGGTCCATATCGGGCTGGCCTGGACGGGCACCAGCGTCGCCGCCGGGCAGGCATCGGGATGGCTGATCGAGCCGCTGCCGACGGGCACGCTGCTGCGGCCGCCCGCCATCGGCAGCCTGACGGCCTTCGATCCGCACCTGCTCCTGCCGATCTGGCCCAAGATCGCCACCCTGGTCGTCGTGGCGGTGATCATCCAGATCCTCTACGTGGTGAGCGTCGAGCTGGAGATCCGGCGCGACCTCGACATCGACCGGATGTTCGTCGCCTCGGGCGCCACCAACCTGGTCGGCAGCGTGTTCGGCAGCTCCGCGATGGGCTTCGGCCGGACCTCGACGCTGCTGCTGCACAACATCGGCGGCGGCCACTGGCTCGGCTGGTGGCTGACCCTCGCGGTCATGGCGGCGCTCCTCATCGTCGGCGCGAGTCCCCTGGCGCTGCTGCCCCGCCCGCTGGCCGGCGGCGCCCTGATCGCCATCGGCATCGGGCTCCTGTTCAACCTCGGCGTCGCCAGCCGGACCCTGCCGGGCTGGGAGATCGCCATCGCGCTGGTCGTGTGCACCGCCACCGCGTATTTCGGGGCCACCACGGGCTTCCTCGTGGGCGTCCTGCTGGCGATCCTGATCTTCGGGGTCCAGTACGGGCAGATCGGCGCGATCCGCCGGTCGCTCTCCGGGGCGGACCGGCGCAGCAGCGTGATCCGCGGCCCCGACGCCGCCGCGCGGCTCGAGGCGGCCGGCGGCCGGACCCGGATCTACACCCTGCAGGGCTACCTGTTCTTCCTCAACGCGCAGGCGATCTTCCGCCGGGCCGCCGCGGAGGCCGGGGATCTGCGCGTGCTGATCCTGGATTTCCGCGAGACCGTGGGACTCGACAGCTCGGCGCTGATCGCGTTCCGCAAGGTCGGCCAGCTCGCCGAGCAGCGGCGCTTCGAGGTGCTGCTGGTCCACGTGGATCCGATCGCGCGCCTGCTGATCACCCGCAACGGCCTCACCGCCGACCCGCGTGTCCGAATCCTCGACACGCTGGACGAGGCCCTGCGCGCCGCCGAGGCGACGCTCCTGGCGGAGGCCGGCGGCGCCGGCCCGGGGGAGGTCGCCGTCTTCGCCCGGCACATGGCCGACCGGCTCGGCAGCACGTTCGGCCCGGACGACTTCGCGCCCTACCTGACGGTCCGCGAACTCGCGGCGGGCGCGGCGCTGATGCGCCAGGGGGAGGCGGCCGATGCCCTCTACTTCCTGGAGCAGGGCCTCGTCTCCATCGAGATGGAGGTCCCCGGCCGCGGCAACCTGCGCCTGCGCACCACCACGGCCGGCACGGTGATCGGCGAGATCGCGCTGGTCCAGGGCGGGCGGCGCACCGCCACCGCCGTCGCCGAGAGCCCCTGCCGGGTGGTCGTCATCGATCGCGCCGCCCTCGCGCGGATGGAGCGGGAGCGCCCGGACCTCGCGCTCGCCTTCCAGCGCTTCCTGATCCTGGAACTGGCCGGCAAGGTCTCCGACACGAACCGGCTGCTCGAGGCCGAGATGCAGTGAGGCGCCCGGCGGCGCCCGCTCTCCCGGTCAGGGGTCAGGCTGCCGCCAGCACCACGGCGAGCCCGAGATGGGTGACCTGGTGCAGGAACTGGTCGATGCCGATCAGCCACCAGAACCGGGCGTCCGTGGCCGGCAGGCTCGTCCGCCGACCGACCAGCACCTTGCCGCGATCGATCCCCGTGTGGATCGCGAAATCGACGAGCGCCAGCCACCACAGGGCCGGCTTCACCGCCAGCGCGATCAGCAGCGTGCCGAGGCCGTGCAGGCCGGTATGGGCGCAGAGGGGGGCGAGCCAGGCGGACGACCGCTGCTTGCCCTGCGCCATCCAGTTGGTCTGAAAGAAGAAGTCCGCCGCGAGGTGCTTCACGGCGAACGCCAGGACCAGCAGCGCGAAGGCACTCACCGGGACGAGCGTATCGACGGACGGCATCGCGGCGCTGGCTCTCCTGCCGCGATCCTGCGGGGAAGGGTTCGGCCGCGCGCACCGCGCGCCGAATCGAGGAAGCGCCAGCATACACGCGCCGACGGACCCTGGCGCGACCGGAAATCCGGCGCGGCCGCCGGCCCGATCCCGGGCGTGGCACCGTGGAATGCAGAATCCGGAACGATTTCTCGCCCCGCGCCGGGGCGAACGTCCAGATCTTTCATCTATTCTCTCGAACCGATGTCGATATTTCGAGTTTTAATAATTCCAATCCATGAAGATAGACGTTGTTACACAGAAGAGCCGCGTGTTACGCGTCCCGCCCGCACGCGCCGTGCCGATGGGACATTGTGAGCGGGACAGTGGCGACCTGGAACAGCGACGCCGGTCCCTCCGGCCACGGGATCGCCGCGGTCCCGCCGGGCCGGCCCGGCCGCCCTCCGCCCGGCGGATCATGGAACCTCGCGGCGTTCGAGCGCCATCGCGCCGCCTATCTGGCGCGGGCGCGCCGCATCCTCGGCTGCCCGGCCCAGGCGGAGGACGTGGTCCAGGACGTGCTGCTCCGGCTGATCGCCGATCCGCCCCCGGCCGAGACCGCGATCCAGGCCGCCTATGTCGGGCGGATGGTGCGCAACCTCGCCCTGGACCGGGCGCGGCGGCAGGGCCTCGAGCGGCGCCTGTTCACCGGCCTCGACGCCGCGCCGGACCCGGCCGATCCCGGCACCGGGACCCCCGAGGCGGCCGCGGCGTCGCGGGAATCCCTGCGGCAGGTGGAGGCCGCGGTGGCCGAGCTGCCGGAGCCGGTGCGCACGGCCTTCCAGCTCCACCGGGTCGAGGGCGTGCCGCAGATCGAGATCGCGGCCCGGCTCGGGGTCTCGCGCGCCCTGGTGTGCAGCCTCGTGCGCCGCGGCCACCTGCACTGCCTCGCGGCCCTCGACCGGCGCTGCGCCGCCTGCCCGGCGCGCGCCGAGGCCCCAGGCCGGCAGCGGCGCCGGACCGCGCCCGTCGGCCAGGACCTCGGCCGCGGCCCGGCGCAGGCGATCATCAGCCCGCCGGCGACGGGCCCGTAGGCGAGGGCGGGGGCGAGCGGCGTCACCGGACGCGCATCCCTGTTCGCGGAGGGCGGTCTAGGCGGGCACCGCGGGAGGCCGAGGCGCGGCGTCAGCGGCGGCCGCCCCCGGCACCCAGAGCCGGTCGCGCACGAAATGCTCGCGCGACAGCGCGACCAGGGCCGCGCGCTTGTGGGGGAAGTCGACGGTCGCGATCGTCGCGAAGCCGGAGCCGTGGAGGTTCCGGATCTGCTGGGCGTGATCGGCCCGCGGCTCGCCGACGACGCGCTGCGTGCGCGGCTCGTCGAGGAACAGGTAGTGCATCAGCGACGGCAGCCAGGCCGAGAGCGCGGGCCGCCCGCGCACGGACGCGTCGCCGATCGCGACGTGCCAGCCGCGGTCGTAGGGGCCGGCCTCGTAGAGCAGCCCGAGGCGGCTCTCCCGCGCCCAGTACAGCTCGAAATAGCCGAACGGCCTGCCGTCGAGGCAGCCGAATAGCGGCAGGGTCGCGGGGTCGGCCTGGAGCCCGGCGATGTAGGCGGCGTGCGCCTCCAGGGTACCGGTCTCCTGCCAGATCGCGGCGATCCGGGGGTCGTTCATCCAGGTCGAGAACAGGGCGACGTCGCCGGGCTCCGTCGTCGTGCGGAAGCTCAGACGCCGGTCGAGCCAGGGGATCGCCCGTGCGTAGACCGTGCCGGCCGGCGTCCGGGGCCGCAGCGGGTGGCGGCGGCCGGCCGTGGCGGTGAACAGCTCGGGGAAGGGCGGCCGGGCCCGCGGGAGCCAGCGGGCGGCGCATTGCCAGAGGAGCCCCGGCAGGATCTCGACCCCGTCGCCGTCACCGAGGGCCCGGGCCGCGCCGAGGTCGAGCAGCCGTCCGGACGTCGCCGGATCGGCCACGACGACGATGCGCAGGACCTGCATGTCCTGGGCGGTCAGCGCCTCGGCGCGCGCCAGGATCGCCTCCGCGGCCGCCGCCGGCGCGACCGGCTCGGCGAGGCGGATCACCGGCACTTCGCGGGTCCCCTCCAGGGTGAGGGACACCGGCGCGGCGTCCCGCGCGGTTTCCCGCGCCCCGTCATCGCGCGGCTTCGGGGGATGCGCCCCCACGTCGCGCATCCGCTGGCTCGAAGCGTCCGTCATCCGTCCTCCGCGCGTCGCCGGCACCTCCGCGTCGCCGGCACCTCCCTGACGGATGGGCCCGTCCGGCGTTCAGAGGTTTCGTGCGGGCGCTGTCCGCCGGCGCCGGGTGCGACAGCATGAACGGCACCCCGCCTCAACCGTCACTCCGTCGAAGCCCGAGCGGCGCAGGAGCGAGCGGATGGACAGGCACGGCCAGGAGGCGGGCGCGGACACGGCTGCGGAGGCAGGTCCGGGCACGGCCGGAGACACGGCCGGAGACACGGCCGGGGACGCAGCCAGGGACACCGCCGAGGCCCGGGCGCCGTCCCCCGCGCGAGCCTCCGCTCGGACGGCCGCCTGACATGCAGGCGCCCGAACCGACCTTCGAGACCCTGCGCGACGCCCATGTGGCCGCGCTCACCGGCTCCCTGATCGACGGCGTCGAGCACGGCCCCGGGGGCGCCGGCTACGTCTGGTCGCGCAGCATCCCGGACCCGACCGTGAACTTCGCCTTCGGCGTGCACCGTCCCGACCAGTTCGCCTGGGCGGGCGCGGCCGCCCTCGGGCGAGCCCGGGCGCCGGCCTTCCTGGCCCGGGACGACGGCGAGATCGCGCTGCTGCGCGCCCTGTTCGAGCCCGCGATCCTCTACCCGGCTTGCTGGATGGTGGCGCGGGAGCTTCCGGCGCCGGCCCCGGCCGGCAGCGCCGTCACCGTGCAGGCGACGCCCGCGCCGGGGCCGGATTTCGAGCGGGTCTTCGCCCACCTGTCCGACGCGCCGGGCGTGCGGACGCATCTGCGCCGCTACTACATCCCGGCGCTGCGCGCGGCCCGGGGCCGGCACGGCCTCGTGACCCTGCACCTCGTCCTGCGCGATGCCGCCGGCCCAGCGGCCTGCGCCAGCCTCTACCTGCGCGGCGAGACGGCGGGCCTGTACAATGTCAGCACGCGGGCCGACCGGCAGCGCCGCGGCCTCGGCACCGCCGTGACGGTCGCGGCCCTGCGCGAGGCCCGGGCGCGGGGGGCGGTTCAGGTCTTCCTGCAATGCCCGGCCGACGGCAGGACCGAGGCCCTCTACGCGCGGGCAGGCTTCCGGACGGCCTGCGCGCCGACCCTGCTGTGCACGACCCCGCCCTGATCCGGACCCGCTCAGAACGGCTCCGCGCCGTACCCGTCGGGCGTGAGGCCGAGGACGAACCCGATCTCCGCATCCGCGTCGCGCAGGACGAGCGCGCTGGCCGGGCCGGTCACGACCTTGCCCCGTCCCTCGATCCGGGCGCCGTAGCGACCGCGGGGTTCGAGGGCGGCCAGCGCCGCGAGGGCACGGCGCACCGCCCGCGGGTGGCGGACGCCGTTCTCGTCGCGCCAAGCCGCCTCCTCGCCGGGCCAGACCCGCCGGGGCAGGTGCTGCGCGCCGGCGCGCGCGGGCGGCCGCAGGGCCGCGGCGAGGCGCGCGCGGAGCCTCATGGCCGGCCGATCCAGGCGGCGCGCAGGATCCGCAGGGGCGCGGCCGGCACGGGCCTCCGGACGGGCGCGAGCGGGAGCGCATCGAGCACCACCGCGCCGGCGAGCGCCGCGGCCAGGGGCGCGTAGTCGGCCAGATGCACGCCGTCCCGGTGGAGGCCCGGACCGGCGAAGCCGCCGGTGCCGGATCGCCACGGCGCGAACGGGTCGAAGAAGGTGCGGCCCCCCGCGGCGCAGAGTGCCGCGAGGCGATCCGAGAAGACCGCGACGGCGGCGGGATCGCGCCCGGTCGCCCCGGCACCGATCGGCGGGATCGCGGCGACGAAGACCTGCGCGGCCCAGGCCTCCAGGCGGCGCAGGATGTCCCGGACATCGGCCTCGAACCGGTCGACCACCCGGGCCCGCTCGGGATGGCGCCAGCGCTGGATGTCGTTGGTGCCGATGATCAGCACCGCGGCCGCGCAGCGGACCGGGACGCGCAGCGCCGCGAGCTGGCGGCCGCAATCGGCCGCGGTGCTGCCGCCGACCGCGACGTTGATGCAGGGCCGGCCGCCGAGATCCGGCGCGCCGACGAGCTCCGCGTGGGAATTGCCGGCGAGCAGCACGCTGCCGGGCGCGGCCGCCCGGAGGACCGCGCGGATGCCGGGACGCCGCTCGGCGAAGCGGTGCCCGACGATCCGCCCGTGCCGCCAGTGCCGGGCCGCATTCTCGATCCAATGGGCGCCCATGGCTGTCCTGATCAGGCGTGAGGGAGCGGCCGCTCCCGGACGGCCGGGACCGGAGGATGACGGGCGCGGGCCGGTCCGCGGCCCGGATACAGGAAACGACAGGTCACGCGCGGCCGAACGACTTGCCGCCACGCGACGGATCAGCGGATAAACTTCGAAGAAACACGCGTTGATATGATCCCGTACATCGGATCATCTTCACCTCGTATATGTGGGAAAAATTCACACGTCAATCGCGGCGCGGGCGCGATCGGGCGCATGTGCCGGGCCGGACACCTTCCGGCGGCCGCGGCGCCGCGCTACCTCGGGACTCGCGGGGCGCCGTCGGCCGCCCGGGAGCGGCGGGGAGCCAGGATGGCGAGCGCGATGATCAGGGACCGGGTCTTCATCGTCACGGGCGCGGGCTCGGGCCTCGGGGAGGCGACGGCGCGGGGCCTCGCGGCGGCGGGGGCGCGGGTGGTCGTGGCCGACATCGCCCGGGAGGCCGGCGCCCGGGTGGCGGCGGATCTCGGGGCGCAGGCCCGCTTCGCCGAGACGGACGTCACCCGCGAGGCGGACGGCGCGGCGGCGGTCCGGACGGCGCTCGACGCGTTCGGGCACCTCCACGGGCTGGTGAACTGCGCCGGCATCGCGCCGGGGGAGAAGGTGGTCGGCCGCGACGGGCCGCACCGGCTCGAGACCTTCGCGCGGGCGGTCTCGGTCAACCTCGTCGGCACGTTCAACATGATCCGGCTGGCCGCCGACGCCATCGCCCGCGAGGCGCCGGACGCGGCCGGCGCCCGGGGCGTGATCGTGAACACCGCCTCGATCGCGGCCTTCGACGGCCAGATCGGGCAGGCCGCCTACGCGGCCTCGAAGGGGGGGGTGGTGTCGATGACCCTGCCGATCGCCCGGGAGCTCGCCCGGCACGGCATCCGGGTGGTCACCATCGCGCCGGGCATCTTCGAGACGCCGATGATGGCGGGTCTGCCCCAGGACGTGCAGGACACGCTCGGCCAGAGCGTGCCGTTCCCAGCCCGCCTCGGCCGCCCGTCGGAATACGCCGACCTCGTCCGGCACATCTGCGAGAACCCGATGCTGAACGGCGAGACCATCCGGCTCGACGGGGCGCTGCGGATGCCGCCGCGCTGACGGCTCAGCCGATCGACACGCTGGTCAGCACCTCGGCGGCGCGGCGGACCTCGGCGGCGATCATCTCCTCGCTCGGGCCGTCGATCGGCAGGTCCGACAGGATCGCCGCCACGTCGCGCTTCACGTCCTCGCGGATCTCCGGGTTCTCCTCGGAGAGCCGACCGATCAGGACGCCGAGCACGATCTCCAGGGCGGACAGCTTGGCGTGCAGGCGGGTGAACTCGTCCAGCGGCTCGGGCTCGTGCGCGGTCATGGCCTGCTCCATCGGGGGGACGTCCGCCGTCCCCGAGGGGCGCGCCGGATCGCCCGCGTGTCATACAGGGGCGCCGGCCGTCCGTCTCGCCGGGCCTTCGACCCCGCGCGGCCCCAGGCGCCGACCCGGCCCCGCCCGGGCGACGGGACCCGAATTTTTTCCCGATCGCGGGCAACCGGATTTCCGGACCCGACGTTTCACGCATCCGTGAACGAACCCGCGAAGGGACACACCGCCATGATCACCCGTCTCACCGCCGCAGTCGGCCTCCTGGCCCTCTCCACCGGCCTCGCCTTGGCCCAGACGCCCACCGCGACGCCCGCCGAGCCGGCCACGAAAGCCGACAGCAACATGAAGGAGTGGCAGGTCGCCAAGGTCGCCAAGGTCAGCCTCGCCCAGGCGCTGGCCACCGCCGAGTCGCAGGGCGACGAGAAGGGCGGCCGCGCCATCGACGCCGACTTCGAGAAGGCCGGCAGCAAGGATCCGGCCCACTACGCGATCAAGGTCGTCTACCCGAGCGGCAAGCTCGTCGAGTACGGGATCAACGCCGATACCGGCGCCCTCTACAAGACCGAGAACCAGCCGTTCGAGCGCTACTTCACCCGGCTGAAGGCCTCCGACTTCCAGAACGCCAAGACCTCGCTGAAGGACGCGCTGGCCATCGCCGAGCAGAAGGCCGGCGGCGGCAAGGCCTACGAGGCCGAGGTCGAGAAGGACGGCTCCTCGGTCCAGTACGAGATCAAGGTCGCCGGCGCCGACAAGGAGCAGGAGGTCAAGGTCGGACCGGACGGCAAGGTCCTGAACTGAGATCTAGGGCTGCGGCGGTGAAGGCTGCCGCAGCCCGCTCCGTCCTTGCGAGCGGAGCGAAGCAATCCAGGCAGCGCTACGCTTATCCAGGGCGCGCTGCCCTGGGTCGCTTCGCTCCGCTCGCGATGACGCCTGGGCCCGTTCGGTTGCTGCATCCTGTCGCTCCACCGTCCGGGGAGCCGTGAAGCCCTCACGGCGCTTCCCCCTTGCGATGCGGCCCGAGGGGCCGCGAACGGGGAGGGCGGCATGGACGCCGGCGCGCAGGACACCGACGGCCATCTCGGCCGCCCCCACACCCGTGTCGAGGGAGCCGACAAGGTCACCGGCCGGGCCCTCTACAGCTCCGACCTCACCGGCCCGGACCGCGACACGGCCCACGCGGCCCTGGTGACCAGCACCATCGCCCGGGGCCGCGTCACCGGGTTCGACCTTGCGGCGGCCGAGCGGGTGCCGGGACTCCTCCGGATCTTCACCCACCGGGACTTCGCGGGCGCGGTGGCGCCGGTGAAGCACCTGATGGCCGGCGGGTTCGCCAACAGCTCGCACCGTCCGCTCGATTCCAACACCGTCGCCTATGCCGGCCAGATCGTGGCCCTCGTGGTCGCCGAGACCCTGGGCGCCGCCGAGGCGGCGGCCGGTGCGGTGAAGGTCGCCTACGCGGAGGAGCCCGCCGCCGGCGGCTTCGACGCTACCGGCGCCGAGACGGTGCGCCTCGCCGACCTGAAGGCTCAGCACGCGGACATCGCCCAGGGCGATGCCGAGGCGGGCTTCCGGGACGCGGCCCTCCGCGTCGAGGCGCGCTACGCGACGCCGGTCCAGCACCACAACCCGATCGAGCTGTTCACCACCCGGGCCGCCTGGGACGGCGAAAGGCTCACCGTCCACGAGCCGACCCGCTACGTCGGCGCCGTGCAGCACGGGCTCGCGGCGCAGCTCGGGCTCGATCCCGCGCAGGTACGGGTGGTGGCGAGGCTGATCGGCGGCCATTTCGGCTCGAAATTCGCCCTGTCGCAGCACACGGCCCTGGTCGCCCTGGCGGCCAAGCGCCTCGGCCGGCCGGTCTCGCTGGTGCCCAGCCGGCGACAGTGCTTCACCATCGCCAATTATCGGCCGGAATCGCGCCACCGCATCCGACTCGGCGCCGACCGGACGGGCCGGTTCACCGCCCTGGTCCACGAGGCCGAGACCGTGACGTCGCGCTTCGATCCCTTCGTCATGGAGGGCGCGGAGGTGACGGCGAGCCTCTACGCCTGCCCGAACATCCGCACCGAGGAGCGGGCCGTGCGGGTCGATCGCAACACGCCGGGGCCGATGCGGGCGCCCCCGGAGGTGCCGTTCCTGTTCGCCCTGGAGAGCGCCGTCGACGAGATGGCGGTCGCGCTCGGCATGGACCCGATCGCGCTGCGCCGCCTCAACGACACGGCGGTCGATCCGGTCTCCGGAAAACCGTTCTCGACCCGGCCGCTGATGGCCTGCTTCGACGCCGGCGCGAAGGCCTTCGGCTGGTCGCGCCGGGTGCCGCGCCCGGGCGCGATGCGCGACGGGCCCTGGCGGGTGGGTCTCGGCTGCGCGACTTCGGTGCGGCCCACCAAGATCGCGGCCGCGACCCTGCGGGTCCGGCTCGGCCCGGACGGCGCCGCGGAGGTCGCCTGCGCGCACCACGAGATCGGCAACGGCATCACCACGCTGCTGGCGATGGGCGCGGCGGACGGTCTCGGCGTGCCGGTGGAGCGGGTCACCGTCCGGCTCGGCGACACCGACCTGCCGGCGGCGGGGATCTCGGGCGGGTCGAGCACGACCACCAGCCTGATGAGCGCCCTGGCGCTCGGCTGCCGTCAGATCCGCGAGAGCCTGGCGCAGGCCGCGACCGGGCAGGGCGGGCGCCTCGCCGGCCGCGATCCGGGTAGCCTGCGCCTCGCGGACGGCCGGCTCGCGGCGCCGGACGGGGCCGGGATCGCGCTCGGCGAGGCCGTCGGCCCGGAAGGCGTCGAGACGGTCGCGGAGTTCGTGCCGGCGGGCGGCGACCGGGAGAAGGCGCTCGCGGGCCTGAAGCAGGGCCATATCGGGCTCGCCCTCGGTGGGGGCGGGAAGGCCGTCTCCTGGGGCTTCGGCGCGCAGTTCGCCGAGGTCCACGTCCACGCCGAGACCGGGGAAATCCGCGTCGCCCGGCTCACCGGCGCCTTCGCGGCGGGGCGGATCCTCAACCCGCTGACCGCGCGGAGCCAGCTGACGGGCGGGATGATCTGGGGCCTCGGCTCGGCGCTTCTTGAGGAGACGCTGGTGGACGGCGCCGCCTACCGCAACCCGGATCTCGCCGAGTACCTTGTCCCCACGGCGGCCGACGCGCCGGAGGTGGAGGCGCTGCTGGTGCCCGATCCCGACGATCAGGTCGATGCGCTGGGCCTGAAGGGCCTGGGCGAGCTCGGGATCATCGGGGTGAACGCGGCCATCGCCAACGCGATCTACCACGCCGCCGGCCGCCGGATCCGCAGCCTGCCGATCCGGCTGGAGGACGTGGCGTGAGGGGCTGACTCTCCTCCCCCTTGCGGGGAGGAGTTTGGGGATCCCAGATCCCGCGTTGGGGGTGGGGCCGGAAAGGGCTCGGCGGTTCCTTCTGAACCACCCCCACCCCTAACCCCTCCCCGCAAGGGAGAGGGGAATATCGGACGCGCTTGCCCGCCGCCTACTCCATCGTCGGCGCGAGCTTCTTCACGCTCGCCACGTCCTCGCCGAGCCACGCCGCGTTCTTGGCGGTGCCGTCGAAGGTCGCGCTCGTCTTGAACAGCTCGTACTTGCCCTCCAGCGCGTAGGGCTTCGAGCGCGACAGCAGCTCGGCCACCGTAGTCTTGTCCATCGGCTTGAAGGTCTTCACCGCCTCGAAGGCCTGGTCGAGGTCGCGCTGGTTCTGGATGCCGGTGATCACCACCGAGACCGGCAGGTTCAGCGAGAAGTGCAGGTACTCGAGCGGCTTGATCGGCGCGTCCGCCTTCAGGATCACCCCGTCGCCGAAGGTCTTCATGGCGAGCGGCGCGATGCCGTTCTGCACGAGGTAGGGCAGGACGAGGTGGCTGAACGAGCGGAAATGCGCGTCCATCACGTTGACCGGCATCTGCACGGCATCGAAGTGGAAGCCGCGCTCGGCGGCGACCTCCAGCATCTGCAGGTGGATGCGCGGGTCCTTGTGGCCGGTGAAGCCGATGTAGCGCAGCTTGCCCTGCTTCTTCGCCTCCAGGAAACCCTCCATGGCGCCGCCCTCGGCGAAGACCCGGTCCGGGTCGTCGTAGCGCAGGATCTCGTGGTGCTGGACGAGGTCGATCCGGTCCGTGCGCAGGCGCAGGAGCGACTGGTCGATCTGCTTGAGCGCCTCCTCCTTGGTCCGCCCGTCCATCTTGGACATCAGGAAGACCTTGTCGCGGTAGCCGCCCTGGGCCAGGGCCGCGCCCATGCGCAGCTCGGAGCGCCCCTCGTTGTAGTCCCAGCAATTGTCCATGAAGGTGATGCCGCGGTCGATCCCGGCATGGATCAGCCGCGTCGCCTCGTCGTCCGTCACGGCGCTCTTGCCGAGATGGAACCCGCCCATGCCGATCGCCGAGATCTTTTCGGAGCTCTTCCCGAACGACCGGTAGAGCATCTCGCCCCGGCGCTCGCCGGGATCGGTGACGAAGGGCAGGTCCGCGGGGTCCTGCGGGCGGTTGCCGGGGAGGACGGGGGCGTTCACGGCCGCACCCGCGCTGCCGGCGCCAGCGAGGCCCGCGCCGAGCACGGCGCCCTGGAGGAAGCTGCGGCGTTCCATCGGCTGTCTCCGTTCGAGGATGTCCTAGTGAGGGGAGGTAATGCGTCGGGCCGCGTCATCGTTCGGTCCCCGTGGCGAGGCGTCCCGCCGCGTGGAGCAGGCGCAGGGCGGCGCAGGCGGCGCCGTAGCCGTTGTCGATGTTGACCACCGTGATGCCCGGCGCGCAGCTCGCCAGCACGGCATCGAGCGCGGCGCGCCCGCCCGCCGCGACGCCGTAGCCCACGGAGGTCGGGACCGCGATCACCGCGCCCGCCACGAGGCCGCCGACGACGCTGGGCAAAGCCGCGTCCATGCCGGCGGCGACGATCACCACCGGGTGCGCGCGGATCTCCTCGATCCGCGACGTCAGCCGCCACAGGCCGGCGACGCCGACATCGGCGAAGAGCGAGGCCGCCCGTCCGGCATAGGCCAGCACTCGCAGCGCCTCGCGGGCGACGGGCACGTCCGAGGTGCCGGCCGCCACCACCGCGACCCGGGCCGGGCCGGTGATCCGGGGAGCCTCGCCGAACACCGCCGTGCGCGAGACCGGGCAGTAATCGAGCCGCGCGGCGACCCGGAGCCGGTCGCGCTTCTCCGGGTCGAGGCGGGTGAGGAGCAGCGAGGCGCCGCGCGCCCGGGCGGCCTCCAGGATCGCGTCGATCTGCTCCGGGCTCTTGCCGGCGCAGAAGATCGCCTCCTCCAGCCCGATCCGCTCGGGCCGGGCGAAATCGAGGGTGAACTCTTCGGAGATGCTCACGCCCGGGCCTCCCGCGGCTCGACCAGGAAGGCGCTGCCGACCCGGTAGGGGGCGAAGCGGACCGGGCCGGCGAGACGGGCCGGCGCCATGTCCCGGATGCCCGCCCCGAGCGTCTCGCGATCCTCGGCGTCGAGGGCGGCGAGACTCGCCGGATCGAGTTCCACCACCACGCCCTCGGCGCGGACCCGACAGCGGACGGCCCGTCCGGCGCCGTCGGTCGCCAGCGCTCCGCCGACCAGCCGCTCGACCGCGTGAATGAAGGTCAGGGTCTCCGGCTCGATGGCGATGCCGGTCTCGACCCGGCTCGACAGGCAGGGCGCGGCCGGCAATTCCGCCACGGCCCCGAGGCCGAGGTCGCGGGCGAGCGCCCGGACCGACGCCTTGTCGAACCCGGCCTCCACGTAGGGGTGGCGCACGCCGTGCTCCCGGGCGGCGTCGAGGCCGGGGCGGTACTCGCCGAGGTCGTCGCGGTTCGCGCCCGACAGGATCTGGCGGTCGGTGACGCGCCGGACCGCGCCGTAGAGGTTGGTCTTGCAGAAGAAGCAGCGGTTGACCGGGTTCGCCCGGTAGGCCGGGTCGGCGAACTCGCCGGCCTCGATCACCCGTAAGGACCAGCCCTCGCGGGCGCCCTCGGCGCGCACGCGCGCGGTCGCTTCCTCCGGCACGGCCGGCGAGACCGCGTGGACCACCAGAGTAGCGCTTGGCGCCAGCCGGTGGGCGAGGGTGGCGAGCGTCAGGCTGTCGACCCCGCCGCTCACCGCCACCGCGACGGGGCCGAGCCCGGCGAGGACGGATTCCAGATGCTGGCGCGTCACCGCTCCTCCTGCTCCTGTTCCAGGGCGAGGCGCTCGGCCTCGCGGCGTAGGGCGGCCCGGGCCGCGTGGTCCGGACGGTCGCGGGCGTCGTCGGCCTCGGCCTTGGCGGTGCGCCCGCCCGGCCGCGCCACGATCTTCACGCGAACCGACCGGCCCTCGTGCTCGACCGTGCGGGCGGCGCGCGCGAGCACCGCGCCCTCCACGGGGTGGTAACGCAGGCCGATGGTCGTGGTCTCCCGGAAGCAGGCCGCGACCGCCGCCTCCAGGCTCTCCGGACGGACCAGGACCTGGATCCGGGCCATCATCCGGCCCTTCTTGCCGATGACCGGCATCTGCACGACGTCCACGATGCCGGGCTCGGCGCGCAGCCGGTCGAGGCCCGTGGCGAGATCCTCGCCGGACTGGTCGTCGACCTCGAAGGCGATCACCGCGAGATCCCGCCGGCCCGGGCGGGACGCGGCGCCGTCCTCCAGCACAAGGGCGCGCAGGCAGTTGCTCAGGCCCGGCAGGACCTTCGTGCCGAAGCCGATGCCGGTGCGCCCGAGGATCCCCCGGGGGCGACCCCGCCCGGGATCGTCGCCGCAGAGGTGGCGCAGGATCGCCGCGCCGGTGGGGGTGACGCGCTCGCCGGGGATCCCGTCGTCGAGGGTCGCGAAGCCCGCCAGCAGCAGCGTCGTGGCGGGGGCCGGGACCGGGAGGGGACCGTGCTGGGTCCGCACCCGGCCGGAGCCCAGTGGCAGGGCCGAGACGCTCCAGCTGCGCGCCTCCAGGGCGGCGATCAGGTGGGCGGCGGCGACGATGTCGGCGATCGAGTCGGCGGCGCCCACCTCGTGGAACGCCACCGCGTCGACCGCGATGCCGTGGACGCGGGCTTCCGCCGCGGCCAGATGCCCGAAGATGCCGAGCGCGTGCGCCCGCACCGCCGGCGCGAGATCCGCCGCCTCCAGCGCGGCGCGGATCTCCGACCAGGGACGGTGGCCGTGGTCGTGGGCATGATCGTGGCCGTGATCGTGGCCGTGAGCATGCGGATGGTCGTGCTGCCCGGTATGCGCGTGCCGGTGCGGCGCGGGCCCGGGCTCCGCCCCGGGCGCCGACACGGTGAAGCGCGCGCCGCTGAGGATCCCATCGTTGTGCGCGCTGACCGCGCAGGCGATGCGCGCGTCGACCGCCCGGACGCTGGCGGACACGCCGGCCCGATGCTCGGGGAAGGCGTCCAGCAGGGCGGCGGCGAACATGTCGCCGGCGACGCCGCCGAGCGCGTCGAGGTGGATGTGCATCGTGTGTCGCGCGGGCGCCGGTGGCGGGTGACGGGTCCGCCTCAGATCGGCCGCGGCCGCCCCGCGGCAAGGCGCACGCGGCCTCCGGTGCCGCGGCGTATCGCCCGCGCCGCTCAGGAGAGCTGCAGGTAGGCCGGATCGAACAGCCCGCGCTCCCGCAGCCCGTCGAGGTCGCGGATCATCAGGCGGCGGCTGCGCAGGGCGACGAGGCCGCCGGTGCGCAGCTCCTTCAGGGTGCGGTTGATGTGCACGCTCGTCTGGCCGAGGGCGTCGGCGAGGTCGGGCTGGGTCACCGGCATCGGCAGCGTCGTCCCGTCCGCGAGGCCGACGCGCGTCAACCGCAGGTGCAGCTCGCAGAACAGGTGCGCCAGCCGCTCGATCGCCGAGCGCCGGCCGACGCTGGCGATCCACTCGCGGTGGATCGCCGTGGCGGCGAGCAGCTCCCGCCACAGGCACTCCTCGACGGCGGGCCGGCCGCGGACCGCGTCGCCGATCTGCTCCGGGGCGATCCGCGCGACGGTGACGGGCGTCAGCGCGCCGATGGCGTGGTCCATGCGTGCCCGGCGGAACACGAACGGGTCGCACAGGTCGCCCGGCAGGAGCAGCGCGACGATCGCCCGCCGCCCGTCCGGGAACTGCTTGTACCGGCAGGCCCAGCCGTCGAGGATCAGGTGCGTGTGGTACGGGTCGCTCTGCTGCCCCTCGATATCCTGCCGGGCCGCGACGTGGCGGACATGCAGGCGCCCCAACCCGTCGAGGATCGCGCGGTCCTCGGGCGCGAGCCGGACATGCCGCTCCATCTTCCGTACGAACGGGTTGTCCACGTCCGCCTCCGGTCAGATCACCGCGGCGCCGGCGTGCCGGCGGCCGGGCAGTCGCCGGGACAGGCGCCGGGACAGGCGCCGGGGAGGTCGCCGAAGCGGGGGGCCATGGGGGATCGGGCGACGTCGCGCCCATCCGAAACGTCCCGAACGACGGCGCCGCCATGGGTATCGGTCAAATAATGAGGCACGGATATTTCTATCGGCAGGGGGCCAAACCGTCGCCCGAACATCGAAGTCCGGATCTTCTTGATCGGCTTGTGCCTGCAGCAGAAAAACGCGCGCCAACCTGTGTTAAGTCGGCGTTCTCGCCGGCGACGCGGTCCGCGAGCCCCCCTCGCTCAGAAGGCCGTGCCCCCCGGTGAGGGCCAAGCGCCGCGCTACTCCGCGGCGGCGCCCACCGTATCGGCCATGCGCGCCCGGCGCGTGCCCAGGGGCTGCGGTTCGCCGACGGTCGTGTCCTCGGCGGTCTGATGCTCCATCTCGGCGTTCACCTGGGCGCCGGCCAGCACGATCATGGTCGAGAGCCAGATCCAGGTCATGAAGCCGATCGCCGCGCCGAGCGAGCCGTAGGTCTTGTTGTAGCTGCCGAAATGGCCGACGTACCAGGAGAACAGCAGCGACGCGACGATCCACAACACGGCCGCGAGGGCGCCCCCGGGCGTGACCCAGCGCCAGCGGGGCGCGTCCCGGCTCGGCCCGTAGCGGTAGAGCAGGGCGAGGCCGAGCAGCACCGCCAGGAGCAGGACCGGCCACCGCAGCAGCGCCAGCCACCACGCGTCCGCGCCGAGCCCGACGAATTCCAGCACCACCGGCACCACCACCACCGCGGCCAGAGCCAGGAGGAGGAACAGGAGCGCCCCCGCCGTGAAGGCGAGGGAGACGAGATTGAGCACGAGGAAGTTGCGCTTCTCGCGCTCGTTGTAGACGAGGTTGAGGGCGTCGAAGACGTGCTTCACGCCGCCATTGGCGCTCCACACGGACAGGGCGATGCTGATGAGCAGGCTGAACCCGAGGGTGGTGTTGCCCTGCTCGTTCAGCCGCTTCACCTGGTCGCCGACGATCTCCAGGGCGCCCTGGGGCAGGATGCCCTGGAGGCTGGCGAGCTGGTCGTTGATGGTCGAGGCGTCGGCCACGAGGCCGTAGCAGGAGACCAGGGCCGCCACCGCCGGGAAGATCGCCAGGAGCGTGAAGAAGGTGACGCCGGCCGCGATCAGCGACAGGCGGTTCTCGCCGATGTCGTGATAGGCGCGCAGCGCGATGTCCTTCCAGCCCTTGGCGGGGATCTCGGTCGGCGTCGAGGCCTGCCGCCCGCGATCGGCCTCGGCCCGGGCCACGGCGTGGGCCTCCCGTCCCGCATGCGCAGGCGACGTCCGGCGCGCCCCGTCCCGGTCGGCGGACTGGCCGGGCGCACGGTCGACCGAGGCACCGACCGCGCCGCGCGCCGACCGGCGGGGAAGGGCGACGATGCCGATCAGCGCGGTGGCGAGGGCGAGGGTCCAGACCGTCGAGGCGCCTCCCTCGGGCGCGGCGGCCCTGGCGGGGGATGGATCGGGGGCAGGCATCGGCGACCTCGGAAGGGTTCGGGCAGACGGGGGCGGGCCTTCGGGGCCGCGCGTCGCGGCGGCCATTCGGACGCGCCGTCCCGGGCGCGTCCGAATGGCCGCAGCTGCGAGGGGGAACGCCGCGGCGCGGGGAAGGGTTCGCCGTGCAGTTGCAACTCGACGACACACGACGCGGAGAACCGGCATGGCACGCCTGGACGGCGGGACGGTGGTCATCACCGGGGCCTCGAGCGGCATCGGCCGGGCGGCGGCCGAGGCCTTCGCGGCGCGGGGCGCCCGGGTGGTGCTGGCGGCGCGGCGGGCCGACGTGCTCGACGGAATCGCCCGCGACCTGCGCGCGTCGGGCGCCGAGGCCGTCGCGGTCCCCACCGACGTCACAGAGCCCGAGGCGGTGGACGCCCTGTCCCGGGCGGCACTCCGGGCCTTCGGCGGCATCGACGTCTGGATCAACAATGCCGGGGTGGGGGTATTCGGCCCCCTGCTGGACGCTCCCCTGGACCTGCACCGGCAGACGATCGCGGTGAACCTGCTGGGCGCCGTGCACGGGGCCTACGCGGTGCTGCCGCATTTCCTCGACCGCGGCCGGGGGACGCTGATCAACACGGTCTCGATGGGCGGCTGGGCGCCGACGCCCTTCGCCGCCGCCTACACGGCCAGCAAGTTCGGCCTGCGCGGCTTCTCGGCGAGCCTGCGCCAGGAACTCGCCCGGCACCGCCACATCCGCGTCTGCGCCGTATTTCCCGCCATCGTCGACACGCCGGGCCTGGAGCACGGCGCCAATGTCAGCGGCCGGCGGCTCAATCCCGGGCACCTGTACTACGCGCCCGAGGCCGTGGCGGAGACCTATCTCCGCCTCATGCGCCACCCGCGCGACGAGGTCGCGGTCGGCTGGCCGGCCCGCCTCGCGCAGGTCGGCTACGCGCTGGCTCCGTACCCGACCGAGCACCTGATGGGTGCCGGGTTCCGGTGGGCCCTCGACCGGGCCGAACCCGGGCCGCGCACGCACGGGGCCCTGCGCGCGCCGACGCCGGAGGGCACGCGGGCCGACGGCGGCTGGCGCGCCCGCAAGGGCGTCCCCGATGCCGGAACCCTGAGTACGGCCCTCGGCACGGGGCTCGCCGCCGCAGGGGCCTGCGCGGCCGTCCTCGCCGGTCTCGCGGCGGCGCGGCGGTTCGGCGCCCGCGGCTGAGCCCTGTTCGGGACAGGCGTTAACCCATGTTGCGGCATGGGCGGCCGGGGCGCGCCACAACCGGTCCTCAGGGCTTGACCGGCCCGCCCGCCGACGACCGGACCGAATGCCCGACACCGAAGGCCCATCGCTCCTCGATCCCATCGCGGATGTCGCAGAGGAGGCCGGGGACGAGACCCGCTTCGGCCTGCCGGAGGCCGTGCGCGCCCATCTCGGCACGCTCCTCGGTCGCGCCTACGACCGGATCGACCTCGACTCGGACAGGGATGCGAACCCCTTCGCCGACCTGCTCGCGCGCCTGGAGACCGCCCTCGCGCAGGCCGAGGGCGAGCGCGACAGAACGTTCCGCGCGGGCCTGCTGCAGGTGGTGCCGGCGCTGCACCGGTTCGCGGTCTCGTTGACGCGCGACCCGGCCGCGGCGGACGATCTCGTGCAGGACACCCTGCTGCGCGGCTGGCGCGGCCGCGGCGGATTCACCCCCGGGACCAACCTGGAGGCGTGGCTGTTCACGATCCTCCGCAACGTCTTCTACAGCCAGCACCGCAAGCAGGGCCGCGAGGTCGCCGACACCGACGGCAGCTACGCCGACCGGCTGACCAGCATCCCCGAGCAGGGGGGCCATCTCGACCTGCAGGACGTGCGCGCGGCCCTGGATCGGCTCGCGCCGGTGATGCGGGAGGCGCTGGTCCTCGTGGCGATCGAGAACCTGAGCTACGAGGAGGCCGCCGTCGTCATGAACTGCCGGATCGGCACCGTGAAGAGCCGGGTCTGGCGCGCCCGCGAGCAACTCGCGCGCATGCTCGGCTACGGCGGCGACGAGATCGGCAGCGACGGGGTCATGCTCTCGGTGACCGGCACCTCGGCCTGATCGCGACGATTCTCACGATCGAATACGCCAATTCGACACTTCGACGGCCGTATTCGCAAGCAAATTGACTTAGGTGAAAGCGCCCGGGCCGCCGCCTGGGCGATATGGGGCGGGTTGGGTCGATCCGTCGACTCGGCCGGGCTCCCATCGGTGTGACACCCCCCCGATCCACCGATGGGAGCCTCTTCACCGGAAGCCGCAGCGGATGCGCGGGCCGGACACGCCCGCCCCCGATCTCAGGTCGAGCCGCCCCGATCCGCATCGAGCTGCTGCAGCAGCTCCGCCAGCCGGGGATCCAGCGCCTCGTCGATCACCGGATCATACATCGCCCGCATCTGGTGGCCGAGCCGCACGCGCGTCTGCGCGTCGAGGGTCGGGCCGCCCGCGATGGGGATCACCCGCAGGGCGGCGGGTGCCGCGCCGGGGGCGTAGCGCTCGGTCGGTCTCGGGGCGGCACGCCGGTGCTCGGGCCGCGGTTCAGGCCGGTGTTCGGGATAAGGCATGCCTCCTACATCGGCCCGCACCCCCGCCGCGGCAACCACCGGTCCGCCCGATGGCACGCCCGGCGGCACGACCGGCGGCGTCTCGTCGTCCGCCTCAGGCATCGTCCTCCGGGGCGAAGACCTCGCCCTTCTCGGCCAGCACGGTGTTGGCCGCGTCGCGGGCCAGCTCGTCCCGCGCGGCCGCGGGATCGGGGCGGCCGAGGGTCCGCGCCAGGGCCCCGTCCCAGCCGGGCGCCGGCGCCTGGCCCTGCCCGGCGAGGATCGCGCCGGCCCGGCGGCAGACCCGGTCCCAGTCCGGCGCGCCGAGGGCGGCCCAGTCGGTCCCGAGGCCGAGTTCGGTGGCGGCTTCGGTGGCGGCCTGAGTCGCGGCCCGGGTCGCGGCGTCGGCCGGGCCCGGCGGCGGGGCGGGGATGTCGGTCATGGCGATGCGGCCTCCTGCCGGGCTGTCGATGCTCCGGCGCACGATATAGCGCGCCGGTCCCCGCCCATCAGCGCAGGCCGTGGGCCGCGAGTTCCTCCGGCACGCAAGCGGCCGCGTCCTGGCGCACCAGGATCGCCTCGAGGGTGACCGGGCGGTCGTCCCAGGCATCCACGCCGACATCGCAGGAGCGCGTGGTGTCGGCGAGCCAGCCGTGGCTATGCCCGTAGAGGTGGCGCGTCTCCCGCCACAGGCCCGGCCAGGCCCGGTGCGCGTAGTGCGACAGGAACAGGCGGTGCGGCCGCCCGCGCGCGTCCGCGACGGAGAGGCGGGCGCTCTCCACCGGCGGCTCGGCCCAGGGCAGGTCCAGGACACGGTTCGAATCGTGGTTGCCCCGGACGAGGCGCTTGGCGCCGTTCAGCCGCGCGAAGATCGCTGCGCAATGCGCCCGGCTGGCATGGGCGGCGAAGTCCCCGAGGTGCCAGACGACGTCCTCCGGGCCGACCACGGCGTTCCAGCTGGCGACCAGGGCCTCGTCGTGGGCCTCGACGCTGCCGAACCGAGCACCGCGGTGGCGGAGGATGTGCGGGTCGCCGAAATGCGTGTCCGCGGTGAAGAAGATCGCCATGGTGTCGAGACCTGGGCCGCGGGCGCGTCCCGTCCAGGCCGGCCGGCGCGGGGCGCGCGGCCGCACCGCCGCTTCGGGCCCGCTTCCAGCCCGACTCGGGCCCGCTTCCGGGAAGCCCCGCGGGCCGGTAAGGCTGCGGCGATGCTGGATCCCGCCATCTACGCCCATCTCCTGGACGCGGCGCGCGCCCATCCGCCGCTGCGGGCCGCCCTGGAGCGGGCCCGTCCGATCCGGATCGAGCCGCCGGCGCATCCGTGCGTCGCCGACCGCCTGTTCGTCGAGGTGGTCAACCAGCAGCTCTCCGTCCGGGCGGCGGCGGCAATCTGGGCCCGGATCGAGGCCGCGGCCGCGGCGGCGGGCGCGAGCCCGAGGGGCCTGTTCGAGGCCGGGGACGCGGCGCTGCTGCGGGCCTGCGGTATCTCGGGCAACAAGGTGCGGGCGCTCCAGGCGATCGTGGCGGCCGAGACGGCGGGCCTCCTCGGGCCGGGCCTCGCCGCCCTGCCGCATCCCGAGCGGGCGGCGATCCTGTGCGGCATCCGCGGCGTCGGCCCCTGGACGGCCGACATGGTCGGCATCTTCCACTTCCACGACCCGGACATCTGGCCCGCGGGCGACGTGGCGGCGGTGGGCTGCCTGCGCCGCCTCACCGGGCAGGCCGACACCACCGCGGTGGCGGCCGCCTTCGCGCCGTACCGCTCGATCCTGGCCCGCTACCTGTGGCGGATCAAGGACACGGCGCCCGCACCGGTGGACGTGCCTGGGGACGTGCCTGGGGACGTGCCTGGGGACGTGCCTGGGGACGTGCCTGGGGACCTGCCTGGGGACCTGCCTGGGGACCTGCCTGGGGACCTGCCGGCCCGGCCGGACCCGGCACCCCGGGCCCGGCGCCCCCGCGGCGCGGCGAAATCCGGGTGACGGCCGGCCGGGGATCGGCTATCCGTCGGCGCCTCCCGGGCCCGTAGCTCAATGGTTAGAGCCGGCCGCTCATAACGGTCTGGTTGCAGGTTCGAGTCCTGCCGGGCCCACCAGCCTTCCCCGATCGCGGGATCCGCCGGGTGGCAGGTCCCAACCCCCCGGATCGAACGCCCCCGCCTGCGCCCTCTCGCCTTCGCCCCCCGCCATCGCGTAGGTCCAACCGTGCCCACCGCCACGCTCGACCCCGCCGATCGCCCATGCTCCCACAGTACCGCTGGCTCTGGGCCCTGACCCTCCTCCTCGCCTCCGGCGGGGCGGGCCTCCTCTACAACCTGCTCTTCGTCGGCGGGGCCTCGATGCTCGCCGGCCTGGTCTACGCGCTGGCGGTGGGCGGGACGGTGCTGGCCTTCGTGCCCGGCCTGGCCCTGTCGGGCGTCCAGACGCGGCTGCGCCGCCTGCCGGCGCTAGTCTACATGCTGGCCGCCGAACTGCTCTACGTGGTGCTGATCACGCTCGGCTGCGCGCTCGGCGGCCTGGTTGTCTGGACCTTAGGCCTCATCGCCGACAGCCTGTCCACGGCGGTGCGGATCACGCCGCGGTTCCTCGCCTACTCGCTGGCCGTGTCGGCCCTGCTGGTCTTCGTCATGCGCATGCGCGACCTGATCGGCGGCGAGGTGTTCGTGAACTTCATGATCGGCCGCTACCACAAGCCGGTGCAGGAGGAGCGGATCTTCCTGTTCCTCGACGTGGTCGGCTCCACGGCCTTCGCGGAGACCCACGGCGACCTGCGCGCCCAGGAGTATCTCAGCACCGTGTTCGCCACGCTCGCCGAGCCGGTGCGGCGCAACGCCGGCTCCACGGACGACTTCATCGGCGACCTCGCGATGATCACGTGGCCGATGAAGCGCGGCCTCAAGGACGCGCGCTGCGTGACCTGCGTGTTCGCGGTGCTCGACCGGATCGAGGCCGACGCCGCGGCCTGGCAAGCCCGGTTCGGGACGGTCCCGCGGCTCCGGGCGGCGCTGCACGGCGGTCCGGTGGTCACGGCCGAAGTCGGGGTCGACCGCCACAAGATCGCGTATTTCGGCGACGCCGTGAACGTGACGGCGCGGATCGAGGCCCTGTGCCGCCCGCTGGGCGTCGACATCCTGATCTCGCAGGATCTCCTCGACCGGCTGGACCGGCTGCCCGACGGCGTCCGCGCCCGCGCGCTGGGGACGCACGCCCTGCGCGGCCGCGGCGCGCCTTTGGCGGTCGCCACCCTCGAGCGCGGCGCGGCGCCGGACCGGCTGATCCCGGAGCAGAGGCCGGCGCCGCCGGTGCTGGACCGCGCCGAGGCCGTCGCGGAACCGCGCTAGGCTCCCCGTCGGGGCCGCGTGTCGGTCGCGTCTCAGCGGCGGCGGACCCAGCGCTCCCACCAGCGCTCCCACCCGTGCGCCCAGAAGCGCCGGCCCCGCGCCAGCGCCGCGCGCCGCGGGACCGCGGCCGGGCCGGCCCAGTCGGACGCCGCCCCGAGCACCGCCGGCAGGGTGGCGACGAGCGCCGCCGGCCCCTCGATGTCCCAGCCGATCACGCAGCAGCCGCAGCCGGTGCTGCGCACGCGGGTGAGCCGGCCGGCATGGGCCAGCATCCAGCGCTCGGCGGCGGCGACGTCGTCCCCGTCGCCCACGTCCACGCACAGGGAGGCGCGCGCGTGGCCCGGGGCCGGCGGCCCCTCGGGCATTGGGTCGACTCGCCCGTAGAGGGCCCGCAGGGCGTCGGAATCCGGTCCGGCGTCGCCGGTGCTCACGGCGCGCCCATCTCGGCCAGCTGCCGCTTGGCGAAGGTGCAGGCCGCGAAGTCCGGGTTGATCGCGCAGGCCATGTCGAACGCCTCCCGGGCCCGGGACGCCTCGGCGGCGACGCCCTCGCCGAGGCGATAGGCTTGGCCGAGCATGGCGCAGCCCCAGGCGCCGCGCCGGTCGCAATCGAGACGGAAGCTCCGGGCGAGGCAGGCATCCGTGTCGGCGCGCGTCGCGTCGCGGAAGGGATCCTCCGCGTAGCCGCCGTTCCGGATCCCGGCCGCCCGGTTGGTGCAGCCCGCCGGGAACCCGCCCGCGCAGGCGAGGGCGTAGAGCCGCTCCTTGTCGAGGATGTCGGCGACGTCGAGGGAGTGGTGCTCCAGGGCGAGGGCGAGGTCGAAGCAGGCCGGCGCGTTCGACCACCGGGTGCAGAGCGCGTAGCAGGAAGCGGGCTCGCGCGCGCAGCGGCGCTCGGTGGGCCGGCGGGGCGCGAACGCCCACCGCCAGAACGGGCGCTCCCGCGCGAAGGTGTCGGCCGGGCAGGTGCCGAAGCTGCGCAGCAAGGCCGGGTCCTGCCGCAGCGGCGCCGCGATCTCCGCGGCCTCGGCTTTGTTGAAGACGGGTGCGGCGGGCGCCTCGTCGGCCCGGGACGCCCCCGGTCCGAGCGAGAGGACCGGGGCCAGGGCGAAGAGCGCGGCGAGGCTGGTCCGGAGGTGCCCGGCCGGGAGGCTCCGGGCCGGGCTCATCGGCGCCGTCGCCAGCGGCGCAGCAGGCGTCGCAGGCCGAGCAGCAGGGCGACCGCGAGGACGAGCAGCCCCAGCGCCGGGTGCAGCAGGGCGGCCGCCTGGAACAGGACGAAGATCCCCAGGACGACCTTCCAGGGCTTCATCGGGGCGTCGTCGGGCTCGGCGCCCGCGTCCGGCGCGGCCTCCGCGCGGGCGGCCGGTTCCGGGGCGCCGAGGCGCGGGCGCCCCGAGGCCGGCACGCCGCTGCGGCCCGGCACCGGCGCGGCCGCGCGGGCCGCGATCTCGGCCGCCTCCCGGGCGGCGGCCGCCTCGGCCTCGGCCAGGATCGGGTCCGGCTCGGGCGCGGGGCGGGGGGCCGGCACCCACCAGCGGGCGAGGGGCACCGCGCCCCGCGCGGACCGGGCGCGGAAGTCCGGCTGCCGGGGCGCCGTCGCCGGGGCCGAATGGCGTTCCGCGAGGGCGCGGGCCTGCGCGACAAGCGGCGCGCCGGTCTCCGGCGTGACCATCCGGACGAACTGCGCGAAGCCGACCGCGGCGCGGAGCACGCCTGCCTCGCCGGCCGCGCCCCAGCGGCGCCCGGCCGGCCCGTGCCGCTCGAGCCCGTGCAGGAGGGCGCGGAAGCGGCGCAGGGTCTCGCGGGGCACGCCGACCCGCTCGTTGACGGTGAGCCCGGTCACCTCCTGGTGCCGGCCGCGGCGCATCACGCGGGTCTTGTCCGGATGGACGGTGAAGCCCTCCCCGGCGACGATGGCGTGGACGTACTTGAGCAGCGCGCCGACCTTCCCGGCGGCCTCGCCGGAGGCCGAGAAGGTCAGGTCGTCGGCGTAGCGCGTGTAGGTGAAACCGAGGCTGCCGGCGAGGCCGGCGAGCCGGGCGTCGAGCCGGGTGCAGACGAGGTTGGTGAGCGCGGGGCTCGTCGGCGCGCCCTGCGGCAGTCGGCGGGGCCCCCGGGCGGCGTAGAGGCGGGCGCCGTCGATCTCGACCGCGTCCACGTCCGGCTCGGTGCAGAGCAGCGCCAGCACGATCGCCACCGGCTCGGCGTAGCCCAGGCCCCGGAACTTCCCCTTGATCCGCCTGTAGTCGAGGCTCGGGAAGAAATCCTTGAGGTCGAGATTGACCACGACGTCCCGCCCGACATGGGCGGCGGCGTTGGTGACGATCGAGCGGCCGGGCACGAAGCCGTGGGCCGCCGCGTGCACGGGGACGCGGGCGAGGAGTGCGTCGAGGATCCAGTACTGCGCCCGCTTCAGGCGCGGCATCGGCGCCGAGATGCGGCGCAGGCCGCCGGCCTTCTTGGGGATGGTGAAGCGCCGGTAATGGCTCACCGCGCTGAGCGCCCGGTCGTAGGCGAGGAAGCGCAGCTCGCCGAGGCCGATCCCCATGGCCTCGGCCAGCGCCTTCGGGCTCGCCAGGGGCGGGAGACCGGGGGCGGGCCCGCGCGCCGGGGCGTCCGCGTGCGCGAGGCCGGCCGAGACGCCGTCGCCGAGATGGAGGATCTCCGCCTCCCGGCGCGCGTGCCACGCCTGCGCCCGCGCGTGGCGGTCGCGGGCGTTGCGCAGCCGCGTCTCGCGCCGCCGCTCCAGCGCCGCCGTCTTGCGGCGGCGATGCATCTCCTTGAGGGCGGCCTCCGGGTCGCGCCACGCCGCCTCCCGCCGGTGCAGGTCGGCGAGGGCGCGGGCGATCTCGCCGCGGCGGCGGATCAGGTCGTCCGGCGGGTTGGGCTGCGCTTCCCCGTCCGGCCAGAAGCCGAGCCGGATCATCTCCTCGAGGATGACCTCGTCCTTCGAGCTCTCGCGGATCCGGTCGTAGAGCTGCTGGCGGGTCAGGCTGCCGGGCTGCTGGCTCATCGGCGACCTCCGGCGCAGGCAGGAGGCGTGACGGGGGACGTCGGCCGGGATGCCTTCGTCAAGTCTCGGGACTGGCCCGGTCCACTCGACGCCGGCACGACCACCGGTGCGCGTTTGGGTTCAGCGAACCCAAACCGCGAACGCGCACCGGTGGTCAGTGCCGGCCCAGTGAAGAGCGGGCCAGTGACGCTTTGCCGGGCAGGGTGCAGGGACGGCGAATCGCCGCCCGAAATGCAAGGTCCGCCCCAGCCGACGCCCCTCGTCGCGGGGAGGATAGGCCAGGCGCGCGGCCGCATCAATCGGGTCCGTCTCACGCCTGCCACCGCACCGGCTTGCCCTCGACCTGGGCGTGGACGAGGCGGCGCACGGCCAGCATGTGCTCGCAGGGGCCCCGGGTCAGCCGGTTGTGGGTGTAGAACCCGCACTGGCAGCTGCCGCCGACCATGCGGTCGTCGGAATCGAGCTCCACCGCGGGCGTCAGGCTCCGGCCGTCGTCCAGCACGGTCCCGCTCAGGCGCCGCCTGTCGCCGGCCTGCTCGACGGGCCCGAGGGTGACCAGTCCGGCCGCCAGGAACCGGTCGGCCTTGGCCTCCTGCTCGGAGGCGAAGCGCAGGGCGCCCGGCGCCAGCGGCTCCCGGGTCAGCTCCCGCAGGCGGTAGACCCGCTTGTCGAGGTCGAACATGGCGCGGCCCGCCTGCACGTAGCCGCCGAGCGCCGCCTCCACGGTCGACCGGTCGAGGCCGGTCTCGGCGGCGAGTTGCCCGGTGTCGGCGGCGTGGTGGCGCCGGAGCGCCGCGAAGACCCGGGCGGCGGTGTCGGCGTCGACGTCGGCCCGGGGCGCGAGCAGGTCGAACTGCCCGGCCCGGGACCAGTCGTTGGCGGTCCAGCCCGACAGGCCGAGCGTGAAGCGCAGGCCGCCGAAATCCACCACCGCGAAGGCGGGGAGCCCGGTGCCGAGGAGGTGCAGCCGCACCGACCGGGCGAGCGGCAGGGTCCGGGCCAGGATCGCGAGCCGCCGCCGGCCCCACAGGCGGATCTCCGCGGCCGCGCCCCCGCGGTAGATCGAGCGCCGGAAGGTCAGCCGCTCGTTCCAGGGCTCGATCAGCACGCTGACCGGCCGGCCGGGCTCGAGCAGGAACCGCAGGGAGCGCGGGCCGTGGCGCTCCCGGCGCGCGGCGAGGCGGGTCAGGATCGCGTGCATGTCGACCGGGTGCAGGTCCACCACGTGGGCGGGCTGCGCCATGGCGCTCGACACCTGCAGGAAGCCCCGCATCCAGGAATCGGGCAGGTCGATCTTGTCCTCGCGGTAGGCGGCCTCGCCGGAGGTCTGGACCGCGAAGCCGGTCGGGTCGATCGCCAGCTCGGTGTCGCGGTAGCTGCGGATCTTCTGGAACTCGTCGTAGAGGGCGTGGCTGTAGTCGATGTTGGTCGTGCCGCAGGCCATGTCGCCGATCCGCGCGAACGTGTCGTGGTCGCAGGACAGGCGCCCGTAGCTCGATTCGTCGAGGCTGAACGCCTCGAAGAAGATCTCGTCCGGATGGACCGTGATGACCGGGTCGAGCACGATCCAGGCGTCGAGGTTCTCCCGGTAGAGATAGTCGAAGTACCGCTTCCGCGCGTCGTAGAACGACCGCATCACCGCGTCGGAGCGGGCGGCGATGTCCCGGGACTCGGCGCGCAGCGCCTCGATCTCGGCGCGCAGGCTGTCCTTCTCGGCGAGGGCCTCGGCCAGGAGCTCCTGCTCGTGGGCCTGGAGCCACGCGAAGTAGGCGGTGCGGTCCTTCGGCTTGAAGCGCAGGTCCGACACGACGACGTGGTGCAGGGCGGAGATCGCCTCCCGGAACGGCAGGTGCCGCGCCACCGTCCCGGCGAAGTAGGTCGGCTCGCGCAGGGTGTCGGGAACGAAGCCGAGCCGGGTCGCGTCCGCGTCCGAGACGGCCCGGCTCTCGCCGAGGTAGCGATGGACGAAGTTCATCGGGCCTCTTCCGAGACGGAGACGGGTCCCCGCGCCTCCGGCGGGCGCCGGACGAGGGGCACGGCGAGATCGGGATGCGCGTCGGCGACGTCGCGCAGGGCCAGGATCGCGGCGCTGCGGTCCCGGGCCGTGCCACTCAGGGTCAGGTCGGCGAAGAGCGGCAGCAGCGCCTCGGCGCGGGCGCGGCTGCGCAGGGCCTCGGCCCGGAGGAAGGCGGCCATCCGGTCCTTGGCGACCCGGCCGCGCAGCACCTGCAGCATCACGATGCGGGCGAGGGGGATCAGCCGCGCGAAGGCCGCCTCGCTCGCCACGGCCTGCTCGGTGAGGAGTTCGGTGAGCAGGAGGTGCATCGACGGGGCGGGGTGCTCTAGGAGACGCAGGACCTGCGCCTCCGCGTCCTCGGGCCGGAGCCGGCTGCGCAGGAGGTGGCGGGCGAGGGCCAGGACCTCCGGCTTGACGCTGTCGGTGACGACGGCGAGCGCCTCCGGCGTCCAGGCGGCCTCCGGCCACGCGTCGAACAGGTGTCGGGCGAAGGCGAGGGTGTCGGGCCAGTCGCTCTCGACTAGGAGGACGGCCTCGGCCGCCGCGGCCTGGAACCGGGCCGGGTCGGCCGCGAAGGCCGCCGTCGCCCAGTCCCGCACCGATCGGTAGGGGTGGCCGCCGAGGCGGGCGATCTGGCGGACGCTGAGGGCCTCGGCGCGCCGGTCGGGCAGGAGGGCGGCGCCGAGGCGGCGGGCGCCGTCCGCGCGCGCCTGCAGCAGGCGCCACAGGGTGCCGTCGTCGAGGGCGGCGCATTCCCCAGGCAGGGCCTCGCGCAGCAGGGCCACGGTGTCGGCGGCGTAGGCGTCGTCGGGCGCCGCGCGGAACAGGCTGCCGATCAGCTCCCGGGCGAGGCGGGGAGCCAGGCCCGGATCCGCCGCCGCGAGGCGCACCACCAGGGGCCGGGCGGCCCGCCGGACGGCGCTGTCGGGCCCGCTGGCGAAGGCGACGATCCGGTCCGCGTAGAGCCCGAGCCGCGCGTCGTCGAGGCGGGCCAGCAGGACGAGGGCGGCGATCCGGATGTCCTCGGATTCCGCGTCGATCAGCGCGTCACAGCTCTCCGGCGGCAGGCCGGCGGCCCCGGCCTCGGACTGCGCCAGGAGGGCGAGGCCGGCGGACCTGACCGCGGCGGACGGGTGGGCGATCAGGGCGGCGGCGGTCTCGGACGCGACCGGCAGGTCGCGGTCCGGCCACAGGACGGGCAGGGCGGCGCGCAGGCCCCGGATCGCGGCCGTCGCGGCCGCGTCTGGCTCCGGCGGCATCGCCCGCAGCCACGCCACGAGCCGCGTCACCAGGGGCGCCGCGAGCCCGGGGGGCAGCGCCCGCGCCCCGGCGAGGCCCGGGAGGGCCGCCTGGACGTCCGGCTCCGGGCTCGTGAGCAGCGCGGCGGCGAGGTCGGGATCCGACCAAGCGACCGGCGCCCCGGCCTCGAGGCGCCGCAGGGCCAGCGCCCGCGCCTCCGGCTCCGGGCTCGCGAGCAGCGCCGCCACCAGGGCGGCGAGTTCGGCAGGCTCGGCGATCCCGGCGGCGAGGCGCGCCTGGGCGGTCCGGAACGCGAAGGTCCGCACGGCGTCGTGCGGGGCGGCCAGCAGGCGCCCGATCTCGCTGGCCGTCAGGGCCGCGCAGGCCCGCGGGTCCGCGCGCAGCACCCGCAGGCCCAGCCGCGCCACCGGCTCGATCCGCCCCTCCGCGGCGAGGCGGAGCGCCAGGTCCGGGCGGGCGCTCCAGAGATCCGGGAAGGCCTCGTCGCGCCGGTCGGGATCGACGGCGCCGGTCTCCAGGAAGGTCAGCGATCCCGTCCGCGGCCGGGCCTCCGGGGCGTGGCGATACAGGAGCTGGCTCGCGGTCCAGTTGCGGGCGAGCGGCCCCCGCGCCCGGGCCTGCCGGCCCCAGGTCCCGTCCGGCTGCCGCCCCCACGCGGTCCAGCGCGCCGGCGGGTCGAGGTCCTCCGGCCCGAGGGCCAGCAGGAAGCCCGCCGCCAGCGCCGCGAAGGCCGGGTCCCCGACGGCGCCGCGCTTGCGCAGGGCGCGCCAGATCCGCCGCTTCATGTAGGCGCGGGTGGCGGTGGACAGGCCGAGCCGCGCCTCCGGCCCCTGGCGCGCCGCGTCCACCGCGACGTAGCGCCGGAGGTCGGGGACGTAGGCGTGGCTCCGGCCGGCTTGGTACATCGCCTGCGCGGTCTCGAAGCGCTGGGCGGTGGCGCCGAACAGGGCGGCATCGTCGGCCATCTCGGCGTGCTTGAAGAGGCGCCGCAGGCCGATCAGGTAGGGCGGCCGCGCCGGCAGCCGGAGCAGGGCGGCGCAGAGCGTCGCGTGCAGGCCGGGCGCCGCCTGCGCCCGCCGGCCGAGCGCTACCAGGGCCGGCCCGACCCGGCCCGGATCGTGCCGGGCGAGGCCGTCCAGCGCCCCGCACAACCCGTCGACGTCGCCCGCCTCGGCCGGCCGGGCGACCATGCCGGGCAGGTCCGGCTCGGCCTCCGGCGGCCGGTAGGGCCCGGTGAGCGGGGCGGCGAGCGCGAAGCGGGCGAGGTCGCGGACCACGCTCCCGGGCGCGTCGGCGGCGATCGCCGCGAGCGCCGGACCGGCCTGTGCGCCCGCCGCCCGGGCGAGCGCCCAGACCAGGGCGTAGCTCGCCCGCGCCGGGCCGAGGCCCCGCGCGAGGGCGATCAGGTCCGGGGCGGTCGCGGCCAGCCGCAGCTCGCCGATGCGCCAGAGCAGGCGGTCGCGGTCACGCTCGGCCCAGCTCTCGCGCAGGCAGGCGGAGAGCCGCGCCCGCAGCACGCCATCGCGCCCGTCGGACGTCGCCTCGGGTGCGGCGGTCTCCGGGCCGTCGACCCGCCGGTAACCGCCGTTGATCTTGGAGACGACCACGCTGTCGAACACCCGGGCGGCCGCCTCGGCGGTCACGGGCTGGGGCGTCTTGGAGCCCTCGCGCAGGGTCGCGCCGCGCCGGCCGTAGCGCGTGTTGACGAAGTAGCGCTCGGGCGTCCCGAGGGCCTCGTTCTCGATCAGGTCGACGTCGTAGACCTTGTCGGAGGTGGCGTCCCGCAGGTGGAGGCGCGCCGCGCGGACGACCCTCATGCCACCGCGCCGGCCCGCGCGGCCGGGCAGGGATGCGTCGCGCGCGCGCGACGGTCGACGGGTCCTCGCATCCGGGCTCCTCGCGAAACGACCGGGACGGGCCGGCCGGCGAATCGCGGCGCCCGAAGCCGCGGCAACCTGCCCCAGCGGGACCGAGGGGGCAACCGCGCGCGCACGATTCCGTGATCAGGCCTCTTCCGGCCCGGGATCGTCGCGCATGGCGGCGACCCAGAGGGCGGCCCGGGCGAAGGGCTCGGACTGCGCGCCCGGAGCCGCCAGGGTGGCGGAGAGGAAGGCGGAGAACCGCGCGGCGGTGGCCGGATAGCCGGTCGCGGCGAGGCGTGCGACCAAGTCGGCCCCGCCGGCGCGGGCGCTGGCCGCGAAGGCCCGCCGCCCCGCATGGAGGGCGTTCGCCAGGAGCGCGGCCGCCTCGTCGAGGAGCGTGGCCGGCCCCAGGTCCGGCGCCGGCGGGATCGGGTGGCCGGCGCCGTCGGGGACGGCGAGGTCGGGCACGACGAGCCGGTCGACCGACACCGACCAGGGATCGCAGACCAGGGCGCCGTCCTCGATCCGCACCGGGCCGGCGACCTGCCGCACGGGTCCCCAGCGCCCCGCGCAGGCGCCCGCGAGGGCGTCCAGGGCGTGCGGCGCGGCGGGGTCGTAGGCGCGGGCGAGATGCAGCGTGCCGCCCGCCCCCGGCAGCGCGACGGCGGCCTGCCACGTCTGGGCGCCGGGCGCCCAGGCCTGTCCCAGGACCGCCTCGACGGGGAAGACGTGGAAGGCCTCCAGCCGGTCGCGCGGGCGCAGGAAGACGGGCGGCCGGTCGGCGAGGCGGCGCAGGATCGACGGGACGTCCCGCGCCGCCAGGGGGGCCGGCAGGGCCACCAGGGCGTCCCGCGGCAGCAGCGCCGTGCGGCCCCGTGCGCCCTGGCCGAGGGCGAGGAGCCCGTCGGCCCGGCGCCGCGCGACGCTGGTCAGGATCTGGCCCTGGCCGGTGCCCGAGACGGACAGGCCCGGGCTCAGGAGGCGCCCGGACAGGCCGGCCGCGATATCCGCCTCGGCCTCGCCCGGCGCGAACGCGCGCTCCAGCGCCAGGAGCGCGCCGGTATCGGTGTCGGCCAGCGCCACCCGGGCGGTGGCGCCGCGCCCGCGGGCGAGGAGCCGGGCACCCAGGGAGACGAGGCGGGTCTTGCCCATGGCGGTCTCGTAGGGCTGGCCGAGGCCGAGGGCGGCCTCGCCGCCCCGGACGCGGCCGAGGAGTTCGGTGGCGAGCGCCAGGACGACGGCCGCGTCGTAGGCGGCGTGGCGCCCGGCATAGGCCGCGACCTGCCCGTCGAGGTCCGCCTCCGCCAGCAGGAGCTGCGTGGCGCCCCGCCTCTCGGCCGCCCGCCGGAGCCGGGCGAGGGCCGCGCCGTGCGCCTCCGGTCCGGACACGACCCCGGCCTCCAGCAGGCCGGCGACCACCCGGTCGGCGGCCTCCGTGAGGTCCGTCTCCGCCGGCGTCGCCTCCGCTCCGGCCAGGGCCGCGCCGCCCAGGCGGATCTCGGCGGCGCCCGCGGCCTCCCGGAAGGCGCGGATCGCCAGGGCGACGTGGGCGCAGCCGCCCCCGGCCGCGCAGTCGCAGCGGGCGTAGCCGACGGCGTCGGGCACGAGGAAGCGCACGGTCGCGGTCGGGAGCCGCGCGGCCGGGACGGCGCCCCGCTCCAGCCCGACCGTGATCCCACCCGCCAGGAGGCGCCGCAGCTCCGCCGCCGCCGCGCCGCCGAGCCCCGCCTCGAGGGCCGCGCCGTCGAGGGTGCCGGGATCCCAGGCAACCGGCGCCGCGGCCGGCACCGCCGCACCCTCGGGATCTCCATCGCCGGCCCCATCGCCGGTCCCGTCGGCCGGCCCGTCCGCGACCGGGGCGGCCCGGTAGGCGACGACGAGGGCGACCCGGTGCCGGCACATCCCGCTCGCCGGGCAGGTGCAGCTGGCCTCGCCGGGAGGCCGGCCGGGGCCGAGCCGCGTGACCGTGCCGTCGGCGAAGCGCGCCTCGACGGTGCCGTCCCCGGCCTCCGCGAGGTCCGGCCCCTGGCCGGCGGCCACCTCGCGCAGCGCCCGCTTCACCAGCCCGGCATTGGCGAGCTGGATCAGGCCGTCATCCGTGAGCGCGCGGAGGTCGGGGCGGGCCATCGGCGGCGCCGCTCAGGCCCGGATCGCGGCGGCGAGCCAGCCGGCGAGCTCGCCGGGCGTCATCGCGCCGATCTCGGCGCCGGCCGCCACGAGCCGCTGGGCCATCGCCCGGTCGTAGGCGGGCCGCGCCTCCGAATCGAGGGCCGCGAGGCCGAGCACGCGGGTCCGCTGGCCGGAGAGCGCCCGCACCTGCTCGACCAGCGCGGCCTCGCTCGCGCCCTCGTAGAAGTCGGAGACCAGGACCACGATCGCCCGCTCCGGCGCGGTGATCAGCCCGGCCGCGTAGCGCACGGCGCCCCCGATATCGGTGCCGCCGCCGAGCTGGACCTTCATGAGCAGCTCGCAGGCGTCGTCGCAGTCGCGGGTCAGGTCCACCACCGCCGTGTCGAAGGCGACGAGATGGGTGCGGATGCCGGGGAGCTTCCACAGGCAGGCGGCCATCACCGAGGCGTGGATCACCGAATCGAGCATCGACCCGCTCTGGTCGACGAGCAGGATCACCTGCCAGGGCCGCATCTGGCGCCGGTTCCGGGCGAAGAAGTGCAGCCGCTCGACGGTGATCCGCCGGCTCTCGGGATCGTAGTGGCGCAGGTTGTCGCGGATCGTCCGGTTCAGGTCGAGGTCGCGGGCGCCGGGCAGGCGGGTGTGGCGCCGCCGGTCGAGCACCCCCGAGAACGCCACCGCGAGGTCCCGCGCCAGCCGCTCCATCAGCTGCCGCACCACCTCCTGCACGAGCTTGCGGGCCATCACCAGCACGTCGGGCGCCATCAGGTGCTTAGAGCGCAGGACCGCCTTCAGCAGCGTCTCGTTCGGCTCGACCCGGGACAGCACCTCGGGGTTCGTGACCACGTCGTCGATGGCGTAGAGCTCGATCGCGTCGCGCTCCAGCCGCTCGATCGTCTCGCGGGGGAAGAGCGTGTGGACCGCGTTGATCCAGCCCGGCACCGTCAGGGTCGACCCCTCGCGCCCGCCCTGGCGGCGCTCCCCCCGCGACGCGCCCTCGGCGTCGCGGCCGTAGAGCCAGTCGAGCGCCTGATCCATGCCGGCCGCATCGCCCGAGAGGGCGCAACCGGCCCCCGCGCAGGCGGAATCCGCCGCCTCGCCCAGGATGAGTCGCCAGCGCGTGACCGGGTCGAGGCTCACCGCAGCCGCGTCCCGGCGAGGAGGCTCGGCCCGCGCAGGAGCTCGCTCGCCGTCACCGGCGCGAGCTCGCCGAAGGCGCGCTGGCCCGGATCCGACCGGCTGCTCCAGGGCGAGCCGAGGGTCAGGTCGCCGAGGGTCTGCTCCCGGTCCTCGAACTCCACCGCGCCGGTGAACAGGCCCTCCGAGAAGGTCAGCGACGCCTGGCCGGCCGCGCCGCCCGGGAAGGTCACGGCGCGCTCGATCCACCACACCACCCCGGCATCCTGGGGCGCCCCGAGGGGCCAGCCCCGGGCGGCCATGCCGCGCAGGCGGTTGGCCTCCACGACGGTCCCGGCGAAGCGGCTCGTGGTCGATGCGGCGGCCTCGGCCTCCGTGAAGGCGTAGGTCTCGCGGGCGAGCTGCGGGAAGGGCTGGACGATCTCGTAGTCGCCGAACAGCGCCCCCCAGGCCGCCAGCGCCCCGGCGTCGAGCTGCAGGGGATGGACGAGGCCGATCAGGCCCGGGGCCGCCCCGGTCAGGTCGAGGTCGAGCGGCGCGTCGTCGGCATCCGTGAAGGTCAGGTCCTCGGCCACCCGGAAGGTCAGGCCCGGACCGGTCCGCGGGTCGGCATCCGCGAAGGTGGCCCAGACGAGGCGCTGGGCGAGGTGGCGCACGAGCGGGTGCGCGGCGAAGCAGGGGCCGAACACCGTCGGCTGGACCCGGCGGGCGCCGGCGAGCATCGCCTCCAGGCGGGCCACCTGCAGGCTCGCCACGGCCCGCGCGTCCTTCTTCAGGGCGCCCCAGCGGGCCACCGCCGCCGCGGCCTTGCCGGCCTCGTCGGCCTTGGCGGGCTTGGGCAGGTCCTTGAGCCTCTGGCCGGCGGCGTCCCGGACCCAGGGCTTGAGGGTCTCGTCGAACCCGACCCGGAACCCGCGGGGGCCGAAATCGAGGTCGAGGCCGCCGCGCTCGTCGAGGTCGAGGTCGGGGGCGAGCCGGTCTGCCAGTTCCTCGGGGGTGAGGCCGCGGGCCTCGGCGAGCTGGGCGATCTTCTGGCGGGCCTTCTCTTGGAGCCCCTTGAACTTCAGCTTCTCGGCGATGCCGTTGAGGTTCATCAGCGCGACGTCGGTGCCGATATCGACCAGCACGTCGAGTCCGGTGACCGCGCGGGCGTGGGCGGCCTCGCCGGGCCAGCGGCGGATCAGGCGGGTCAGGTCGCGGGCGGTGGCGTCAGTGCCGAACCAGCCCAGCGCGCGCAGGGCCCAGCCGTCCTTGGAGGGCGTCCCGGCGGCGATCCAGGCGGAGAACAGGTCCCACGCGAAGGCCGCGAGGCTCGCCTCGGTGCAGGCCTTGCGGACCATCGGCACGCCGGCATAGACGGCGTCCGGGTTGGTGAAGGACAGCATCTCGCACAGGGTCAGGATCGCCGCGTCCGGCAGGGCGGTCCCGTCCCGCAGACGCGGCCGGGTCAGCATGGACGGCACGACCCAGGCGGGCGGCTTGCCGACCTTGGCGGGGACGCGGGCGAGGGGATCGCGGTCGAGCACCTGCGCGACCGCCTCGGTCACGTCCGGTGCCTGATCCGCGTAGCGCGCGACCACGGAAGCGATGATGGCGCGGCCGTCCGCCCGGTCCTGCGCCAGCACGCGCAGGGCGTGCTCGCCGGCGTCGCGCAGCGCCCCGGGCCGGCCCACGGCGTCGGGCAAGAGGCGGGTGAGGGCGGTCTCGGGATGGCGGCGCAGCCAGGCCAGGGCCGGCTCGCGGGCCTTCTTGAGCTTCGTGAGGGCGCGGGCGGCGGGCCCGGCGAGGCGGGCATCGTCCACCGCCAGGACCGCCGGCAGGAGCCCGACCGGATCGGCCTCGACCAGCCCGACGAGGCCCGGCATCGCCCGCTCGCCGAACCGCGACAGCATCGCCCACACGATCTCCGGCCACTGCGAGACGTGGAAGCATCCCGCGACGACGCGCGACTGGGCCCAGAGGGCGAGCGCCAGGGGCTCGGGCTGCCGCTCCAGGCTGCCGACCAGCTGGCGATAGGGCGAGTTCGCCCAGTAATGGCAGGCCTCGTCGATCTGGGCGACGCGGCCGGCGACCCAGGCGATCAGGGCCGGCGGATCGTCGCGCGGCGGCTCGGAGAGCGGGGGCGGGATCCGGCTCCAGCCCTGCGTCGGATGGGAAAGCTCGGCGGCCGCCACGAAGGCCCGCAGCGCCTCCGGGCCGTCGAGGGTGACGGCGTTCCGCGCGCGCCAGTAGCTCGGCGCGACCTCGGGCACCGCGTGCGCGAACGGCGTCGGCAGCGGCGCGAGGGCGAGGACGAGGTCGTCCCGGGTCCGGGCCTTGGCCCGCCAGGGCGGGTCGCGCAGCACCCGCGGCCAGGCGGCGGGCTCCGCGAGGGGCACCGCGCGGGCTTCCGCCAGGGCGTCGAGGATGCCGGCCCCGCGCCCGCCCGACGCCGCGAGCCAGCCGCGGACCGTGTCGAGCCCGTGGGCGTCGAGCGCCCGGTTCACCCGGGCGCGCAGGGCGGGCTCGGACCGGCCGCCCGCGAGGGCCGCGAGGCAGCGGGGCAGGATCGCGGCGGGATCGGCCTCCAGCGCCGCGTCGAGGGCGGCCGCGACGGGCTTCTCGTGGAGGTGGGGCAGCAGGGCCGGGAGCGCCCCGGCCTCGCCCGTCGACAGGATCGCCAGGGCGACCGTGCGACGCTGCTCGTCAAGGGCG
Source organism: Methylobacterium sp. NPDC080182 (assembly GCF_050281105.1). Lineage (NCBI taxonomy): Bacteria > Pseudomonadati > Pseudomonadota > Alphaproteobacteria > Hyphomicrobiales > Methylobacteriaceae > Methylobacterium > Methylobacterium sp. NPDC080182. The sequence continues at coordinate 144,957 of NZ_JBNNWO010000005.1, forward strand.
TAGTGCAGCAGCCAGTCGAGGGCCGGCAGGGCCGGCTGCCCGGCGGCGCGGGCCACCGCCAGCAGGGTCGCGGCCGCCTCGGCCGCGTCGAGGGCGCAGTAGACGAAGTAGAGGTGGTAGCTGCGCTTGGCGCGCCAGCCCGCGACCGCCTCCGGCGGCGCGTCGGCCAGGAGCGGCAGGTAGGCCGTGTCGGCCGTGACGTCGATCCCGGCGGAGGCGGCGGCCTCGAGCACGGCGAGGGGCTGGAGCGGGTGCGGGGCGGCCCGGTCGTCGGCCAGGATGAACGCGAAGGCACAGGCCGCCGGCCAGTCGTGGTCCTCGGCGATCCGGGCATTCAGGAGCGCGACCGCGGCGTCGTAATCGGCCTCCGGGGCGTGCACGAGGGCGGCCCGCAGGGCGAGGTGGAGCGGCTCGGCCCAGGACAGGCGCTGGTAGGCGCGCGGCGTCTTCGGGGTCGGGCGGCGGCGGTCGGCCAGCCGGGCGACGGTCTCCGTCCCGCCCTCGGCCACGGCGTAGCGCAGGACCGCCTCCAGCGCCCCTCGAAGGACGGCGTCGCCGGTGGCGGCCCGGGACGGATTCCCCTGTCGGCGCACCTCCGCGGCGTCGACGATCGCGTCCAGCCAGGCGGCGAGGCCGTCCCGGTCCGGCGGCGCTCCGGCGAGGCGCGCGGCCTCGGCATCGCCGAGCGCGGCCGCCAGCGGCGCCGCGATCGCCTGCCAGGCTTCCGCCGCGTCCGGGCGCGGACCGGGGCGCAGGCGGGTCGGCAGCGGCACCGCCGCGAAGACCGCGGCCGGGGCGGGGGGCGGGACGGGCTCCGGCGGGGCCTCGGCCGGCGGCGGGGCGGCGGCCGGCTCCGCGGCTCCCTCGACAACCGTCTCGCCGGCCGGCCCGGACGCCTGCACCGGGGCGGGCTTCCGGGCGGCGGCGGTCGGTGCCGGGGCGGGCGCCGGGGCGAGAGCCGCGCCGTCGGCGCGGACGTAGCCCTTGGCGGTCTTCTCGCGGACGAGCTTGTCCTTCTCCTTCACGGCCGCGGCCGCGTCGGCGCAGGTCTTGTCCTTGCTCTGGCCCTGGGTGCCGAGGCGCCCGAAGCGGACGGTGAGCGTCGGGCCGGAGACGCCGACCTCCCAGAATTTGGCCGCGCTGCCCTCGACCAGCTCGTAGCGTTCCATGGCCTGTCTCCCTCTCACGCGTCGCCGGCGGCGGCGAGCAGGCTCGGCGTCCGCAGGACCTCGCTCGCGGTCACCGGGTCGAGGTCGCCGAACCGGTGGGCCGCCGCGGCGCGCCAGCCGGTCTCCGACAGGGTCAGGGTCCGCAGCGTCTGGATCCCGTCGCCCTCCGGGCCGGGCCGGTGCCAGAACCCGTCCTCGAATCGGAGGACCGCGACGAGGCGGGTGCCGTCGGGCAGCGCGACCGGACGCTGCACCGCATGGACGTGCTCGCTCCCCGTGTCGGTCGACCAGCCCTGGGGCCGCAGCCCCCGCAGGCGGCGGCCGCCCACCCGGACCCCGTCGAAGCGGTGGGTCTCGGCGGCGCCCCGCTCGGCCTCGGTGAACGCGAAGGTCTCGCGGGCGATCTGCGGGAACGGCTGGGCGATCTCGTAATCGGCGAACAGGCCGCTCCAGGCGGTCCGTTCCTCCGGGTCGAGGTGGAGGGGGTGGACGAGGCCGACCACGCCCTCGGCCGCCGCGACGTCGAGGGCGAGGGCGTCGTCCGCGGCGTCGGTCGGCGAGAGATCCTCCGCGAGGCGGAAGACGTGCGCCGGCGGCGTCGCGGGCGCGGCGTCCGGGTAGAGGCCCCAGACGAGCCGCCCGGCGAGGTGGCGGATCAGCGGGTGGGCGGCGAAGAACGGCCAGAACACCCCCGGGGCGACGCGGCGCTGGGACGCCAGCATGGCCTCGAGCCGGGTGATCTGCAGGCCGGCCGCCGCCTCGGCGTCCTTGCGCACGGCCGCCCAGTGCCGGGACGCCGCCTTGGCGGATTCGGGATCGTCCGCCTTGGTCGGGCGGGGCAGGGCGGCGAGCCGCCGGCCCTCGGCGTCGCGCAGGACGGGCTTCAGAGTCTCGTCGAAGCCGACCCGGAACCGGCGCTCCCCGAAGGACAGGTCCAGCCCGCCGCGCGCGTCGAGGCCGAGATCGGGGGAGAGCCGGTCGGCGAGGTCGACCTCGTCGAGGCCGCGGGCCTCGGCGGCGTCGACGATGGCGGCGCGGGCGGCCTCGCGCAGCTGCAGCAGCGGGCTCTTCTCGGCGATGGCGCTGAGGTTCATCAGCGCCACGTCGGTGCCGATCCCGGCGAGCACGGCGATGCCGGCCTTGCCGCGCGGCTTGAGGCCGGCCTGCCCCCAGGCGCGGATCTGCCGGGTGAGGTCGCGGGCGGCGTGGTCGCCCCCGATCAGGGCGAGCGCCTGCATCGCCCACTCTCCCGTCGCCTTGGCGCCGGCGGTGATCCAGGACTGGAACAGCGCGACCGCGAAGGCGTCGAGGCTCTCCGGCGTGCAGGCGGCGCGGACCTGCGCGACGCCCGCGTAGGGCGCGAGCGGGTCGGAGAAGGCGAGCATCTCGCACAGGGCGGTGACGGCGGCGTCGGGCAGGGCGCCGCCGCTCCGCAGGACCGGGCGGGGCAGGGCGGCGGGGACCACCCAGTCGGGGAGCTTCGGCGGCTTGGACGGCACCTGCTCCAGCGGGTCGCTGTCGACGCCGGCGGCCACCGCTTCGGGCACGCCGGGATCCCGCTCCGCGTAGGCCGCGACGGCGGCGTCGAGGGCGGCGCGCCCCGCGGGTTCGGCGGCGAGGAAGCGCAGGGCCGCGTCGGCCGCGTCGCGGTCAGGGCCGGCGGCCCCGAGGGTCTCGGGAAGGAGCCGCAGCGCGGCGGTGCGGGGATGGGCGCGCAGCCACGCGGCCGCGGCCGGCCGGAGCTTGCGGGTGCGGTGGAAGGCCCGGGCGGCGACCGGGGCGAGGTCGGCGGCGTCCACCGGCTCGACCTCCGGCAGGAGCTGCGCCGGATCCGCCGTGACGAGGCGGACGAGGCCGGGCACGGCCCGCGCGCCGAAGCGCGACAGCATCACCGCGATGGTGCGCCGCCACGCGACGTAGTGGGCGCGCTGCGGCCCGGTCTTCTCCCACAGCATCAGCGCCAGGGGCTCGGGCTGCCACCCGACCATCCGGAACCAGGGCCCGTAGTTGAAGTAGAAGAAGCCGGTGAACGCGTCGCGGTCCAGGTCGAGCCGGCGGTCGAGCCAGGCCAGGGCGGTGGCCGGATCCGCGTCGGCGGCGGGCACGGGCTCGGCCGGCGGCGGGATCGGCATGTCGTAGAGGGCCTCCGCCTCGGTGGCGCGGATCCGCACCGCGAGGTCCGTCATGGACTCCACCAGCGTCCCGGCCTCGAAGTAGAAGGTGCTGCGGTCGAGGGCCTCGTCGGGGTCGAAGCCGTGCGCGAAGGGCGTCGGGATCGGCGCCACCGCCCGTTCCGACCGGGCGCGCGCGGTCCCGCGCCGCCGCCAGGGCGGGTCTCGGAGCACGGGCGGCAGGGCCTCCGGCGCCGCCTGCGGCGCGCTCCCGGCGGCGAGCAGCCGGTCCAGGCGCCCCGCGCCCCGGCCGCCCTCGGCCGCCGCCCAGGCGCGGGCGGTCTCGTGCCCGTGGCGCGCGGCGAGGGTCACGGCCCGGGGGCCGTAGGCGGGCTCCCCCTTGCCCTGGAGCGCGCGCAGATAGGCCCGCAGCATCCAGTCGGGGAAGGCCGCGTCGGCGGCGTCGAGGGCGTCGCGGACCAGCTTGGTGCCCACGAAGGGTAGGAGCGCGTCGAGGGCGTCGGCGGCGCGGGTCTCCAGCAGGGCCCGGGCGACGATCGTGCGCTCGGGGCCGACCGCCCCCTCCAGGAGCCAGACGAGGCCGGGGGTGGCCGGCTCGCCGGCCGCGTCGGCGACGGCGATCACCGCCGCGGCGGCCTCCTCGGCCCCGACATCGCAGGTCGCCAGCGTCGCCCGGTGATACGGCGCGGCGTACCAGGGCGCGGCCTGCGCGGGCGGCAGGTCGACGATCAGCGGCAGGGCGACGTGGGAATTGCCGTAGGCCTTGGGATCAGGCGGGTCGCAGCGCGCCAGCACCGCGCGGGCGGAGAGGGCGTGGTCGGCGCCGGGCCGGTCGTCCGCGAAGATCACCGCGAGCCAGCGGGCGAGGGTGGGCTCCGGGTCCGAAGCGGCGAGCCGGAGGGCCGCGTCCAGGGCCTCCGCGTACGCCGCCTCGGGGGCGGCGACCAGGGCCGCCCGGAGACCCAAGGTGGTGGGGATGTCCCAGGCCGAGACCGGGAGCGAGCCGTAGCGGCCGGAGGGACGGGGCCGCAGCCGGTCGAGCAGGGCCACGAGCGTCCCCCCGGTGCCGGAGCGGGCCACGAGCCAGCGGGCGAGATGCGTGAACGCCGCCCGGGCCGCCGGCCCCTGCGGTCCGGGCTTGGCGCCCCAGGGGCGCTGGCTCAGCGCCGGGCAGGCCGCCTCGAGCCGCTCCAGCCAGGCGCGGACCTCGTCCGGGTCGAGGGCCGGCGGCGCGCTGTCGAGCCGGGCGGCGAGGGCCTCGGCCGGCGCGCGCGCCTCGTCCGGGGCGGCCTCCAGCAGCGGGCGGATCCGCGCCGCGAAGGCGGCCCAGTCGGCGGCGGCGTCGAGGGGCGCGCCGGGCCGGCTGCGGGTGGGCAGGGGCGTACCGGTGAAGATCGGGACGCGGCGCGCCTCCGCGCCGGCGGCGGGGGCGGGCGACGTCCCGGCGGTCCCGGTCTCAGCGAACCGGGCCTCGGCGACCTGAGCTTCGGCCGCCGGGGATGCGGCGGCGTTGCCCGTCGCCGCGGCGCCCGCTCCGGAGGCCGGATCCGGTCCGGCCCGCGCGGCCTCACCCGCCGGGCGATAGCCCTTGCCGGTCTTCTCCCGTACCAGCCGGTCGAGTTCGACCTGGGCCGCCTGCGCGCTCGGAAAGCTCTTCGTCTTGGACTGCCCCTGCGTGCCGATCCGGCCGAATCTCACGATGAGAACGCTGTCCTCGGCTCCGGCCTCCCAGAACTTCGCCGATGTTCCCGCCGTCAGCTCGTAACGCTGCATGCAGTCCTCTCCCCGTGGCGCGGCGGTAAAATTTTCCTTGTCGCGGCTCAGGTCAACCCGTGGCGGGCGAGCCGCGCGGCGACCCGCGCCTCGCGGGCCAGGGCCTCGGCCTGATCGGCCGGGCGGGCGCGCTGGCGCATCCAGGCCAGGGCCTCGACCTCGGCCCGGGCCTCGCCGAGGCCGCTCCGGCGCAGGATCGCGACGGCGATGCGCTCGCGCTCCCGGGGCGGGAACCACGCGAAGGCCATCCGCAGGGACGGCAGCGCGCGCAGGAAGTCGTCGTCGCCCCAGGCGGCCACCAGACCCTCGACGGAGGCGAGGGTCGCGTCGGCGGCGATCTCCTCGCGGGCGAGGGCGAACAGGCCGGCGAGGAAGTCGCCGAGCGTCGCGGGCAGGCCGAAGCGGCGCAGCCAGGCCAGGGCGGCCTCCGGGTCCGATCCGGCCGCGCCGCAGGCGACCCGGAAGCCGAGCGCCGCCCCCGCGAGGGCCGGCGGCGTCGCCGGATCGGCGAGGCGGCGGCCGAGCATGGCGGAGAACGGGGGGCGCAGGTCGTCGAGGCCCGGGATCTCCGCGCCGACCTCGCGGAACAGGTCGCGGCAGGCGAGGACCAGCGGGATCGCGCCGAGCCCCGCGCGGGGGTCCTGGACGGCCTCGACGACGAAGAGCGCCCGGGCCGCCAGGACGGCGCAGAGGCGGGCCAGGGCCGGCCGCGCCGGCGCGAAGGCGTCGCCGAACCGGTACAGCCGCACGATCCCGGCCCCGGCGGCGCCCAGGGCGGCAGCGTCGTGCGCCGCCGCGATGCCCGCGCTCAGGCGGGCGAGCAGTTCGCCCTCCAGGGTGAGGCCGGCGAACAGCGCGTCGGACAGGGCCCCGGCGAGGATTTCGAGGGAATCGGGCGCCGCTTCGACCCGGGCGGTGATCCGGGCGGAGGCAGCCATCTCCAGGGTCCCGCCCCAGAGCGAGGCCTCGATCAGGGCGCCGAGCCAGTGCGGGTGGCGCACGAGTGTGAAGCGCTCCCGCGGCAGGCCGGGCCCGGCGCGGTCCGGGCCCTCGCGGGCGATCCCCGGCAACCCGAGCAGGACCAGCCGGTGGAGCAGGTGCGCCCGCGCCCGGTCGCCGGGCTCGGCCCAGTCGAGGTCGACGCTGCGGCGGGCCGGCCCCGGCTCCAGGTCGGCGGCGCGCAGGCGCTCGGCGACGTCGGCCACGAGGGGCGGCTGCCGGGTGCCGGGGGCGAGGCGTCCCTCGCGCGGGCCGGTGAGCGCCCGCAGCATCGCGGCGAGCGCCGGGTGGCCGGGCGCGGCGCGGCCGGCAGCCCAGGCGGGCGGGCGGTCGAGGGCGTCCTTCACCAGGGCCGCGAGGGCCGCGTCGATCAGGTCGGCGCGCAGGATCGCGGGATGGGCGCGCAGCCGGGCGAGGGCCTCGGCGTGGACCCGCCAGGCGACGCGGTCGGCGGTGGAGACGACCTGCCCGGCCTCGCGCAGGGCCGCGGTGATCGCCGTCATCGCCCAGTCGGCCGCGGGGGCGAGGCCCGACTCGGCCACGCGCTCGTAGTAGCCCGGCGCAGGCATGCCGGCCGCGTAGCCCGAGAACCGGTCGAGCCGGGGATAGGCGTAGGGCACCACGTAGCTGCCGGTGCGCAGGTCCGGCTCCGGCGGCGCCGGCTCGGGCCGGGTCCCGTCCGCGCGCGCGGCGTGGCGCCGGACGGCGTCCGCGTGCCAGCCGCCGCAGACGAGGACGACCGGCCGGTCGCCGGCCGCCCGCAGGGCGTGGGCCGCGTAGGCGCCCATGAAGCGCTCGCGGGCCTCCTCGGCGGGATCGTCCGTGCCGGGCGGGCGCAGCAGGGCGAAGTAGCGGTCGAGCCGGGCCGGCAGTTCCGCCTCGGGCGCCGCCTCGGCGAGGACGTCCCAGAGGGCGTCCTGGTCGGCGACGCCGAGGGCGGCGGCCAGCGCCCGCTCGGCCGCCTCGGCGCGCGCCCCGTGCGGGTCGGCGTAGCGGTTGGCGCGGCGTCCGAAGGCCGGGTCCCAGGCCGGCAGGTCGCAGAACAGCGTCTCGGCACCCACCGCCCGGCCCGCCTCCAGGGCCTGCCATTCCGGCGAGAAGGCGCAGAACGGCGTGTAGGAGGCGGCGCTGCCCGCCGCGTCGGCCCGGAACGAGAAGATCGCCACCGGCAGGTCGTGGCCGAGGGCGAGGTCGGGCAGGTGCGGGTTGAAGTCGACCGGCCCCTCGATCAGCACGCAGGCCGGCCGCAGCGCCGCGATCGTGCGCCGGACGAGCCCGGCGCAGGCCGGGGAATGGTGGCGCACGCCGATGACGGTCAGGCGGCCGGGATCCGGCGCGGGACCGCTCGTTGCGGGGTTCATTGCGGGGTGAGGAGGTGCCGCGCCGCGTAGAACTCCCGCCACGCCGCGCCGGAGCGGCGGCTGACGCGCTGGTCGAGGTAGCGGCGCAGGCGGGCGAGGTCCTCGGCGTCGTCCTTGGCGGCGGTGCCGGCGAGGCAGGCGACGATGTCCTCCGGCCGGCCGGCATCGCCGCGCAGGAAATGGCCCTTCACGCCGATGGCGTGGGCGACGCTGACCGCCTCCGCGGTGCTCATCACGGACGAGAGCCGCTCCATGCCGGTGCCCTCGGTGTCCACGGCCTCGCGCAGCTCCCGGAAGCAGGTCACGAGGAGTTCGAGCACCTCCGGATCCGGGGCGCGGGGCACGCCGGAGCGGGCCAGCAGGGCGGTGGCCTCGCGCTGCACCAGGGCGAACTCGGCGTCGAGATCGGCGATCGGGAAGACGGTCTCGAAGCCGAACCGGCGCTTGAGGGCCGCCGACATCTCGTTGACGCCCCGGTCGCGGGTATTGGCCGTGGCGATCAGGTTGAACCCCTCCCGGGCGTAGACCATCCCGTCCGCGCCGGTGAGTTCGGGCACCGCGAGCACCCGGTCGGACAGGACCGAGAGCAGGCTGTCCTGCACCTCCAGCGGGCAGCGGGTCAGCTCCTCGAAGCGGACGATCCGCCCCTCGCTGAGGCCGGTATGGAGGGCGCCCGGCACCAGGGCGCGCGGGCTCGGCCCCTCGGCGACGAGCAGCGCGTAGTTCCAGCCGTAGCGGATCTGGTCCTCGGTCAGCGACGCGCCGCCCTGGATCGTCAGGGTCGAGCGCCCGCTGATCGCGGCGGCGAGGAGTTCCGAGAGCAGGCTCTTGGCGGTCCCGGGCTCGCCGATCAGCAGCAGGGCGCGGGAGGTCGCCAGGGTGACCATGGCCCGCTCCACGAGCGCCGGGGCGCAGACCACCTTGGCGGGCGTCGCGCCGTCGCCGCAGATGAAGCGCCGGACGGCCTGGAGCGAGAGCTGCCAGCCCGGCGGCCGCGGCGCCGGATCCTCGGCGCGCAGGCGCGCGAGTTCCGCGGCGTGGACGTCCTCGGCCGGGGGTCTCTGACGCGCCTCGCGATCACCGCCCGCCCGCACCGCCTTCGCCATGCACCCGTCCCCTGCCGTCGCGCCGACCCTGTCGGCGACTCCTGCGATCGGCAGAGCATGCCCCGGCACGCGCGGGTTTCTCAAGCGTCTCCGCACATCTCCAAGCATCGGCCACCCGGCCGGGGATCCGGCACCGCCCGGGGCGCGGCGGATCGGGCATAGTCCCGAAGAAAGCCTACATCGACACCAAGCACAGCATCAGGATCGCGATCTCGAAGACGATCCAGCTGCCGAAGACGACGACCAGCTCCCAGTCGGTTCTCTCTCTGGTCTTGGCCAAAGCGTACATGTTCGACCTCCTCGCGGAGCCCGATAGGCCGCAAGCGAATTCAGTCACCACGATGGAATGCAACGCGTCCGAATATTCAAACAGATTCTGCCGCGGATTGCAATTGTGCGCGGCGGTTCAACTCCGTACATAAATCAATACATTGCCTCGCGGAACGGGCTCGCGCCGTCTTCGATGCAGAAATATCGCATCGCAGCAAGTATTGTCCCGCAACCCCGGCGCCCGCGCCGGTCCGGTCGCGGCGGCGTGAACGGGATCCGTCCGGCCGCGTTGCCCCGGTACGTCCGGAGAGGCGGCCTGGGGAAGCGCTTGAGGATTCGCACATGAAGACGCTGATCAGCCTGACCGTCGCCGGCCTCCTGGCGACAGGCGCGGCCGCCACGGCCGCGGAGAATACCGGGACCCGCATGCAGGGTTCGCCCAACGCGGCCGGCTACACGGGCCAGGGCGCGGCGGGCCAGGGCGCGACGGGCAAAGGCGAGACGACGGGCACGACGACCGGATCTCCGGGCTCGGAGATGCCGAAGCAGGACGGCCGGATGAAGGGGCCGCCGAACGCGGCCGGATTCCAGCCCGGCGGCAGCGATGGCGGCTCGGCCGGAGCCTCCGGCCGTCGCTGATCTTGCCCTGCCCGGGGCCGCTGCCCGGCGGTCTCCAGGCCGGGGACCCGGCGTCGTGATTGATGCCGAGGCCCCGGCCGCGATAGGCCTGGACGGCGGCCGGACGGGCCGCGCAACCCGGAAGCTCCCATGAAACACGGCGCGCGCAACGACATCCCCGCCACGGTGACGGCGATCAAGCGCGGGGACGTGATGGCCCAGGTCGAGGTGGAACTGGTCGGCACCGCCTACCGCATGGCCTCGGTCATGACGGTCGACTCGCTGGAGGAGCTGGGCCTCGAGGAAGGCGACACCGTCCACGTGCTCGCCAAGGCGGTGAACGTGCTGCTGGTGAAGCCGTAGCGGCCTGCGCGGCCGGTATACCGCCGTCATCCCGTTGTCATCCCGTTGTCATCCCGTCGTCATCCGGCCGGCCTAGGGCGGCGCCTCCCGCCCACCCGACCGGCTGCGCTCACCCGATGGATTGGTTCGACCTGCCCGAAGACCCCCGGCCGCCGTCGGCCGCCGACGAGAGCCGGATGCGGCTCTACATCGCCGTGGGGCTGATCGGCATCGGCGCTCTCGGCATGGTCGGCGGGATGCTGCACATCCTCCCCGCCTGACGACCGTCCCGCCCGGCGACGGGCGCGGCCGCGGCGCGGGCGCCGTCAGGCGGCGCGATCCGCCACCGGCTCCGCAGTGGGCGCGGCGCGGTCGGCCGGACCGGCGCGCCCGAACCGCGCGTAGAGCGCCGGCAGCACCACCAGGGTCAGCAGGGTCGCGCTGATCAGGCCGCCGATCACCACGGTGGCCAGCGGCCGCTGCACCTCGGCCCCGGTGCCGGTGGCGAGCGCCATCGGCACGAAACCCAGGGAGGCGACCAGCGCGGTCATCGCCACCGGCCGCAGCCGGGTGAGGGCGCCCTCGCGGATCGCCGCCCGCAGCGGCCGGCCCGCGGCGACGAGCTGCTTGATGAAGGTCAGCATCACGAGGCCGTTGAGCACCGCCACCCCCGAGAGCGCGATGAACCCGACCGCGGCCGGCACCGACAGCGGCATCTCCCGCAGCCACAGGGCCGCGATGCCGCCGGTGAGCGCCAGCGGCACCGCGCTGAACACCAGGAGCGCGTCCCGCGCGCTGCCGAGCGCCGAGGTGAGCAGCAGGAAGATCAGGAAGAAGCACACCGGCACCACCACGGTGAGCCGCGCCTGAGCCGAGGCGAGGTTCTCGAACTGGCCGCCCCAGGTGACGTACGAGCCCGCCGGCAGGGTCACCTGCGCGGCGACCTTCGCCTGCGCCTCCGCCACCAGCGAGCCGATGTCGCGCCCGCGGACATTGGCGGTGACCACGACCCGGCGCCGACCGTTCTCGCGGCTGATCTGGTTCGGCCCCTCGCTCACCGAGAACTGCGCCACCTGCCGCAGGAGCACGGAGGCGGCCTTGCCGTTCGCGCCCGGGGGCAGGGGGACCGGCAGGTTCTCCAGGGCCTCCCGGTCCTCGCGGACCTGATCGGTCAGGCGCACGACGATCGGCACGCGCCGGTCGCCCTCGAACACGACCCCGGCGTCCCGACCGCCCATGGCGGCGCCGATCACGTCCTGGATCGCCCCGGTGCTGAGACCCAGCCGCGCCGCCTCGGTCCGGTCGATCCTGATCTCGAAGACCGGCAGGCCGGTGATCTGCTCGACCTTCACGTCGTCGGCGCCCGGGATCCTGCGCAGGATCGCGGCGATCCGGTTGGCGGTCTCCAGCGTCGGCTCGAAGGCGTCGCCGAACACCTTCACGGCGAGGTCGCCCCGTGTCCCGGCGAGCAGCTCGTTGAAGCGCAGCTGGATCGGCTGGGAGAACTCGTAGACGTTGCCGGCGAGCTCGCTCAAGGACGCCTCGATCCGCTCCTGCAGCTCGGCCTTCGACAGGCCCGGGTCGGGCCAGTCCGCCTGCGGCTTGAGCATCACGAAGGTGTCGGAGGAATTCGGCGGCATCGGGTCGGTGGCGACCTCGGCGGTACCGGTCTTCGAGAACACGTAGGCGACCTGCGGGAACTTGGCGATCGCCCGCTCCACCTTGAGCTGCATCGCCTGCGACTGGGTGAGGGAGGTGGACGGGATCCGTGTGGCGTTGAGGGCGATGCTCTTCTCGTCGAGCTGCGGGATGAACTCGGTCCCGAGCCGGGTGGCGAGCAGCCCTGCGCCCGCGAGGAGGAGCAGCGCCGCCCCGACGAACGGGGCGGGCGCCCGGATCGCCGCCGCGAGGACGGGCCGGTAGAGTGCCTTCAGGCCTCGGACGAGGGGGTTCTCGGCCTCGGTGACCCGGCCGGTCAGCGCGATGGCGATCAGGGCCGGCACGAAGGTCAGCGACAGCACGAAGGCCGCCGCCAGGGCGAGGATGACGGTCAGCGCCATCGGCTGGAACATCTTGCCCTCGACCCCCGTGAAGGTCAGGAGCGGGACGTAGACCAGCATGATGATCGCCTGCCCGTAGAGGGACGGCGCGATCATCTCCTCGGCCGAGTCCCGCACCGTCTCCAGGCGCTCCTCCAGCACGAGCGGCCGCCCGAGGGCGTGTTGCCGCTCGGCGAGGTGGCGCAGCGCGTTCTCGGTGATGATCACCGCCCCGTCGACGATGAGCCCGAAATCCAGCGCCCCGAGGCTCATCAGGTTCGCCGAGATCCTCCCCTCGACCATGCCGGTCACGGTCATCAGCATGGCGGCCGGAATGACCAGCGCGGCGATCAGCGCCGCCCGGATGTTGCCGAGCAGCAGGAACAGGACGACGATCACGAGGGCCGCGCCCTCGGCGAGGTTCCTGCCCACCGTGCGGATCGTGGCCTCGACGAGCTGCGTCCGGTCGAGGACGGTCTGGACGACGATGCCGGGGGGCAGGGCCCGCCGGATCTGGTCCATGCGGGCGTCGACGGCGGCCGCCACCGTGCGGCTGTTCTCGCCGATCCGCATCAGGGCGGTGCCGATGACGGTCTCCTGCCCGTTCTCGCTCGCCGAGCCGGTGCGCAGGTCGCGCCCGATCCGCACCGTGGCGACGTCGCGGATCCGCACCGGCACGCCGCCGCGGCTCGCCACGACGACGTCGGCGATCGCCTCCGGGCTCTCCAGGCGGCCGGCGGCGCGCACGACGTAGCTCTCGCCGTTATCCTCCAGGTAGCGGGCGCCCTGGTTGGCGTTGTTGGCCTGGAGCGCCCGGGCGACGTCCGCGAAGGACAGGTCGAGGGCGGTCAGCTTCGTGGGGTCCGGCTGGACGTGGTACTGCTTCTCGAAGCCGCCGATCCCGTCGACGCCGGCGACGCCCGGGACGGACTTGATCTGCGGCCGCACGATCCAGTCCTGCACCGTGCGCAGGTAGGCGACCTGCTCCAGTTCCGTCCTGAGCGCCTGGCCCTCCGGGGTCCGGTAGCTCCCGTCCGGCTGCCAGCCCGGCCGGCCCGCCGGCACGGCCGCGCGCTCAGGCAGCGGCGCGTACTGGACCGACCACATGTAGATCTCGCCGAGGCCCGTGGAGATCGGGCCCATCCGCGGCTCGACCCCGGAGGGCAGCTCCTCCCGCACCTGGGCGATGCGCTCGGCGACCTGCTGGCGGGCGAAGTAGATGTCGAGGGACTCGGCGAAGACCGCGGTGATCTGCGAGAAGCCGTTGCGCGAGAGCGAGCGGGTGTACTCAAGGCCCTTGATGCCGGCGAGCGCCGTCTCGACCGGGTAGGTGACCTGCCGCTCGACGTCGGCCGGCGACAGGGACGGGGCCAGGGTGTTGATCTGGACCTGGTTGTTGGTGATGTCGGGCACGGCGTCGATGGGCAGCCGCGTGAGCGCGGCGGCGCCGAAGGCCGAGGCCAGCAGCACGAGGAGCAGCACCAGCCAGCGCTGGCGGACCGAGACGGCGAGGATGCGGCTGATCATCGTCCGTCTCCTCAGTGGGCGTGGCCGGCGTCGGCCTTGCCGAGCTCGGCCTTCAGCAGGAACGCGTTGCCGACCGCGATCTCGGCGCCGGGCTCGAGCCCGGCGGTGACCTCGAAGGCCTCGTCGTCGGAGCGGCCGAGGGTGACCGGCCGCTTCTCGAACCCCTCGGCCGTGCGCGCGAAGACGACACTCCGGCCCTCGACGGTCTGGACCGCCGCCTTGGGGATCCGGACCGGGACCGAATCCTGCGCGATCTCGACCTCGGCGGTCACGAAGGTGCCGGGCCGCCACGCGAAGTCGGGGTTCGGCAGGGCGACCACCACCCGGGCCGAGCGCGTGTCGGGGTTGAGGAAGGGGCTGACGAAGATCACGCGGCCCTCCGCCCGGCGCTCCGTCTCGCCCGTCCGGCCGGGCGTGACCGTCACGCGGGCGCCTTCCCGGACCTGGGCGAGGTCCACGGTCGGCACCGACAGCTCGATCCAGACCGTGGAGAGGTCCGCCACCGTGTAGAGGTCGGCCGGATCGCCCTCCTTGCCGACCGCCGTGCCGACATCGACCTTGCGCTCGACGATGCGGCCGGCGAGGGGCGACCGCAGGGGATAGCGGCGCAGCGTCGACTGGTTCGGCGTCGCCTCGTCGCGCTTCTGGGCGGCCGCCACCTCGGCGGCGTCGAGGCCGAGCGCCGACAGCTTCTGGCGGGCGAGGTCGACCCGGAGCCGGTTCTCCAGATAGGCGGCCCGGGCGGTCTCGAACGCGGCCTCGGAGGCGCTGCGCGAGGCGAGCAGCTTCTGCTGGCGCTCGAAGTTGATCGTCTGCAGCTCGGCCTGGACCTGGGCGGTGAGGTACTCGCTCTTGGCGTCGGCGACCTCGCGGCTGTCGAGGATGGCGACGACCTCGTTCGCCTGCACGGCGTCGCCGAGGCGCTTGCGCATCTCGGCCACGGTCCCGACCACCCGGGCCGGGACCCGGGCGATCCGGTCAGTGTCGGGCGTGATCGTGCCGGGGACGAGGAGGTGGCGCGCCAGCGTGCCGCCCCCCACTCTGCGCGTGACGATGTCCTGGCCGGCGACCTGATCGGGCCGCATCCGGATCGTGCCCGCCTCGTGAGGCTCGTCGGCGCCGTGCGCGTCGCCGTGCTCGTGGTTGTGCGCGTCGCCGTGCGCGTGGTCGTGGTCGTGGCCGGCGTGATCGTCGCCCGCGTGCAGGTCGGGCGCGGCTTTGGGCCGGTCCGGTGCGGCCGCCGCGTAGCGCTGATCGTGGTCGTCGGCCGGGGCTCGGGCGAGCCCGACGGACGCGAGGGTCTGCCGGAGACGGTCGGGCAGGGTCGGGGCGCCGGGGGCGGCAGCGCCGAGGGCGAAGCCGGCGGCCAGGAGTGCCGCGGCGGCGGCCACGGACAGGATGATGCGCATGGGGAAGCTGCTCGGCCGGGAGGGCGGGGTGCCGCGCGCGGCGGCCCCGGAGGGTCCCGTTCAGGTGTCGCGTGGGGATAAACCCGGAGCCGGTTCGGCAGCCGGGCGGAGCGCCGCCCGCGGGCGGCGTCAGCTCACGCGCGCGGAGGCCGCGGCAGGCGGTCGGGACTGACGGAGGGGCGGCCCTGGGCGAGGGCGCCCGGCAGCACCCGGCCCGGAGCGGCCGGGGGCGCGATCTCGGTGGCCTCCAGGCGGGCCGCCTGATGGCAGCCGCAATGGAGATGCTCCGAGAGGCCGGGATCGACGGTCGCGGGCGCCGCCGGCGCGTCGAGGGCCGGGCCCTGGTTCCGGTCGTGGTGGCCGCCCGCGTGGAAGGCGAGATCCGCCGCGAAGCCGACGCCCGGAGCGGCGACGGCCAGCGCCAGGACGAGCGCGAGCGCGCGGGCGGCGAGCGCCCACCAGCCCCGCGCCCCGGCCGGGCGCCTATGCCGAACCCCGAAGGTCATCGCGGCCCTTATGAGCCATCCGAGGCCGGGGGCACAAGGTCCGGGTTCCGGCCCCGGACCCGCTCAGGCCGCCAGCTTGAGGACCCACTGGTAGAAGTCGGCCCAGGTCTCGGCCTGGGCCGGCGGCTCCGCGGCCGGGGACCGGTCGGGCTCGGCCGCGGCCCGGTCGCGGACGTCCCGGGGGGCGCAGCCGAACTCCGCGCGGAAGGCCTGGGTGAAATGCGCGGGGCTCTCGAAGCGCCAGCGATACGCCACCTCGGAGATGCGGGCGAAGCGCCCGTCGCCGGTGGCGAGGTCGCGGTAGGCGCGGGCGAGCCGGCGCTGCCGGACGTAGCCGGAGACCCCCCCGAGGGGGACGAACAGCCGGTAGAGGGCGCTCCGCGAGACGCCGAACCGCCGCCCGATCGTCTCGGCGGACAGGTCCGCGGAGGCCAGTTCGGCCTCGATGAAGCGCCGGATCGCGACGAGCAGAGGCGCCCGCTCGGGCGGCTGCGTGCCCCCTCCGTCCTCCGGCAGGCCCAGGGTCGCCGCGCCGAGCAGCGCGGCGGTGGCCTCGGCCGCCGCCGCGGCCTCCGGCTCCGAGAACCCGGTCGCGTGCGCGCTCAGGGAGTGCAGGTGGTCGCTGAGCATCCGGCCGAACGGGGTCGCGCCCCGGATCACCGAACCGTGCAGGGCGTCGAGGCCGCTCTGCCGGGATCCGAAGAGCGGGCGCGGCAGCACCACCGTGATGGCCTCGTAGTCTGTGGAGGCGGCGGAGAGCGGCTGCGACAGGTCGAACAGGCAGATGTCGCCGGGGGCGCAGTCCCGCTCCCGGCCGCCGATCGTGACCCGGGACTGCCCGGAGACGCGCATGTGGGCGACGATGTGGTCGACGCCCATCCGGGCGGTCAGGGCCCGCGCACGCACGAACCGGAGCCCGGAGGCGCGGGCGCTGCAGACGATCGCGGTGCCGAGGTGACGGACCCGGGACTGTCCGCGGAAATCGGGCAGGTCCTCCCGGCGGATCGTGAAATCCCAGAACGGCGCGACGGCGTCGCGCCAGTCGTCGGCCTGACGATGACCCGGGCTCTCGCCCCTGAGCTGCAGGATCGGTTTCGGTCGCATCGCCCGTGTTAGTCCTGACCGAGCGCGGCCCGGTCACGCCGACAATATGGCGATTCTGTCTGCCCAGAAAAGTGGCACTCCGTTCCAATCACCGGACTCCGCGCCGTGCCCCGTCCTGGCACGGTCGGCGAGAGGCCGGCGAGAGGCCGGCGAGAGGCCGGCAAGGGGCCGGCAAGGGGCCGTGAAACAAAACGTCCCGCAGGCCGGGTGGCCGCGGGACGGTGAGTTGCACGGTTGTGAGGATCGAGGGCTTCGACCCTTATGGTTAACCGGCGGTTACCGGCCGCTCGGGGCCGCGCCGCTGCCGGTGGCGCCGTTGCCGGTGCTGTTGTCGCCCGCGGGGGCGCCGGGAGACGAGGTGTTGCCGTTGGGCGTGCTCTGCGCGGCGGCCATCCCGGCGCTGCCGGCAACGAGGGCGAGGGCGAGCAGGGCGGACTGAACGGTGCGGCTGGTCATGGCTCTCCTTGGATCCCGAGCGGGGTCTCGACGCGGGTCGTCGCCGTGCCGGCTTGTGCCGGCGTCGGCTGGAGAACCGCACCCCGGCGGCGCCCGTTCCCGCCGGGGCCGGGCCGGCGCGAATCGGCCGCAGCGCGCCCGCCACGGTTCGTCGGGAACACCCGCGAGTCCCCCCGGCTTGTCCGAGGGTCGAGACCGGGAGCGTGGCGTGAAGGTGTTCCGGATCATGCAGGCGGCGACGGGCGCGATTCTCTGGAGCGGCGCGGCGCTCGATCCGATGGCCGCCCTCGACGCGATGGCGCGCGCCGCCGGCTTCCGCGACCGCACGCGGATCCCGAACCACCTGCGGGCCGGCGGCCTCCACGTCGAGGAACTGCAGGCCTGATCCCGCCGCGCCGGCGGACGAGTCCGGAGGGAGACCATGACCAAGCTGTTCATCGCGCAGGTGCGCGACGCGGGCGGCGAGCGGCCGCTCGTGACGGTCCGGGCCGAGGCCGAGGGCGAGGCGCGCCTGTTCCTGGCGGCCGCCTATCCGGACGCCGAGATCGCCCACGTCGCCGAGCCCGGCGACTGGACGAGCGACGCCGATACCGGATCCCGGGCCGGTGACATCCGCGAGCATCCCGGCGTCGCGTGGCAGGCCCCGTCCAGCCTGGCGGACTGAGGCGCGTCCGCCGGGCCGCGGTGCCCGTCCCGGCCGCCGGGGCCGGTGCGTACCGGGAGAACCTGAGGAGAACTTGGGGAGAACCTGGGAATAGCCTGGGGAGAATCCGGCGGTGTCGACAATTCAAGCGATCCCGTTCACGCGTCCCTAGGGCTCCGCACCGACGGTGGTGCATGCGTTCCGCCGATCCGACACCGCGCCTGTTCGCGGCCGCGGCCGCCCTCACCGGCACCGGGATCCTGATGTGCCGGACCGAGCCGTCCTGGGACGGGATCCTGATCGGCCTGTTCTGCCTCGGGCTCTGGGCCCTCGGCACCTTCGGCACCCTCGCGGCACGGCCTGGCCGACCGGTGCGTTCCGCGCCGCGGATGCGGCCCATCGTGCTGGAGGCGGTCGTCGTCGAGACGCCCCGGTTCCCGCCGGAGCTGCTGCCCGCGCCCCGGCCCCCCGCGGCCCGGGACCGTGCCCTGGCGGGCCCCTCCCGCCTGCGGGAGCTCCCGTCGCACCGGCAGCGCGTGGTCGAGCGCTACACCCGCAGGCGCGGTTGAGCGCGGTAAGGTGGCCGACCACACCGCGAGGGCGTCGCGACGGCCGACCAGCGCGACGCCCTCGTGGGCAATCCGGAGACGATCCCGGACGCCGACGACGCGGCGGGCGAGGCGGCCTGACGGAGCCAGGACGGCGTCTGACCGCCGGGCGATGCCCGTCCGCGCGGGATGTTGGGGGCGAGCGCGAGAGGCACCGCGCGGGATCGCCCGCGGGCCGGACCGATCTGGTATGGATCGCGCTCGACGCGTCGTACCGAGAGAGGCCGGCGCCCGGGATCCTTGCGCCACGCCCGTTCCGGCGGCGCGCGGGTCCCGTGACCGGACGGGAGATCGCCACATGGCCACGCCCG
Source organism: Methylobacterium sp. NPDC080182 (assembly GCF_050281105.1). Lineage (NCBI taxonomy): Bacteria > Pseudomonadati > Pseudomonadota > Alphaproteobacteria > Hyphomicrobiales > Methylobacteriaceae > Methylobacterium > Methylobacterium sp. NPDC080182. Next base: position 163,330 of record NZ_JBNNWO010000005.1, read on the forward strand.
AGACCCAGGCGCCCTACCGGCTGCAGTGCATGATCCACCGGGAAAGCGCCGGCGGCATCATCATCCACGACGAGCAGATTCCCGGGCCCCTCGTGGAGGCGGCGGTCGCCGCCGCCAAGGCCCGCTTCGCGGAGCTGCGCGCCGGCCGCGCGGGCTCGGCGGCCCTGCGGGATTCCGCCGGGCGGGTGGTCTGGTCGGCCCGGCAGGACGCCGCGACGTCCGGCACCGAGGGATCGGCAGCCCGGTAGGCTTCGGACCGACGCGCCGTCAGGTGAGGTGGCGCGGCTCCAGATCGATCACGGGGCCGCCCACGTCGAAGAACTCGTCCTCGTACGGGAGCGCCTCGTCCAGCTCCTCGGCCTCGCGCCGCCCGAACGGGATGACCGCGGACAGGATCCCGAGGCAGAGCGCGCCGGCGACGAAGGCAATCAGGATCGCGATGCTCATGACGGAACACTCGGGCGTCGCCGGCGGCGGAGTCGGGCCACCGCGAGACTAAGGCCCGGCTCGCGCACGCCGCAACCGAAATCACCGCCCGTTCGCTCCGGATCGCCCAGCCCGCACGGCGGGCGCGGCCGCAGCGCGCGGCACGGGCTCGCCCCGCGATCTCCGGAAGACCGGGAGGCCACCCCCGGTCGCGGAGCGCGTCCGGGCGATCCGGGACGGGCCTCACCGCGGCGTCGAAACCTGATCCTGCTGCCGGTCGACCGCGTCGCGGACGCCGCGGCCGGCCATGAGGATCTCGGTCATGAACGCCGCGATCGCCGCCACGGTGCAGACCAGCGCCGCTCCGAAGCAGGCGAACAGGACGGACGCGGTCGCCGCGTCGCGCAGCGCGCCGACGAACAGCGTGAGCACGGCCAGACCGATCAGGCCGCCCGCCAGCGAGGCCAGGACCACCGCCACGTCCAGCACGAAGGAGCGCCGCCGCAGGAAGGTCAGCCGGCGGGCGAGGCGGCCGGCCTCGGCTTCCGTCGCCCGGGCGGCCTCCGCCGAGAGGCTGTCGACCTTGTCGGAGATCCGGCCGAGGCGGGTCGAGAACACGTTGAGCAGCGTCGCCAGCGCCGAGAGCAGGAAGGCGGGCGCGAGCGCCACCTGGATGATGTGGGCGATGCTGTCGGGCTCGGTCGCGCTGAGGGAGAAGCCGAACATCGGCGGGCTACGCGGGCGGACGCGTCGCGCCCCGCCTCCGCCGGCCGCCGGGACGGACGGCGGCGCGGCTCCGGACCGGGCGGATCACCACAGGAGGCCCTCCGCCTGCAGCCCGGCCACGAGCAGGCACAGCGCCGAGAGGAACGCCACCGCGAGATACGGGGCCGGCGTGTCGGTCATCGAGGCCTCCCGGCCGGCGTGGGGCCGGCATCCTCGATCCCGGTCCGGGCCCGGAGGGCCGGCATCGAAGGCAGCGCGACGGGGTGCATGCGCATCTCCTGAAATCTCAACCGACGACGAGGCCGGCAGATAGGGCCTGCGGCGCGCCGGAAAAGCCGCGGCCGCCGCGCCGCCCCGGCGCGGCGGCGCCTTCTCCACAGGCCGGGAGACCGGCGCCGCGCCGCCGCCGATCCCCCGCGAGATCTGCCGGTTCCGAGGAGATCGATCCGGCCGCGGCCGCGCGCCAAGACCCGGGGATGCGCGATCAAGACTCGGGCCAGTCGGGCGGCCGGTTTCATCTGTGCAGATCCGCGGCCGGACGCGCGAGTGGTGCCCGCACAGAGGCGCGATGGCGTCCGAAAGCCCCGCAATACGGGACGGGATCGCGCGAGATCTGCGGCGCCGCCCGCGCCCGCGCGCCGGGGGATGCGCGGGCACCCCCGTAAATTAATGTTAACCGCTCGCGGGATCGCGATCGGGCTTGCGGGCCGCCGACCGGTAGGATTTATTAAACCTCGAAGCTTCCTGGTTGGTCCTGGGAACGTTCACCGACAAACTGAAGCCCCGTCCGCTCGAGCGCGACGGGGCATTTTGTTTCTGGAAACATTCGGATACCGAAGTTCTTCTCGGGCTAGACCAGTCGATTTCGCGATGTGCTCCAGCGCACCCGGCTGTTTCGGGGTCAAAGACCCGATTCCCAGCTGTTGCAGCGATGCACTATCGCCCCGGCACGTCCTGGCGTTCTGTCCGCCCCGCACACATCCCGCCCAACGGGAGACAGAGGACCAGATGATCAAGAAGCTTCTGCTCGCGAGCGCCGCCACGGCTCTCCTGACCGGCGCCGCCTCGGCCGCCGACCTGCCGCGCCGCGCCGCCCCGCCGCCGGTGTTCACCCCCGTCCCGGTCTTCACCTGGACCGGCGCCTACTTCGGTATCAACGCCGGCTACGCCTTCGACGCCAGTAGCAACAACACCAACAGCTTCGGCGTGCCCGCCCCCTACGGCAACGGCACAACCGCCTTCTTCAGCCAGCGCAACCAGGAAGGCTTCACCGGCGGTGGCCAGGTCGGCTACAACTTCCAGTTCACCCCGGGCTCCGGCATCGTCGTCGGTGTCGAGGCCGACGCCCAGTACCTCGACTTCGGCCGCAGCCGGAACAACGCCTTCCTCGTCGGTCCGCTGGCCCCCGGCTACTACGTCACCGACCCGCGCGGCCTCTCCAGCCTCGACTTCTTCGGCACCGTGCGCGGCCGCATCGGTTACGCCTTCGACCGCGTCCTCGTGTACGGCACCGGCGGCTTCGCCTACGGCTCGGGCAGCGCAGACCGCTCCTTCGGCGGCTATGCCGGCAACGACAGCTTCCGCACCGGCTACGCGGTCGGCGGCGGCATCGAGTACGCCCTGCCCACCGACTCGTTCCTGAACTTCTTCCGCTCCTCGGCCGTGACGCTCAAGGTCGAAGGCCTGTACGTCAACCTCGACCGCAACACCCGCAACCAGGGTGCGTTCGTCATCAACGCCGCCAACAACTTCCCGGTGGTGTACAACAACATCGGCCGCCGCGACGACGAGTTCGCCGTCATCCGCGCCGGCCTGAACTACAAGTTCGGCTCCTACTGAGATCCACCCGCGCGCCGTCCCGACCACCGGGACGGCGCGCGGGCCTCTGGACAGGCCGCATCCCCTCTCGACCTGAGCATCCCCAGCCCGATCAAACTGGCCGCTTGAGCCGAGGAGCGTCCCGGGAGCCATTCCCGGGACGTCTTGCGTCGGGGGCGAGGGCCCGCCGCGGCGCGCCTCAGGCGTGGACCGCGTGCTCGAGCTGCGCCTTCGACATCCGCGACCGGCCGGGCACATTCTGCGCCCGGGCCTTGCGCATCAGCGCGGCCTTGGTCGTTTCCGCCTTGCCGGACGCCTTGGCGGCAGACTTGCCGGACGTCTTGCCGGACGTCTTGCCTTTTCCGGACGCCTTGGTGGACGTGCCGTCCTCGCGCGCCGCGGCGGCCTTCTCGGCGGCGGCCTTCGGCTGCTTCGAGAACTGCTTGCCCTTCCGGGTATCGGCGCGCTTCTTAGCCGTGCTGGCGGCGTATTCCGTGTCGGTCAGGCTCTCGCGGGCCTTCTTGGGCAGGTAGCGCTCGCCGGTCTTGCCGCTCTCTTTGCCAGACTTCGTGCCCCACTCCTCGTCGGTCCATTGCTGGAGATGGTTGTCGGCCGACTTCTTGCCGGCGTAGCCGCCGCCTTCCTTCTTGTATTCGGCGGTCGCGATCTGCGCCTTGCGCGCCGACCACTGGCCGGGCTTCCCGCCCTTCTCGGACTTCGTGACCTGCGTCTTGACCTTGTCCCACAGTTTCGGGTCGGTCTTCTTGGCGGTTTCTGACATCGGCGCCTCGTGAAAAAGATTTGGCAGACAACACGGGCCCCGCGGCCGTGTTCCTGCGGCGCGTTCGCCCGACCCGCACCCTCCCGCATCTCCACCCGCGCAGCGTCCGCCGTCGTGGCCGGGGCCGCCGGATACGCCGGCCGCCTGACGGGTTGGCCCTCAGGGGATCAGGCCCATCGCGAGGGATGCAGCATGGCGGACACGCCGGACGACACCCAGGCCGAGCGGATGCCGCACGGCGAGCCGGAGCGCGCGGGCCTGGCCGACAGTCCCCGCGACACCGCAACCGGCACGGTCAGGCCGCAGGACGGCCCGATGGAGCGGGCCGGCACCGAGAAGGAGGAGGCGCGCCGGGGCGGGACCAGCCTCGGCGCGGAGCGCGACCGGCCGGGCGGAGGCCGGGGCTGAGCGCCGCCATCGAGACAGCACGCGAGAGAGGAAGACGCAGCATGCAGATCCGGCACAAGCCCTTGCGCGAGCAGGTGATCGTCATCACCGGCGCCTCCAGCGGGATCGGCCTCGCCACGGCCCGGGCGGCCGCCCGCCGCGGCGCCCGCGTCGTGCTGGCGGCCCGGAACGGCGCCGCCCTCGACGACATCGTCCGCGACATCCAGGAGCGCGGCGGCGAGGCCCGGGCCGCCGTGACCGACGTGTCCCGCCGCGAGGATGTCGAGGCGCTGGCCGCAGAGACCGTGCGCGCCTACGGCGGCTTCGACACCTGGGTCAACAATGCCGGTCTCTCGATCTTCGGCCGCCTCGAGGAGGTTTCGGACGAAGACCATCGCCGGCTGTTCGACGTCAATTTCTGGGGGATCGTCTACGGCTCGACGGTGGCGCTGCAGCACCTGAAGCGGACCGGCGGCGCGCTGATCAACCTGGGCTCCGTCGCCTCCGACCTCGCCTTGCCGATCCAGGGCATGTACTCCGCCTCCAAGCACGCGATCAAAGGCTTCACGGACGCGCTCCGGATGGAGCTCCAAGAGGAGGGCGCCCCGGTCTCGGTGACGCTCATCAAGCCGGCCTCGATCGACACGCCGTTCCCGGAGCATGCCCGGAACTACATGGCGCAGGCGCCCAAGCTGCCGCCGCCGGTCTACGACCCCGCCGACGTCGCCGACGCGATCCTGTACGCCGCGGAGCACGGGCCCCGCGACCTCTACGTCGGCGGCGGCGGCAAGCTGATGAGCGCGCTGCGCAAGCGGGTCCCCGCGTCGACCGACTGGATGGGCGCCCAGGTGATGTCGCGGAGCCAGACGGCGGGCGCGGCCGGCAAGCGGCGGGACGGCGCCCTCCACGCGGCCGGCCGCGACGGGGCCGTGCGGGGCGGCTCGCCCCACCACGTCATGCGCAGCGCCTACACCCGGGCCTCGATCAACCCGGTCCTGACCGGGATCCTGCTGGCGGGGGCCACCGCGGCCGCGGCCTCGCTGCTCGGCCGCGCCGACCGCCGCTAGAGCCCCGCCGCGGCGCCCGCCCCCGCGCGGGCGCCGGCCGGACTGTTTGTTTCTAGACGATGATGGCGGAGGTCAGCCGACATTCAGGGCCGATGACCATTCTAACCGGGTCTTGCGCCGGGCCGACCGGCGCGGAACCGAACAGAAGGTCTGATGATGATGCACGTGAAGATGATCGCGGCCGCCGCGGCTGTCGTCGGCGGCCTCGGCCTGGCCTCCGCCAGCGCGGCGCCCCTGGCGCCCGCCGGCGCCGATACGCTCACCGGCCCCGCCGCGGTCAGCACCGTGGCGTTCGGCTGCGGCCCCGGCTGGGCGCCCGGCCCGTACGGGCGCTGCCGGCCGATCTACCGGCGGCCGCGCTTCTACGGCCCGCGCTGCTTCTTCCGTCCGACCCCGTGGGGACCGCGGCGCGTCTGCCGCTAAGGTCGCGCAGGCACGCGTCCCGACGCGCGGGTCCGGCGCCGAACCGTGGCCCGACCCGCGGGTTGATCCAGGGGCAGGCCCCGCCTCCGAGGAGGCGGGGCCTGCCCCTTTCCCGTTGGCGGTGATGCGGGCCGGCAGCGCCGGGGATGCCACGACCGGGACCGCGGACGGTCCCGCTCCGGTTGGACATGGCCATGGCCCAGGATCAGAGCGGCGGCGCGAACCCCTCGGCGGCGGAACGGGCGGCGGCCGAGCGCGTCGCCCGCAAGCGCCTCGGTCCGGACGGCTGCCCGGAACCGGCACCCGACCGGCGATCGCCGTCCGGACAGGACCGCGGGAGCGAGGCCGCGGCGCCGGACCGCCGGGCGCCTCCGGGGCGGCCGGTCGCGACGCGCCACCGGCCCGAGAGACTTCCCGAGTAGCGCCCCGAACATTCGCGTGCCCGGACGCGGGAATAAAGCCCGCCGCCGCCCGGTTACCGATTGTGTGGCACAAGGCTGCAGGCAGGAGCACGAGGGCAGGGACCCCATGGCTTCGCAGGCTCTCGACGGGGCGGGCCCGGCCCGGCCGCCGACATGACGACCCTGGCGCGCGCGCGCTTCAGTCAGCTCGTTCTCCCGCGCCTGGACGAGGGCTACCGGCTCGCGCACTGGCTCACCGGCAACGCCACCGACGCCGAGGACGTGATGCAGGAGGCGTGTCTGCGCGCCTACCGGGCGATCGAGGGGTTCGCCGAGGGCAATGCCCGGGCGTGGTTCCTGACCATCGTCCGCAACACCGGCTATTCCTGGCTGCAGCGGCACCGGCCGCGGGCGGTGGTCTTCGCCGACGACCTCGCCCCCGAGGCCCGCGCCGAGCTGGAGATCGGGGGCGCCCTGACCGAGGTCCCGGAGACGCCCGAGGCGACCCTCATCGCCCGCGACGACGCGGGGCAGCTCGCCCGGGCGGTCGAGGCCCTGCCGGTGGCCTTCCGCGAGGCGCTGGTCCTGCGCGAGTACCACGGCCTCAGCTACCGGGAGATCGCCACGGTGACGGGGGTCCCGATCGGGACCGTGATGTCGCGCCTCGGCCGCGCGCGGCAGCACCTGCTTGCACGGCTCGCGAAGGACGGGCGATGACCGACGACGAGACCCTCCTGCTCCTCAGCGCCTACGCGGACGGCGAGCTGTCGCCCGGCGAAGTCCTGGCCATGGAGCGCCGTCTCGCGGCGGATCCCGACGCGCGGGCCCTGGCGGAACGCCTCCGCGACCTCTCGGCCACCCTGCGCGGGCCCCTCGCGGGGCCGCCCGCCCCGGAATCCCTGCGGGCGCGCGTGATCGAGCAGATCGGCTTCACCGACCCGCCCCCGTCGCGCGGCCGCCTCGGAGGCCCGCTCGGGACCCGGCTCGGGACCTGGGTCGAGGCCTGGGTCGAGGCCTGGCTCGAATCCTGGCGCAGATCCCGGCAGGCGCTGGCCGCGACGCTGCTCGTCGGCCTCGTCGGCGGGGCCGCGCTCGGCAGCGGGATCGTCTATCTCGACCGCCCCGACGGCGCCCCGGATACCGGCGCGGCCGTGCTCGCCGGCCATCTCCGCGGCCTCGTGGCGCCCCAGCCCTTCGACGTCGCCTCCTCGGACCGGCACGTGGTGAAGCCCTGGTTCAACGGCCGGACCACCCTCGCGCCCGAGGCCCCCGACCTGTCCGACAAGGGCTTCCCGCTGGTCGGCGGCCGGGTCGACATCGTCGGCGGAACCCCCGTGCCGACCCTGGTCTATCGCCGCGACAGGCACGTCATCAGCGTCACGGTGGTCCCCGCCGCCGACGGCCCCGGCGCCGGCGAGGAGCGGCGCGACGGGTCCACGATCGAGCGCTGGCGCCTCGGCGACCTCACCTACTGGGCGGTCTCGGACCTCAACCGGCGCGACCTGCGCGCCTTCGCCGACCTGTTTCAGTCCCGGACCGGGGGACCGCCGGGATAAGGCGGGAATAAGGGACGCCAGTTTCGGGTTATTACTGATATCGTGATGTCGATCCGGCGAGGATCCCAGTGTGATCAGTCAATCCCACCTGCACACCCGCAGAGCCGAAACGATATCCGGGATCGGCTCCGCCCAGGAGCGGCGGGTTCAGGCCGGCGGCACCCCGGCCTTCCCGGACCCGACCCTCGTGGAGGCGGCGCTCCATCTCCTGGCGGAGCATCTCGAGCAGGGGCTGGCGGTGACCGACCGGTACGGGCGGGCCCATTTCCTGAACCGCGCGGCGCAGGCCTTCGTCGCGCGCGGCCTCCTGTGCCTGGAGCACGGCGGCCTGCGCGGCGCGACGCCCGAGGACAGCGCGGCGCTGCGCCGGGTCATCGCCCGCTGCGCCGCGGGCCATCGCGGCGGCTCGGTGCGATTGGAGGGCGCGGGCGGGACGCTCCTGGTCGCCGCCTCGGCGATTCCCGGGACGCTCGGCCCGATCGGCGAGGGCGCGGTTCTCCTGCGTCTCACCGACCCCGGGACCCCGCGCCTGCCGGATCCCGGCATTCTCCAGGACCAGTTCGGCTTCACGCCCGCGGAGGCGGCCCTGGCCGTCGACATCCTGGCCGGGAACGACCTCGCGGCGAGCGCGACGCGCCGCCGGATCACCCGGAACACGGCGCGCGTGCACCTGCGCCACCTGTTCGAGAAGACGGGGACGCGCCGCCAAGCCGAGCTGGTGCGCCTGCTCCTGCTCTGCCCGCAGCCGATCGCGGACGCCTAGCGCGCTCCGGCAAAAATATTCGCGCCGCGCGCCACCCTTAATCCGAACGGAGGATGCGCATACTTTGCATTGAAGCGAGGCTGATCCGGCCGATCGTGGACAAACCACGGATCTTTCGGCGCAACGGAGGCTGGATCATGATCCTCTCGTTCCTGAAATCTGCCCGGAAGAGCCGCATCGCGGCGCGAAATCTTCGCATTCTCTCGGCCCTCGACGACGAGATGCTGAGCGACATCGGCCTCGACCGGCGCACACTCCGCACGTTCTGCGAGAACGGCTGCGCGCACGTGCCGCCGCCGCCGAGCCAGGCCCAGGCGCCCCGGGCCCTGATGATACCCGGTGGGCTCGGGATCGCCTTCCGCTGAACGCCTGCCGCACCGCCCGCTGCACCGCCTCGGGCCCGGCCGGACCGCTCAGATCTCGACGCAGATCTTGCCGAAGTGGCGGTTGCTCTCCTGGTGACGGAACGCCGCGACGAGGTCGTCGAGGGGGAAGCGGCGGTCGATGACCGGCCGCAGCCCGCAGGCGTCGATGCCGCGGATCATCTCGATCTGGTGGCGCCGGCTGCCGACCAGCACGCCCTGCAGCCGGATCTGCTTCAGGAGCGCCGGCACCAGCGGCAGCTCGCCCGCGACCCCCGAGAGGATGCCGATCACCGAGACGTGGCCGGCGACCCGCGCGGCGGCCATGGACTGCTCCAGCGTCGCCGGGCCGCCGACGTCGAGGACGTGGTCGACACCGCGCCCGTCGGTCAGGCGCCGGGCGGTCTCGCCCCAGGCCGGGTCGGTGCGGTAGTTGATGACGTGGTCGGCGCCGAGACCGCGCAGGCGCTCCAGCTTGGCGTCGCTGGAGGAGGTGGCGATCACCGTGGCCCCCGCCGCCTTGGCGAATTGCAGGCCGAACAGCGACACGCCGCCGGTGCCCTGCACCAGCACCACGTCGCCGCTCTTCAGGCCGGCATCGGCGTGCAGCGCCCGCCACGCGGTGAGCGCGGCGGTGGTCAGCGTCGCCGCCTCGGCGTGGTCCCAACCCCGCGGGGCGCGGGTGAAGGCGGTGGCGGGCGCGGTGACGCCCCCGCGGGCGTAGCCGTCGACCCCGTCGCCCGGCACGGTGGCGAAGCCCTCGACGCGCGGCGTGCCCTCCAGCCAGGTCGGGAAGAACGTGCTGACCACCCGGTCGCCCACGGCGAACTCGGTCACGCCCGGCCCCACGGCCTCGACCTCTCCGGCCCCGTCGGACATCGGGATGCGCGGCTCGCTCGGGCCCCACATCCCGCTGACCACCGCGTAGTCGTGGTAGTTGAGGGAGCTCGCCCGCAGGCGGACGGTGATCGCGCCGGGCCCGGGCTCCGGCACGGGCCGCTCGCCGAAGGTCACCTTGTCGAAGCCGCCGCCGGGCTGGACGATGACGGCCCGGGCTGTCGATCCGGTCATGGTGCACCTGTCGCTCCGCGGCCTCGGCCGCTGGGAGGCGGACACTGGCAGGCCCGGCGCGCGCCGTCGAGACGACGGGGCCGGGCCGTCCGTCGCGGGGCGGGGAGGGCGGCGCGCGCCGCGCGCCCGCAACCCCGTCCCGCCCGCGCCGCCCTTGCCGCTGCGCCGCGCCGGCGCCAAGGTCGCGGATCGCATCCCGTCCGTGGAGGGAGGACAGACCGTGTCGACCGAGCGCGTCGTTCTGACCGAAAGCATAGCGCCGACAGCGTCCAGGATCTTCACCCAGGCCGGGATCGGCGCCATCCGGCAGCTGTCGCGCGCGGTCAGCCCCGGGGACGCCGGCGAACTGGCCGACGTCACCGTCCTCGGCATCCGCTCGCGCACGCAGGTCACCGCCGCGCTTCTCGACGCCCTGCCCGACCTCGCCGCCATCGGCTGCTTCAGCGTCGGGACCAACCAAGTCGACCTCGAGACGGCGCGCGCCCGCGGCCTGCCGGTGTTCAACGCGCCGTTCTCGAACACGCGCAGCGTCGCCGAACTGACGATCGGCGAGATCGTGATGCTGCTCCGGCGCATCGTGCCGCGCTCGGTCGCGGCCCATGAAGGCGGCTGGGACAAGTCGGCCACCGGCGCCTTCGAGGTGCGCGGCAAGACGCTCGGCATCGTCGGCTACGGCAATATCGGCGCGCAGCTCTCGAACCTCGCCGAGGCGATGGGCATGCGCGTCATCTTCTACGACCTCACCGACAAGTTGCGCCACGGGAACACCGAGCCGGCCGAGAGCTTCGAGGCCCTGCTCGCCGTGAGCGACGTGGTCAGCCTGCACGTCCCGGAGACGCCGCTGACCCACGGACTGATGGGCGCGGAGCGGATCCGCGCGATGAAGCCGGGCGCCTACCTGATCAACAACAGCCGCGGCACGGTCGTGGACCTGGACGCCCTGGCGGCGGCTCTGCGCGACGGTCACCTCGCCGGGGCCGCGATCGACGTCTTCCCGGTGGAGCCGACCTCCAACGCGGAGCGCTTCGTCTCGCCCCTGCAGGGGCTGCCGAACGTGATCCTCACCCCCCATGTCGGCGGCTCGACCGAGGAGGCCCAGGACCGCATCGGCGCGGAGGTGGCCCGCAAGCTGGTCGACTACGTCCAGACCGGCTCGACGCTCGGCGCCGTGAACTTCCCGCAGGTCCAGCTGCCGCCGCGCCTGTCCGGCGCGCGCTTCCTCCACGTGCACCGGAACGTGCCCGGCGTGCTCGGGCAGATCAACGCGATCTTCTCGGGCCGGTCGCTCAACATCGACGCGCAGTACCTGCAGACGGACGGCGAGTTCGGCTACGTCGTGGTGGACGCGTCCGTGCCGCCGGGCGAGGCGGACGCGGTGCTCCGCGCGCTGCGGGCCATCGACGGCACGGTGCGGACGCGGCATCTCCGGCCGGCGGCGTGAGGATCCGCGCGCCGCGCCGGACGTCGGCGACGGGTCGCGCGGATCCTCACGCCCGCAGGGCAGGGTTCGGCGCGGACACGACGCCCCCGCGCCCGCCGGCCGGCGACGCGCCGGTCACGGTCGCGGCAGGGTGTGCAGCGCCCGCAGGAAGGCGTCGACCTCCGCGCGGGTGTTGTAGAAGGCCAGCGAGGCCCGCACCGACTGGTCGACCCCGAACCGGCGCAGGGCCGGCAGGGCGCAGTGATGGCCCGAGCGCACCGCGATGCCGTGCGCGTCGAGGTGGTGGGCGACCGCCGCGTTCGTCTGCCCCTCGATCACGAAGGACATCACGCTCGCCTTCTCACGGGCCGTGCCGATCAGGCGCAGGCCCTTCACGTCGGCGAGCCCGCCCTGCGCGTAGCCCAGGAGGTCGTGCTCGTAGGCGGCGATCGCCGGCATGCCGATACCCGCGAGGTAGTCGAGCGCCGCTCCGAGACCGACCGCCCCGGCGATGTCGGGTGTGCCCGCCTCGAACTTCTCGGGCGCGCCCTTGTAGACGGTCTTCGCGAAGGTGACGTCCTCGATCATGTGGCCGCCGCCCTGCCAGGGCGGCATCGCCTCCAGCAGGTGGGCCTTGCCGTAGAGCGCGCCGATGCCCGTCGGCCCGAACACCTTGTGGCCCGAGAAGACCAGGAAGTCCGCGTCGAGGGACTGCACGTCCAGCGGCATGTGCGGCGCGGATTGCGCCGCGTCGACCAGCACCGGCACCCCGTAGGCGTGGGCGAGCTGGATGATCTCCCGCACCGGGTTCACGGTGCCGAGGGCGTTGGCCACCTGCGTCACCGAGACGATCTTGGTCCGGCCGGAGAGCAACGCCGCGTACTGCTCGAAGATGATCTCGCCCCGATCGTTGACCGGGATCACCCGGAGCGTCGCCCCGGTCTGCTGCGCCAGCAGCTGCCAGGGCACGATGTTGGCGTGGTGCTCGATGGTCGAGACGATGATCTCGTCGCCCGGGCCGACATTGGCCCGGCCGTACGAGTTCGCCACGAGGTTGATCGCCTCCGTGGTGCCCCGCAGGAAGACGATGTCGTCCTTCGTGGGCGCGTTGAGGAAGCGGCGCACCGCCTCGCGGCCGCCCTCGAACAGGTCCGTGGCGCGCGCCGCCAAAGTGTGGGCGGCCCGGTGGATGTTCGAGTTGTGCCGGGCGTAGAACTCCGAGGTCGCGTCGATCACCCCTTGCGGCTTGTGGGTGGTGGCGGCGTTGTCGAGCCAGACCAGCGGGTGGCCGTTGACGCTCTGGTGCAGGGCCGGGAAGTCCCGGCGGACATGCTCCACGTCGAAGGGCGCCGCCACCGGGCTCGACCCGTGCGACGTCACCCGCGGCGCCGGGCCCGGGTCGCGGGCCGGCTCCACCCGGGGGCTCGCCGGCGCCCTGCGGGCCGGGCCGGGGCCGAGGTTCAAGAAGTAGTAGTCGGAGGCCGGCGCCCCGGGCGTCCGGGAGAGCGTCCTGGTGCGCGCAAAGTTCTCCTGCGCCTCGTCGATTCCGGCCCTCGACGGGTCGGCCGGCACGAGCTGCGGGGCGAGCGCGTGCGCGAAGGCGTTGGCGCGGGGATGGTCCGCGGCGATCTGCCGGTGCAGCTCCGGGCCGCCGGAGAGGGCGGCCGCCAGCGCCGGGGCGCCGGGCAAGGAGAAGTCCGGCAGCACCGGGCGCGGGCTCGCCGGGTGGACCGGCGGGATCGCAGCCACGTCTGCGAAGGCCGGGCTCGCGGGTGCGAGGTTCGGCAGGGTCGGCCCGGAGAGACCCGGCAGGCCGACCGGCGGCGCCCCGAAGGAGCGCGCCGCCAGCGCGGAGGCGTCGGGCGGCAGGCCGGCGGGCTGGCCGCCCGCTGGGGCGGAAGGGACGCCCAGGGGCGCACTCGGCAGCGGCGCGCCGCCCGGGCCCTGGGGCAGGCTCTCGAGGGCCTGCGGGACCTGGGGGCCGGCGGGGAGCGCCGGCGCGAAGGGCCGGCTCGCGGCCTGACCCTGCCCGTAGATCTCCCGGGCGAGGCGTCCGACCAGATCCGCGTGGGCCAGCTCGCCCGGGCTCGCCCCGGGCAGCCCGAGGGCGACAGCCTCAGGCGTAGTCATGGTAGTTGCCCAGCAGCACGTTATCGAGGCGGGCGATCGCGTCCTCGACCAGCACAGCGGCCGAGAAGTAGCGGGTCACGAGGTGCGAGGCGATCGAGTGGTCGTTGGTGCCCATGTAGCGCACCGACAGGCCGGGCTCGATCTCGCCGGTCACGCCCGACTTCTGCAGGCCGACCACGCCCTGCTCGCCCTCGCCGACGCGCAGCAGCAGGATCGAGGTGGTCTCGGCCCCGGTCACCGGGTCGAGGTCGATCGGCAGCTTGTCGCTCGGCACCAGCGGCACGCCGCGCCACGTGATGAACGGCGCGCCGAACAGGTGGACGACGACCGGCGGCACGCCGCGGCGGGTCGCCTCCCGGCCGAAGGCCGCGATGGCGCGGGGATGGGCCACGAAGAAGGCGGGCTTCTTCCAGACCAGGGTCAGCAGCTCGTCGAGGTCGTCCGGGGTGGGCGGGCCGCCGCGGGTGGGGATGCGCTGGCGCGGGCCGACCTCGCCGAGAAGGCCGAACTGCGCGTTGTTCAGAAGCTCCCACTCCTCGCGCTCCTTCACGGCGTCGACCGTGAGGCGGATCTGCTCGCGGAGCTGGTCGATCTCGTTGGAGTAGAGATCGGTGACGCGGGTATGGGTGTTGAGGATCGTCTGGATGGTCGAGAGGTGGTACTCGCGCGGATCGACCTCGTAGTCGACGAAGGTCGTCGGCAGGCGCGGCTCGCCGGTATGGACCGCCAGCAGCTCGATCCCCTGCTCGCCGTAGGAGTTGGTGTGACCTTTGAGGCGGTCGCGCTCCTCGCGGTACTGCGCGATCTTGGCGCGGATCTCCTCGCTCTCCACCGCGGCGGCGTCGAGGGTCAGGAGGGTCACGGCCGACAGGGCCTTCACGGCCGGGGCGGGCGCGCGCTCACCGGCGAGGCTCGCATCGCCGAAATAGTCGCCCTTCGTGGCGAGCCCCTGGCGCAGGCGACCCTTGTAGGGGCCCGACAGGGTCAGCTCGACGGTGCCGTCGGCCACCACCGTGAGGCTGCGGCCGGCGGAGCCCTCCTCGTGGATCACCGTTCCGGCCTTGTGCTGGCTCTCGGTGAACTTGGCCGCCAGCGCCGCCAGCTCGGCATCGCCCAGCCGGCTGAACAGCGGCACGGCCCGCAGGGAGGCGGGACGGATCACCTTGCCGTCCCCCTTGTCCTCGGCGACGAGATCGATCCGGCCGGGGCGGGCCAGCACGACGGCGCGGCGGTTGACGCGGTAGACCCCGCCCGCCACGTCCACGAAGGGCAGGAGCCGGAGCAGCCAGCGCGGCGTGTTGGCCGCGTTCTGGACCGAGGTGACGGTCGCCGTCGCAAGATTGCGTGCCGCCGTGGCGCTCACGCTCAGACCCGGTCCGCTCATCGTTCGTCCTCACTCCATCCAGGATTCAGGCGCGCCGCGCCGATCCGCGCGGCGGCAGTGCGCCCCGCAGCCTGTGCGGGGCGGGCGCAAGTCGTTCCGATCAGAACGCGACGACGATCGCGACCCGAGCGGCCGCACCGTCAATCAAATCATGTATTCTCTAGCAGTCCGACAGCCATCGTCGAACGCTCGGCCGGGCCGACTTCATCGTTGTTCCGGCGATGTCTGGATAAAGTCTGATTCGCCCAAGGGTCAACGGAATGATGTCCCTATTTTTCGCCGATTCGTAGAAATGGATCCCGTGGTATGCACGACGAACAGGACACGACCGTCCTCAGACAGGCAGGTCAGAGAACTTAATTCTACGGAATCGCGCCCGGCGGCGGCGCCCGGACGACTTTGTTGTCAGGAAAAATCTTTCGCGCATCTCAGATGCCGTCCCCGTAGCCGAAGGACTGGTCCATGCTGAGCGCCGGCTCCTCGTCGACGGGCAGGCGCGAGACGACCCGGGCCGGCACGCCCGCCACGGTCGTGTGGGGCGGCACGTCCTGCAGCACCACCGCGGCGGCCGCGACCTTGGCGCCCGCCCCGACGCGGATGTTGCCCAGCACCTTGGCGCCGACGCTGAGCAGCACCCCGCGCTCGATCTTGGGATGCCGGTCGCCGCTCTCCTTTCCGTTGCCCCCGAGCGTCACCGACTGGAGGATCGAGACGTCGTCGGCGATCACCGTGGTCTCGCCGATCACCACGCCGGTGGCGTGGTCGATGAACACCCCCGAGCCGATCCGGGCCGCCGGGTGGATGTCGCAGCCGAACACCTCGGAGATCCGGCTCTGGACGTGCAGCGCCAGGGTCGCCCGGCCCCGGTGCCAGAGCCAGTGGCCGACCCGGTACGCCTCGAGCGCGGCGAGTCCCTTGTAGAACAGGAACGGGTCGAGGTAGCGGCGGCAGGTCGGGTCGCGCTCGCGGATCGCCACGAGGTCGCGCACCGCGTGGGCGCCGGCCTGCGGGTCGGCCTCGAAGGCCGAGAGGCACAGGTCGCGCATCGACAGGCGTGCGAGGTCGCCGTCCCCGAGCCGGTGGGCGAGGCGGTAGGCGAGGGCCTGGGCCAGCGAGCGCTGGTCGAGGATCGTCGCCTGGATGATCCCCGCATAGAGGGGCTCCTCGATCAGGGCCGCCTCGGCCTCGGCGCGCAGGGCGGCCCAGACTTCGGCCTCCGCGGTGCTGCGGCTCGTGATGCGCAGGGGCGGCTGGACCACGGCCATCGTGGCGCCCGCGGCGGGCAGGGCAGCGTGATGCATCGGTCGTCGCCGATCACGGCAGGGGGCGGAACGGGTCGGGCCGGCCGCGCTCCAGGGCGTCGTGCCCCTGGACCGTCACGCCCACATTGGCCGGGGCGTCGCCCCGCATCATCGTCCCCGGGGCCATGGTGTCGTCTCCCTCGAATCGGTCGCGGTGGCGGCCCGATTCCGCCGCCGGCGGCGCCGGCGAGAAGTCTCTTCCGGATGCCCCGGTCCGGCGGAGAAGGTTTCGACCGCACGAGCGCGTTGTCGGAGCATTGTTTCGCTAAGTCATTGTTAAAGCATGATATTCAGGCATCGCGCCGGCTTTGGCAAGTCCCGGGAGCCGGCCGTCGCCGACCGGCATCGGCGATCGATCGCGGCCGCGATCCGGGCATATCTCCGCCGACCCCGTGCTTCTGCTCCGGCTCGCGGCTTCGACGAACAACCTGCGCTGCAAGTCCTCGCCAATTTGGCAGCACATTCTCGGGCCCGGCGTCTACATTGACGGTGTCGACATACAGTCGATGCGGAGCCCAACGGAGGTTTGCCGTGATCACCAGCAAGGAACGGTTCGCCCGGATGACTGCGCCGTGTCTGCCGTGTTGCCGCGTCCAAGAGGAGGAGAGCGCACGACATCAGACACGCGAGGCGACCACCGATGCTGACCTATGACACGACCCGGAACACCCGTCCCGACCTGAGCCCCGAACCGGCCGCCGCCCTCGGCCGGGCCCTGTCCCGGAGCGTCCGCTCCCATCCCTCCCACGAACGCGCCGCCCTCGCGAGCGCCCTCGACGACGGCCTGATGCCCGACGAGGTCGCGCAGATCCTCGCCGGCCGCCCGGTGGCCGAGGCCTTCCCGATCCGCTGGGGCGAGAGCCCGGAAGCCTACGCGTCCCGGGCCGTGTCCGAGATGTTCGTCGCCTACCTCCAGTAGGCGCGTCGCTGCCGGCCGCGCCGGCCTCTCCGACCACGAACGATGGAAACCTGCCATGTCGGTCTTCCCCCGCGGGTGGAGGCGCCGGACGGGGACGGCCGCCTGCGCGCTCGCCCTGGCGCCCGCCCTGGCGCTCGGTGCCGCCGGCCCGGCCGCGGCCGGACACCCGCCGAAGGGCCGCGGCGCGGCCGCTGCCGCAGCCGGCGTGCCGGACGTCCCGGCCCGGCTCACGGTCGGGCCGGGCGGACGGGACCTGAGGCTCGCGGGCGATCTCGCTGCGGGGGTCGCCGCGCGGGTCCGGGCCATCCTCGCCGCGCACCCGCGGATCGCCCGGATCCATCTCACGAGCGACGGCGGCCTCGTAGAGGAGGGGGCGGCGATCGGGGCGCTCGTGGCGGCCCGCGGCCTCGCCACCTACGTCCCCGACGCCTGCGCCTCGGCCTGCACGCTGATCTTCGTCCGCGGCCGGACGCGCTACCTCGCGGCCGGCGGGCGGCTCGGCTTCCACGCCCCCTACGAGATCGGGGCGCAGGGCCGGATGCGCCCGGTGGATTCCGCGCCGGAGCGGGCGGCCTACCGGGCCGCCGGCCTGCCGGCGGCCTTCGTGACGCGGGCGCTGGCGGTGCCCCCGGCCGGGATCTGGATCCCGACGGACGGGGAGCTGCGCGCGGCCGGCATCGTCACCGAGGTCGTCGGACCGGACCGCTTCCCCGATTCCACTCTGGACGCGGATCCGAGCGCGGCCGGGGCGCGGGCCGCGATCCTGCGGAACCTGCCGATCCTGCGCCAAGCCGAGGCGGCGGGGCTCGACCCGATCGCCCGGTGGTACCGGGACGGCTACGCCGCCGGCCGGCCGGAGGCGGAGGCCGCCGCGGGGTTGAGGCGGATGGCCGCCGGCTACCTGCAGCGGCGCTTCCGGGCGGCCGACGACGCCGTCGTCCGCGCCCTGGGCCAGCGGATCCTGGCGACGCTGGAGCGGGCCGGCGCGGGGGACGCGGCGGCCTGCGGCCTCCTCGCGGCCGGCGACCTCGTGGCGCTCGACGCGCGGCTGCGGGCCGAGCGGCCCGCGTCGCACGGGCTCGCCCCGCTCCTCGCCCGGACACGGGCCGCGCGGCCGGACGGGGCGGCCGCGCCCGCCGCGGACCCGGGCACCGCGCGGTCGATGGCCGCAGCGGCGGCCCCCTCGGACGACTGCGCCGCCCGGATCGCCGCGACGCGGCGCGCCCTCGACCTTCCGGCCCGCGAATCGGCCGCCGCGCTGCGGGCCCTGTTCCTCGCGGAGCCGCAGCGGATCCTGGCGAGCCGCGACGGGCCGTAGCGGCCCGCCGACCCTCGACACGCCGCGCCGGCGCCTATCTTCGCACCCGCGGCACGCCCCGGACGGGCGCCGGCCGCGGGGAGACAGGGGTTCGACGGATGCCGGATTATCGCCTGCGCGGGGCGGTCCGTGGCGAGGATGGCGAGATCGGCGCGCCGCGCGTCGACGAGGTGCTCACGGCCGCGGACGCGAAGGAGGCGGTGCGCCTCGCCAACAGCCGCTCGCTGACGATCGAGGACGACGCGGTGAACGCCCTGTGGCTGGTCGACGCCCACGGTACCCTGCTCTGGTCCCTGCGCCGGGCCGACCGGGACTCCTGACGCGAGGCCTGACGCGGGCCGGCACCGTCAGCCCGATGCGCGGCGGCCCGTCTCCGGCAGCGCGGCGGCCCCGGCATCGTCGGCGCCCCCGAGATACAGGGACCGGACGTCGTCCCGCGCCCGCAGGGACGCGGCGGTGCCGGCCAGCGCGCTGCGCCCGTTCTCCAGCACCACGGCGTGGTGGGCGTGGCGCAGGGCGAGGCGGACGTTCTGCTCGGCCACCAGCAGGGTCAGACCCTCGGCGCGGTTCAGGCCGGCGAGCACCCGGTAGATCTCCTCGACCACGCGGGGGGCGAGCCCCATGGACGGCTCGTCGAGGACGAGCAGCCGGGGCCGCCCCATCAGCGCCCGGCCAATCGCCGCCATCTGCTGCTCGCCGCCCGAGAGCAGGCCGGCGGCGACGCCCCGCTTCGCGGCGAGCCGCGGGAACAGGCCGTAGACCCGGTCCAGATCGGCGCGCACGCCGCCGCGGCCCGTACCGCGCCCGAGCCCGCCCGCCACGAGGTTCTCCTGGACGCTCAGGCTCCGGAAGCAGTGGCGCCCCTCCAGCACGCCGACGAGCCCGGCGCGGACGAGGACGTCGGTCCGGGTCCGCGTCACGTCGCGCCCGTCATAGGCGAGGCGCCCGGCCGTGACCCGGCCGCGCAGGGCCGGCAGCAGGTTCGACACCGCCCGCAGCAGGGTCGTCTTGCCGGCGCCGTTGGCGCCGACCAGGGCGACAATCTCCCCCGCCCGGACCGCGAGGTCGACGCCGTGCAGGGCGTGCACCGCCCCGCCGTAGACGACTTCCAGGGCCTCGACCTGCAGGAGGGGCGGCGCGGTGCTCACCGGGCGCTCACCGGGCCACCGCGGCGGCCTGCTTGCCGGCCGCGTCCGCGGCCTCCTCGGCCGCGCAGTCGCGCGGGGTGATGCCGCGCTCCTTGGCGTAGGCGGTCGCGGACGCCTCGATGATCGGGCGCAGGCTCGCCCAGTCGGGGGCGATCCAGTCGGACACCACGGTCCACTTCGCCCCGTCCCATTGCTGGAAGGTGACGCGGCCCTCGCCCTCGTGGTTGGCGCAGGTGACGTTGATCGAGTGGAACAGGCCCTTGGCGCCGAGCGCCGCCACCCGGGCCTCGTCGAGGCGCAGGTGCTCGAAGCCCCAGCGCACCTCGTCGCCGGTGAGCGTCCGCTGGCCGAACCGCGCTTGCGCGATCCGCACCGCCTCGACGTTGAGGATGCCGTTCAGCACCCCGAGATTGTGGTAGACGCTGCCGATCCGCTTCCGGTCGGCGAGGTTGCCGTTGCCGGCCCCGTAGACCTTGCCGACGACCTCCTGGATCACCGGGTAGGCGGTGCCCGAGGCCTGGGTCGTGATGGCGACGTAGCCCTTGGCGGCGTCACCCGCCGGGATCACGTCCTCCTCCGAGTTCGACCAGACATTGCCGACGATGCGGTCGGCCGGGAAGCCGGTCTTCTGGGCGGTCTTCAGGGCCACCGGGTTCATCACGCCCCAGCCGCGCAGCACCACGAAGTCGGGCCGCAGGCGCCGGATCGTGAGCCACTGCGACTGCTGCTCGTTGCCGGGATGGGGCACCTCGATCTGCGCGACGGTGAAGCCGTAGCGCTCGGCGAGCCGCGCGTAGATCGGGATCGTCTCCTTGCCGTAGGGCGAGCCGTGGTAGAGCACCGCGACGGTCTTGCCCTTCAGCTTGTCGAGGCCGCCCGCGCGGGTGCCGAGATACTGGATGATGCCGCTCGTCTCGCTGTAGGGGTTGAGCAGCAGCGGGAACACGTAGGGGAAGACGCGCCCGTCGGTGGAGTCGGTGCGGCCGTGGTTGATCGTGATCAGCGGCACCTTGTCGGCGGTGATGCGGTCGATCATCGCGTAGGCGATGCCCACCGAGAGCGGGTTCCAGGCGGCGATGCCGGGCCGGGACTTCAGCCGCTCGTAGACCTCGACGCCGCGCTCGACCTCGTACTGGGTCTCGCCCTCGCTCCAGGTGAGCTTGACGCCGTTCACCCCGCCGTCGCGGGCGTTGATCAGGTTGAGATAGTCGATGAAGCCCCCGAAGAAGCCGGTCCCACCGGCCGCGTAGGGGCCGACCCGGTAGCTCTGGAGCGGGAAATACTGCTCGTCGGCCCAAGCGGCCCGGGGGGCCGCGCCGGCGAGCGCGACGGTGCCGGCGAGGAGCGCGGCGCGGAGACGGGTCGTCAGGGGCATGGTCGTCCTGGGGTTGGTCGGGCGGGGAGGGGATCAGGCCGCGCGGCGGCCGAGGCGGCGGCCCGCCCGGTCGAGGAGGGCGGCGAGGCCGGCGGGCTCGCGGATCAGCACGGCGACGATCAGGGCGCCGAGCACGACGCGCTGGACCATCTCCAGGGTGCCGGAATCGAACCCGTCGCCGAGGAGCGCCGCGCCGAGGCGCGACAGGAGCAGGGGCAGCACCACGATGAAGCCCGCGCCCAGGAAGGCGCCGCGCAGGGTGCCGAGGCCGCCGATGATCACGATGAACAGGATCTGGAAGGAGCGGTCGAGGTTGAACCCCGCCGGCTCGACGGTGCGCAGATACGCGAAGGCCCAGAGCGCCCCGGCGATCCCGATCACGAAGGACGAGGCCGCGAAGGCCAGGAGCTTGGTCCGGGCGACCCGCACGCCCACGAGGCGGGCGGCGGTCTCGTTGTCGCGGATCGCCACGAGGTTCCGGCCCGTGGGCGAGGTGACGAGCCTCCACGCGACGAAGGTCAGCAGCGTGACCACCGTGAGCGTGACCAGGTAGCGGCCGCACGGGTCGTCGAAGGACAGGCCGGCCACCACCAGCCGGGGGGCGGTGACGATGCCCGAGGGGCTGTCGTCGGAGATCCAGCCGATCCGGTTCAGCGCCCAGGCCACGAAGAACTGCACGGCGAGCGTCGAGACCGCGAGGTAGAAGCCCCGCAGGCGCAGGGCCGGCAGCCCCGCCACCAGCCCGGCGAGCGCCGCCACGAGGCCGGCGAGCAGGAGCGCTGCCGGGAGCGGCAGGCCGGGCAGGCGCAGCGACAGGTTGAAGGCCGCGTAGGCCCCGACCGCCATGAAGGCGGCCGAGCCCAGGGAGAGCAGCCCGGCATAGCCGGTGAGCAGGTTGAGCCCGAGGCCGGCCAGCGCCAGGGCCAGGAACGGCGTCAGCAGCGCCTCGAACAGGTAGCTCGTTCCGGTGAGCGGTACGATCCCGTAGGCCAGGACCAGCAGGGCGCCGAGGCCGAGGGTCCCGGCGGGCAGGTGCGTGCGCGGCACGGCGCGGGGGAGGGCCACCACAGCGGCTCAGACCCGCTCGACGGCGCGCAGGCCGAGCAGGCCCGACGGCCGGACCAGCAGGAAGCCCAGGGCCGCCACGTAGGCGATCCAGCCCTCGATGCCGCCGCCGATGACCGGCCCGAGATAGACCTCGGACAGCTTCTCCGCCGCGCCGACGATCAGCCCGGCCAGGATCGCCCCGGCGACGGAGTCGAAGCCGCCGAGCACGAGCACCGGCAGCGCCTTCAGCACCACCAGCGACAGGGAGAACTGCACGCCGAGCCGCGCCCCCCAGAGCAGCCCCGCCACCAGCGCGACGATCCCGGCGGCGATCCAGACCGCCGACCAGATCCGGGGCAGGCGCAGGCCGGTGTTGAGGGCGGCGAGCGGATCGTCCGCCACCGCCCGGAAGGCGAGGCCGGTGCGGGTGTAGCGGAAGAAGGCGGCGAGGACCGCCACCATCAGGCCCGCGACCGCGGCGGCGAACAGGTCGAACCGGCTGACCAGCACGCCGCCGAGATCGATCGGCGTGTCGTCGATGCCGAGGTCGAGCCCGTGGACCTGGGTGCCCCAGGCGAGCTGGGCCGCGCCCTCGATCACGTAGGCGACGCCCAGCGTCGCCATGAACAGGGTGATGGGCGGCTGGTTGACGAGCGGCCGCAGCACCAGGCGCTCCACGCCGAGACCGACCACCACCATCGCGGCGAGCGTCGCGGCCAGGGCCGCCGGGACGGGCAGGCCGCGCTCGGTCAGGCTCACGAAGGTGAGGGCGGCGAACAGCACCATCGCGCCCTGCGCGAAGTTGAGCACGCCCGAGGTCTTGTAGATCAGCACGAAGCCGATCGCCACGAGGGCGTACATGACGCCCGACAGGAGGCCGCCGACGACGACCTCGATCAGGAAGGCGAGATCCGGGCTCATGCGGCGGCCGCGTCCCCGTCTTCGGCCGCGTCTCCATCCGCGGCGGGACCAGCGGCGGGACCAGCGGCGGCATCCGCCTCCCCGTCCGCGAGCCCCAGATAGGCCGCGATGACCGCCGGGTCCGCCCGCACCTCCGCGGGCGTGCCGGTGGCGATGCGGCGGCCGTGGTCGAGCACGGTCACCCGGTCGGAGAGGCGCATGACGACGCCGATATCGTGCTCGATCAGGACGATCGCGGCCCCGGACCGATCCCGCGCCGCCCGGATGAAGCCGGTCATCTCCGCCTTCTCGGTCGCCGTCATGCCGGCCATCGGCTCGTCGAGGAGCAGGAGCCGCGGCCCGGCCACCAGGGCCCGGCCGAGCTCGACCCGCTTCTGGAGCCCGTAGGGGAGGCTGCCGGCGAGGCGGTCGGCCACCGCCGCGAGGCCGAGGCGTCCGATCACCGCCTCGGCGGCGGCGCGGTGGGCGCGCGCCTCCCGTCGGGCGGAGGGCAGGCCCAGGATCTGGGCCGCGGGCCCGGCGCGCCGCGCGGCCGAGAGTCCCGCGAGGACGTTGTCGCGCACGCTCAGGCCCGCGAACAGGGCGAGGTTCTGGAAGGTCCGGGCGACGCCCAGCGCGGCGAGCCGCCCGGCCGGCACCCGGGCGAAGCTCTCCGCGCCGAACCGCACCCGCCCGGCCCGCGGTGCGTAGAGGCCGGTGATCGCGTTGATCAGCGAGGATTTGCCGGCGCCGTTCGGCCCGATCACGGCGTGGATCTCGCCGGCCCCGACCGCGAGGTCGATCTCCGCGAAGGCGACGGTGCCGCCGAAGGCGAGGGACAGCCCCTCGACCGACAGGACCGCGTCCGCCCGGTCCCGGTGCGGGCCGCCGCCGGGGCCTGCCGCCGGGCGGGCGGCGGGCCGGGGGAGGGGGCCTCGCCCGTCCCGGACCGGGCGGACGAGGCGCAGCGCAGGCTGCATGGGCAGGAATCCGTCCACGATAGGCCGTCCGCTGCGGCGCGAACCGGCGGAACCCGTTGAGAGAAGGCGAGGAACAGGACGACGACGTGTCCCGAGCCGATATTCCGGCATTCCCGCCCGTCAAATCGTGCTCCGCCGGGTCCACGAAGTCAAAAGCACAGTCTTTTCAATTTCGACACGACGCGCGAACATTCTTCCTCAGGGAGAGGTCGGCGCGGGATCACTGCTCTAGTCCTGACGACGGGCCGCCCGAACCGCCGATATCTTGCCGCCTCGCGACGGTGACGGGCCCGGATCCGGGCGATTCGGCCGGGTGCGGTGGGCGGAAAGACACCTTACGGTAGCACAAACTAATCTGCATAAGTATTCATGGCTTGAAACAAAATGTAGGTTCGCGCCCCCACGCCGTCGTGGAGACGCCGCCATGCCAAACCCGCTCGTGCACAAGCTAAATTGCTATGTCGGGCTCTCCGAAGACGACCGGATGTGCTTGGCCGACGCCATGAGCCCGAGCCGCATGGTCGCCGCGCGCACCGACATCATCCACGAGGGCGAGGATCCGCGCGCGATCACCGTGATCCTCGAGGGCTGGGCCTGCCGGTACCGGCAGTTCGCCAACGGGCGCCGCCAGATCGTCTCGCTCCTGCTCCCGGGCGACCCGTGCGACCCGCACATCTTCCTCCTCGACGAGATGGATCACGCGATCGGCGCGATCACGCCCGTGCTCCTCGGCCAGATCTCCGGCCCCGCGATGCGGGACGTGACCGCCCGCAGCCCGCGGCTCGACATGGCCTTCCACCGCGAGGCCCTGGCCACCGCGGCGATCCAGCGCGAGTGGACGGTCAGCCTCGGCAGCCGCACCGGGATCGAGCGCCTCGCCCACCTGTTCTGCGAGGTGCACGCGCGCCTGGCGGCCATCGGCCTGAGCGACGGGAATACCTGCGCGATGCCGATGACGCAGAACGATCTCGGCGACGCGATGGGGCAGACCAGCGTGCACATCAACCGCACGCTCCAGGAACTGCGCGGCATGGGGCTGATCACCCTGCGCAGCCGGCGCCTGACGATCCACGATCCGGCCGCGCTCGCCCGGCTCGCGCATTTCGACACCGCGTACCTCCATCTCACCGAGGCCGGCCACGCCGCCGCGCGCTGAACCCTGCCCGCCCCGCGGTGATTGAGCCAGGTTGAACACATCCGGAGTGGCCCGGCATGACAGACCCTCGCGATCCGGCGGAGCGACTCGCGGCCCTCGAGGCCGACAACGCGCGCCTGCGCCGGCTGCTCGACGCGGCGGGGCTCCCGGACGGCCTGCGCCACGGCATGCGCAACACGATGGCGATGATGCGCACCGCCATGCACCGCTCCGCCGAGAGCGCCGCGGATGTCGAGAGCTACGTGGCGCATCTCGACGGCCGGTTCGGGGCGATCATGCGCGTGCAGGCCGCCACCGACGCGTTCGGCGACGCGGACCTGCACACGCTGATCTCGGACGAGCTGATGTTCCACCTCGCCCGCGAGGGCGAGCAGGCCAGCCTCGCGGGCCCGCGGGTGCGCCTCCGCCCCAAGGCCGCCCAGGTCGTCGCGCTGGCCCTGCACGAACTGGCGAGCAACGCGGTGGAGCACGGATCCCTGGCGCTCCCCCAGGGCCGGATCCGCGCCGCGTGGCGGGTGACGGACGCGGAGGCCGGACCGCCCGTCCTCAGCCTCGACTGGGCCGAGACCGGCGGCAGCGGTGTCCAGGCCTCCGGACGGCGCGGCTTCGGCACGGACGTGCTGACGGAGATGCTGGCCTACGATCTCGGCGCGGCGGTCGACCTGCGCTACGAGCCGGACGGGCTGCGCTGCGCGATCCGCGTGCCGCTCACGGCCCAGATCGGGCGCCGCGTGGCCGAGGATCCCGAGACGGACTGGGACGGCGACGGCCGGTGAGCCTCACGAGCCGGACGCCGCCCGCACCTGCCCGGTCATCTGCGGCAGCGCGCCGAGCGCCTCCACGGGCGGGTTCGGGCCGGGCAGGAGCAGGTAGTCGGGCGTGAACCCGGAAAACTCCCGCAGACGCTCGAGATTCGGCACGCGCACGCTCTTGCGCCCGCTCTCGATCAGGCCGGCCCTGCGCAGATCGGAGAGGACGCGCGAGAGGTGGACGTTCGAGAGCCCCGCCGTGTCGGCCAGTTCGGACTGCGCCAGCGGCAGGCGGTAATCGGGCTCCAGGCCGAGGCCGACGGCGTTCAGGCGCGCGAAGAGCTCGCAGATGATGTGGGCGACCTGCCTGTCGGCGGACCGGCGCCCCACCCCGACGAGCCATTCCTGCAGGACGGCCTCGTCGACCAGGATCGACCACCAGAGGGCGCGGTAGATGTTGGGCCGGAGGGCGGCGAGTTCCTTGATCGTCCGGTAGGGGACCGAGGCGACGGTGCAGGGCGTCAGCGTCGCCACGGAGTGGATCGCCCGGTTGAGCAGGGACGCGTGCAGGTCGCAGCCGTCGCCGGGCACGAGGTAGGCGAGGATCGAGCGCCCCCCGTCGGGCACCAGCTTGTAGCGGCAGGCGAACCCGTCGAGGATCACGTAGGCGGCGTCGGGCCGCACGCCTTCCGAGACCAGGTCGCGGCCCGCCTCGACCTGCGCGACATCGCTGGTCGCCGCTGCCAGGGCGGCCACGTCGCCCTCGTCCAGGTTCGCGCGCAGGGCCAGCTTCCGAAGGAAGGGGTTCAAGGGATCTCCCGGACATCCTGCCCCGCGCGCGGAGCTGCCTCTGCGTAAACGCGTGACGGCTTATCCTTACTCCGCGAACGCATCAAATGATCGCCACGCCCGGGTGCGGCTCTCGGCGCGATCGGACCGGGGCCGCCTCCCGGCATCGGCCGCGAAGGTCGCGACAAGTCGCGCTGGGGTCGCGCTGGGGTCGCGCCGCGTCGTGCCCGTCGGGGCATGGGGCCGGGTCGGCGTATCAGGAGAGCGGCAGCGTGCGCAGGACGGTGCCGTTCGCGTCGTGGATCTCCATCCGCCAGCCCGCCGCGGCGTCCGGCAGCTCGCCGGCCTTCCGGAATTCCTCGATCAGCACCAGCGCCTCCGCCTCCGCGTGCGCGACCGACGCGGCGAGGACGCCGGTCTCGTCCTCGATCGTCTCGCCGTCGCTCCTCAGGCGGAAATAGTAGCGCTCTGCCATGACAGCCTTCAGCCCAGGACCCCCTCCCGCCCCGGCGGACGGGCGCCGCCCGCCCCGCGGGCTGAGGTAAGTGGCATCGATCCGCATCCGTTCAACGTGCTGGCGAGATTGCGGTCGCCGGTGCCCACCGCTTGGTCCGCCCACGCCCCGACGCGCCCCCCGACGCCGCAGGACGCGGCACGGCGCTGCCACTCTGGCGGGCGAAACGCCGCCCTTCTGGGCGCCGGCGCGCCCCGAGCAGCCTCCCGGCGCGCCATGCCTAAATAATTGGCACACGTTTTGCGAAGACCGGCCCGTCGCGAGGAAGACGACGCAGGGGACCGCCATGAAGGCATTTGGAACTTGGGCCTCGGCCGCCGCGCTGGCCGCCGGGCTGGCGATGGGCACGCTGGGGGCGGGCGCCGCCCGGGCGCAGGAGACCATCAAGGTCGGGATCCTGCACTCGCTGTCGGGCACGATGGCGATCTCGGAGACCACTCTCAAGGACGCGATGCTGATGCTCATCGCCGAGCAGAACGCCAAGGGCGGCGTGCTCGGCAAGAAGCTGGAGCCGGTGGTGGTCGATCCGGCCTCGAACTGGCCGCTCTTCGCCGAGAAGGCCCGCGAGCTGATCAGCAAGGACAAGGTCGCGGCCGTGTTCGGCTGCTGGACCAGCGTGTCGCGCAAGTCCGTGCTGCCGGTCTTCAAGGAGCTCGACAACATCCTGTTCTACCCCGTCCAGTACGAGGGCGAGGAGAGCGAGCGGAACGTGTTCTACACCGGCGCCGCCCCGAACCAGCAGGCGATCCCGGCGGTCGACTACCTGATGTCGGAGGATGGCGGCGGCGCCAAGCGCTGGGTGCTCGAGGGGACCGACTACGTCTACCCGCGCACCACCAACAAGATCCTCGAAGCCTACCTCAAGTCCAAGGGGGTCAAGGACGAGGACATCATGATCAACTACACGCCGTTCGGCTTCTCGGACTGGCAGACGGAGGTGTCGAAGATCAAGGCGTTCGGCTCGGCCGGCAAGAAGACCGCCGTGGTCTCGACCATCAACGGCGACGCCAACGTGCCGTTCTACAAGGAGCTCGGCAACCAGGGCATCAAGGCCACCGACATCCCGGTCGTCGCCTTCTCGGTGGGCGAGGAGGAGCTCGCCGGCATCGACGCCAAGCCGCTGGTCGGCCACCTCGCCGCCTGGAACTACTTCGAGTCGATCAAGACGCCGGAGAACGAGGCCTTCATCAAGAAGTGGCAGGCGTTCAAGAAGAACCCCAAGGCCGTCACCAACGACCCGATGGAGGCCCACTACATCGGCTTCAACATGTGGGTGAAGGCGGTCGAGAAGGCCGGCACCACGGACCCCGACAAGGTGATCGACACGCTGCCGGGCATCGAGCAGAAGAACCTCACCGGCGGCACCGCGAAGATGCTGCCGAACCACCACATCACCAAGCCGGTCTTCATCGGCGAGATCGAGGCGAACGGCCAGTTCGACGTGGTCTGGAAGACCGAGGGCCTGATCCCCGGCGAGGCGTGGTCGAAGCAGCTCGAGGGCTCGAAGGACCTCGAGGCCGACTGGGTCAAGCTCAAGTGCGGCAACTACAACACCAAGACCAAGTCCTGCGGCGGCGCGTAAGCCCTGCACCTCCTCTCCCCGCGAGCGGGGAGAGGGGACACGCGCCTCACCCGTGTGGGGCGCACCGCTCCCGGCTCGCAGAACGGCCCCGATGCTCCGTCTCCTGACCCTCCTGTTCCTGATGCTGGCCGCCCCGGCGCTCGCACAGGCGCCCGACCCCTACGGCCAGCTCGCCGGCGACGGCTACGCCGAGATCGAGGCCGGCGTCTCCGGCCTCGCGGCGAGTGGCGACCCGCGCGCCGACGCGATCCTCTCGGCCCTGTCGGACGGCCGCCTGCTGGTGGGCCCGGACAAGACCCTTCTCATCCGGCAGGGCGGCGCCGTCGTGGACGCGAGGACCGGCGCCCCGGCCGCCGACAGCCCCGACCTCAAGCCGGTGCGGGCCAACAACCGCGTCCGCCGGGCGATCGAGGCCGCCCGCGGGCAGCTCGACCTCGCGAGCCCCGACCCGGCCCGGCGCCGGGCCGCCGCCGACGCGGTGTTCAAGGCGCGGGACGCGGCCGCGCTGCCGGCCCTCGACGCGGCGCTCGCCCGCGAGACCAGTCCGGGCGTCCGGCAGGCGCTCACCGAGGCCCGCGCCGCCGTGCTGCTCGCGAGGCCCGGCACCGCGGAACCCGACCGGATTGCCGCGATTCCCGCCATCCAGGCCCGAGGCGATGGCGACGCGATGGGCATCCTGCGCGGTCTCGCGGCGGATCCGAGCGAGGCCGTGCGCGCCGCCGCCGCCCGCGGCATCGCGGCGATCGAGACGCGGCTCGCGATAATCGGCGCCCTCCAGAACGTCTGGTACGGCATCTCGCTCGGCTCGGTCCTGCTGCTCGCCGCCATCGGGCTCGCCATCACCTTCGGGGTGATGGGCGTGATCAACATGGCCCACGGCGAGATGGTGATGCTCGGCGCCTACACGACCTACCTCGTGCAGGAGCTGATCCGCACCAAGGCGCCCGTCCTGTTCGGCTGGTCGCTGGCGATCAGCATCCCCTGCGCGTTCCTGGTCGCCGGCCTCGTCGGGGTGCTGATCGAGCGGTTCATCATCCGCTTCCTGTACGGGCGCCCGCTGGAGACGCTGCTCGCCACCTTCGGGGTCAGCCTCGCGCTGCAGCAGGGCGTGCGCTCGATCTTCGGCCCGACCAACCGCGAGGTCGGCGCCCCCGCCTTCATGAGCGGCGCCTTCGACTTCTACGGCCTGTCGATCACCTGGGGCCGGATGTGGATCATCGTGTTCGCGTTCGCCGTGTTCCTGGGCCTCCTGTTCGTGCTGCGGAAGACGTCCTTCGGCCTGAAGACCCGGGCGGTCACCCAGAACCGCCGCATGGCCGCCGCGATGGGCATCCGCACCCCCTACGTCGACGCCCTGACCTTCGGGCTCGGCTCCGGCATCGCGGGGATCGCGGGCGTCGCCCTCTCGCAGATCGACAACGTGTCGCCCAATCTCGGCCAGGGCTACATCATCGACTCGTTCCTCGTGGTGGTGTTCGGCGGCGTCGGCAACCTCTGGGGGACGCTGGTGGCGGCGCTGACGCTCGGCGTCGTGAACAAGCTCGCCGAGCCGTATATCGGCGCGGTGCTGGCCAAGATCGGCCTCCTGATCTTCATCATCCTGTTCATCCAGAAGCGCCCGCGCGGCCTGTTCGCGCTCAAGGGCCGGGCGGTGGAATCGTGAGCCCCATGCCGCCTCGCACCCCCCTCATCGACCTGAAGGGCTGGATCTTCCTCGCCGTCCTGGCCGCCTTCTGCCTCGCCGTGCCGGTGCTGAATCTCGCGGTGCCGGAGGGCTCCGGCCTGCACCTGCCGACCTACCTCGTCTCGCTCTTCGGAAAATACCTCGCCTACGCGCTGCTCGCGGTCAGCCTCGACCTCGTCTGGGGCTATTGCGGCATCCTCTCGCTCGGCCACGGGGCGTTCTTCGCCCTCGGCGGCTACGCGATGGGCATGTACCTGATGCGCCAGATCGGCGCCCGGGGCGTCTACGGCAACCCGGTCCTGCCCGACTTCATGGTGTTCCTGAACTACAAGGCGCTGCCCTGGTACTGGTACGGCTTCGACCACTTCGCGTTCGCGGCCCTGATGGTGCTGCTGGTGCCGGGCCTGCTGGCCTTCGTGTTCGGCTGGCTCGCCTTCCGGTCGCGGGTGACCGGCGTCTACCTGTCGATCATCACCCAGGCGCTGACCTACGCGCTGATGCTCGCCTTCTTCCGCAACGACATGGGGCTCGGCGGCAACAACGGGCTGACCGACTTCAAGGATCTCCTGGGCGTCTCCGTCCAGTCCCAGAATTTCCGCGTCGGCATCTTCGTGGCCACCGGAATCGCGCTGGCTTTGGGCTACCTGATCGCCCGGGTCATGACGGTCTCGGCCTACGGCAAGATCCTGATCGCCGTGCGCGACGCCGAGAGCCGCACGCGCTTCCTCGGCTACCGGCCGGAGCACTTCAAGACGCTGGCCTTCACGGTCTCGGCCATGATGGCGGGCGTCGCCGGCGCCCTCTACGTGCCGCAGGTCGGCATCATCAACCCGGGGGAGTTCGCGCCCACCAACTCCATCGAGACGGTCATCTGGGTGGCGGTGGGCGGTCGCGGCACGCTGGTCGGCGCGGCGCTCGGCGCCGTGCTGGTCAACTACGCCAAGACCGTGCTCACCGGCGCGATGCCGGACGCGTGGCTGTTCGCGCTCGGCGGCCTGTTCGTGTTCGTGACGCTGTTCCTGCCGCGCGGCCTCGTCGGCACCGCGATCGAGCGGTTCGGCTCCCGGCGCGCCGCCGCCAAGCTGCCGCCGGAGCCCGCCATCGCCCCGAAACTCGCCGAAGAAGGGCAGGGCTCGTGAGCACCGACCTCCTCGAACCGCCGGATGCCGCTGCCCGCGGCCCCGCCAACCGGAAGCGCGAGACGGACGCGCTCCTCTACCTCGACGACCTGCGGGTGACCTTCGACGGCTACAAGGCCCTGCGCGGCCTGTCGCTGACGCTGGCCCGCGGCGAGTTGCGGGCGATCATCGGCCCGAACGGCGCCGGCAAGACCACCATGATGGACTGCATCACCGGCAAGACGCGGCCGGACAGCGGCATCGCGCTGTTCGACGGCACCCACGACCTGCTCAGGAGCGACGAGCCGGCGATCGCCGACCTCGGCATCGGCCGCAAGTTCCAGAAGCCCACCGTGTTCGAGAGCCACACGGTCGCCGACAACATCCTGCTCGCCCTCAAAGGTCCGCGCGCCGCCTTCACGTCCCTGTTCGGCTGGCGCAACCGGGTGGAGGCCGCGCGGATCGATTCCCTGCTGGAGACCGTCGGCCTGCTGGCCCACCGGGGCCGCCCGGCGGCCGATCTCAGCCACGGCCAGAAGCAGTGGCTGGAGATCGGCATGCTGCTCGCGCAGGACCCCAAGCTCCTGCTGGTCGACGAGCCGGTGGCCGGCATGACCGACGCCGAGACCGCCGAGACCGCCCGCCTGCTGCGCCGGATCGCCGGCGAGCACGCCGTCCTCGTGGTGGAGCACGACATGCACTTCGTCCGGGACCTCGGCTGCCGGGTCACCTGCCTGCACGAGGGCGCGGTGCTGGCCGAGGGCTCGATCGACGCCGTCTCGGCCGACCCGCGGGTCGTCGAGGTGTATCTGGGACGATGACCATGCTCTCCGTCGACGGCATCGACCTCTATTACGGCGCCGCGCAGGCGCTCCGCGGCGTCTCGCTGACGGCCGAGGCCGGGCGGGTCACCACGGTCCTGGGCCGCAACGGCGTCGGCAAGACCTCGCTGCTGCGGGCGATCGTCGGCCAGCAGCCGGTGCGCTCCGGCGCGATCCGTCTCGACGGCCGCCCGATCCAGGGCCTCGCGCCCTACGACCGGGCGCGCGCCGGGATCGCCTTCGTGCCCCAGGGCCGCGAGATCTTCCCGCTGCTCACCGTCAAGGAGAACCTGGAGACTGGCTTCGCGCCGCTCAGGCGCCGCGACCGCCATATCCCGGGGGAGATCTACGACCTGTTCCCGGTGCTCAAGGACATGCTGCACCGGCGCGGCGGCGACCTCTCGGGCGGCCAGCAGCAGCAGCTCGCCATCGGCCGGGCGCTGGTGACGCGGCCGAAGCTCCTCGTGCTCGACGAACCCACCGAGGGAATCCAGCCCTCGATCATCAAGGATATCGGCCGGGCGATCACCTACCTGCGCGGCAAGGGCGAGATGGGGATCGTGCTGGTCGAGCAGTATTTCGAGTGGGCCCGGGACCTCTGCGACTCCTACGCGGTGATGGATCGCGGGCAGGTGGTGCTGGCCGGCCCCCGGGCCGGGATGGTCGAGGCCGACGTGCTCCGCTGGATGTCCGTCTAGCGGGCCGGCCGCACGTCCCGCCGGCGCCAGGCCCGGGAATACCGCACTTCGATCCGGATATCGGGACGGATAATCAACAATCGGAGCGCGGCCGGGGCCGACATCGACCGCCAAATCTGTGCACACGGCCCCGGTTGGACAATGTTAAAACACAATTCAGGTCCGCCATGGGGCACAACCACGGGGGGCCCATGACGATCCTGGATCCGATCACCGGCGAGCTGGTCACCATCGCCGTTCCGCGGCCGCGGCCGCAGGCCGGCCCGCGCTGACGGGCGGCGCGCTGTCATGACGAACGCGACCGATCGAAGGGCCGGCCGCCGCGGCGTCCGCGGCGGCCGTGCCCAGGTCCGGACGGTGCCGCCGGGCCTGCTGCTGGCCGGCGGCGTGGGGGCGAACGCCCCGCTGACGGCCGTCGACCTGATCGCCCAGGCCCGCGCAGCCCGGCGAGAGGCCGAGGCCCGCGACGGCGCGGACCGCGCGGAGCAGGGCTGACGCGGCGACCGGGGCCGCCGAGCCGGCCGCCCGCCTCTTGAGATCACCCGCGCGGGATGGTCAGAAGGCCGGCAGTCTCGCGGCAGCCGGCGGGTGAGTCATGAAGTTCGGCGTCTTGATCCTGGCCGGCGCCTGCGGCGTCCTCGTCGGGATCGTCATCGGATACGTCGCGGGAACGCGACTCAGCCAAGCCTTCGCGCAATTGCCGGTGACGGACCGCTCCCCCGCCGCGCAGGCGCTCCGGATCGTGGACCGCATCGCGACCGAGCACGGCCTCGCGCGGGACGCGCTGCTCCGGGCAATGCTCGACCAGCAGGGCGGCCGGACGGGGACCGCGCGTCCCGGCGAGGAGCCGGGCAGGGAGCCGGGCGAACCGGCCCGGTAGGGCGCCGACCGCGCCTCACGCGGCCGGCGCCGGCCGGGGGCGCAGCCGGAGGCTCGCGGCGGTGAGCACCGAGCGCAGCTCGGCCGGCCGGACCGGTTTCGAGAGGATCGGGATGTCCGGCGCCCCCAGATCCTCGCGCACGCGCGCCTCGTCGTGGCCGCTCATCACCACCGCCGGCAGCGGGCGGCCGGCGAGCCTCCGGACCGCCGCGATGCAGTCCGTCCCCGTGACGCCGTTCCCGAGCTCGAAATCGGTGATGAGGAGGTCGATCTCCGGCACGGCGTCGGGGATCCCGGTCTCGGGCCGGACGCGGCAGCCCCATTTCTCCAGCAGGCTGGCGGTCGCCCGCAGCACGGCAGCGTCGTCCTCCACCAGCAGCACGCGCAGGCCGCCGATCGTCGCCGGCGGGTCGAGCCGGGCGGGGAGGGCCACGGGCTGCGGGGCCCGGGCGAGGGGCAGGTCACCGATCGTCACGCAGGTCCCGCGCCCCGGCACCGAGCGCAGCGTCACCGTCAGGTCCAGGAGCGCGCCGAGCCGCCGGACGATCGGCAGGCCGAGGCCCACCCCCTCGACGTCCCGGTCGCCGCGGCGGCGGACTTGGTAGAACTCGTCGAAGACCCGCTCCTGATGCGCGACCGGGATCCCGGGGCCGCGATCGTAGACCTGGATGGCGAGCCGGTCGCCCCGCCGGCGGCAGGCGATCAGGATCGGCCGGCCGGGCGCGTACTTGATCGCGTTGTTGACGATGTTCTGGACCATGGTCGTGAGCAGGGCCCGGTCGGTGCGCACCACGACCGCGCAGGCGCGGCTGCGCAGGGCCGTCCCGGCGATCTGGGCGGCCTCGGAGTTCTGGCGCCGGACATCCTCGAGGATGTCGTTGATCGCGACGGGCTCGGGCCGGGGCTCCACCCGTCCGCTGTCGAGGGTCGAGATGTCCAGGAGCGACTTGAACAGGCGCGAGACGCTCTGCAGCGACCGGTCGATGTTCTCGACCATCTGCAGCTCCTCCGGCCCCAGCTGGGCGCCGCGCAGGCAGGCGGTGAACAGGCTGATGGCGTGGATCGGCTGGCGCAGATCGTGGCTCGCCTGCGCCAGGAAGCGCGACTTGGACAGGCTCGCCTCCTGCTCGCGCTCGTAGGCGCCGCGCAGGCGCTCCAGCAGGCTGTAGATGTAGGTCGGCACGAGGACGGTGATGGCCGTCAGCGTCAGGACGAGGAACGGGTTCGCGCGCCAGTACGCGTTGAAGTACGTAGTGACCGCGATCGAGACCAGGGCCGCCGCCGTGGACGCCTTCAGGGCGGTGACGCCGTAGCGCAGGCCGTTGCCGACGATCAGCCGGATGACGATCGCGTAGAGCGGCAGGAACGGCGCGCCGCCCACCGCCATCGTGTAGGTCATCCCGCCGAGGTCGAGGAGGAAGGTGACGACGCGGCGCGGCGTGTTGCTGCCGGGATTGCGGCTGATCCAGCCGTACAGCGCCACGGCGAAGACCCAGTGGCACGTCACCAGATAGGCGACGAACCGGGCCTCCGGCGGGGCGATCCCGCCGTAGATCTGGGGCAGGAGATATAGGCAGGCGAGGCCGATGACGACGGCCCGGATCAGCGCCTGCGCCTTCTCGTTGTCGTACGCCTCGTCCCGCCGGCGCCGCGCCCCGAACATCGGCGGCTCAGGCCCGGCCGGCTGCGACGCCGAGACCGAGACCGAGGCAGGGCACCCGCTCCGCCGGAGCGGACCCCGCGGCGTCCGCCCTGAATCGCGCCGTGCCGGCCCCGGTCTCCCGCTGTCGCTTCATCGTGCAGTCGCCCTGCCGCGTCGCCGCCCGGGATCCGGGCAACGGCGCGCCGCCGTCGCCGATCGCGGACAGATCTGACAAGTCTACCTGAAGGTGATCGACGCCACCAGACGCGGCGGGAGCCCGCGATGTGGCGGCGCGGACGAGTCTTCGGTGCTAGAACCGCTTATTCAGTCTCCGCTACAATGGTCCCCGTGCTGCAGCGAGACGTTCCGGCGGAAAATATGCGGCAGATTATTTTTTACTTCACTGCAGGTCTGATCTCGTCGACCGGCCGCACGCACGGTCGCGGGCGCCGTCAGCGGTAGGTGCCGGCGCCCGGATCGAATCGATAGACCCGGGCATCCCGGTCCGTGGCCGGACGCAGCGCCCCGTCCGCGCCCAGCACGGTGCCGCTCAGAGCGACCCGGACCGGGGGCCACGCGGCAGGGTCGCGCGGATCCTCCGGCAGGATCTCCAGCCGTCCCGTGCTCGATCCCAGCCGGCAGGGATCCTCCGCGCAGCCGGCCGTCTCGTCGGCGCCCGCCGCGACCTCGCCCGCGAGCGTCCAGTGCGCCGGCGCGTCGCGGAATTGCAGGAGGAGGTACGAGAAGCCTTGCGATCCGGCCGTCCCGTAGACCGTGAGGCGCAGGCCCATCAGGAGGCGGCCCCGGCTCAGCGGCCTGAACACGGCGCCGAGCCGCTCGTCCACCTCCGGGGCGCCGCCGTTGCGGTTCCCGGTCCCGATCCGGCCGGACAGGACCTGCACGTCTTCGAGGCGCCAGCGCATATCCTTGAGGACGTAGGTGGCGGCCGCGACGCTCAGCCGGTCGGGCGCCGCGGCGTCCGCGCCCAAGGCCGGCATCGTGACGAAGCCGGTGAACCGGCTCCCGGTCTCGGTGGAGAACATCGCGGCGGTCCAGAATTCCGCCGTGCGGCCGTCCTTCATCCGGCAGGTCTCGGCCTCCTTGTCGGCGGGCCGCCCGCAGATCGCCGCCAGCACCGTGGCGCGCGGCAGCATGGCGAGGTCGGGATCGGCCGCAGCGGGCGCGGCGGCCAGTCCGGCAGCCAGTCCGACCGCCAGTCCGGCCGCCAGTCCGGCCGCCAGCACCGGCAGCACCGCCAGGGCCGGGCCCGTCAGAAAACGCCCGCGGGCCGCGCGCCCGTCTCCCCGTCCCGCCCGTCTCATGCGCCGGGCTCTGCCACGGAGCCCGGCACCGGGCCATTCGGACAGGTGTACGATCGGCCCCGCCGCACGGTCCGCCTCCTCAATCCCCGACGCCGGCCGTGGCGGCCTTCGCGGCCGCGGCGGACCGGGAGGTGACGTCGAGGGCGCGCAGGAGCGCCGAGACGTGGATGCGGACGGTGAAGGGGGAGATCTCGAGTTCCCGGGCGATCTCCTTGTTGGTGCGTCCCAGGGCGACGAGGCGCAGCACGTCGCGCTGGCGCTGCGTCAGGGGCGGGAGCGGGCCGCGCGGCGCGGCGAGACCCGAGACCGGGCTGCGCCGGATCACGAACTCGCCGTCGCGGATCGCCGCGATCGCCTGGGCGATCTCCGCGGCGGGCAGCGCCTTGCCGATGAAGCCGTCGGCACCCTCGGCCATGACGGTCCGGATCAGGCCCTCGTCCTCGATCATCGACACGACGATGATCGAGGCCCGCTCGAACTCGACGCGCAGCGCGCCGATGGAGTGGCGGGGATCGAGGCCGGGGAACAGGAGGTCGAGGAGGAACGCCCGCGGGGGCGCCCCGGCGCGGGCCATCGCCAGGACCTGCTCCATGGTGGCGGCCTCCCGGACCAGGGCCTGCGGGTAGAGCCGCTCCGCGATGCGCCGCATGCCCTCGCGGAACAGCGGGTGGTCGTCGGCAACGATCAGGGTCTCTCGCGCGGAGCCGTTCATGCCACTCCCGGTCGCAGCATCGGAATCTATCCCCATGACGTCGCGGCGCGGAGCCATGCCGAGGAAAATCCCCGGCGTGTCAAGGCTGCGACGATAGGTCATATACACTAGTAGACCGGTTTTTTCCGCCTGCCTAGAAGTCGGCCGGTCATGGTGACAGGCATCGGCCCGCTAATTTCTTCGAATCTTTCCAAAAAGAGCGAGGCTGCAGGTCATGTCGTGCGCGCCGACGCGACGCACGAATTACGTCGTTCCATGTTCGGGGGCCCGCTGGATGTCGGAAGTCGAACACCAGAATGCTGAGCGGCAGGCTCAGGATAGGCTTTCCGAGCCTCGCGCGGCCCCGAGCGCCCCGCCCGCCGCCAAGCCGGGCCTCTCGCCGAGCCTCATCGCGATCGTGGGCGGCCTGTTGGCGGCGGGCGCCGTCGCGGGCGTGCTGCTCTCGGGCGGCGGCGAGACCGCCGGGACGGCCGCGCGCCCGGCCCTGACGCTGGTCAAGGCGGGCGAGATCGACAAGGCCGCCGAGACCCTGCCCTCCGACGAGAAGGACAAGATCGTCGCGGAGGCCAAGGCCTGCCGGGCCCCGCTGGGCCAGATGCGCCTGTCGAAGATGGCGGCCGATGCCGGCGGCGTGGTGCGCATCCGGGCCGGGAACTACCTGTCCCCCGCCTTCAACGTCGCCGACGGGCCGATCAACATCGCGGTCCCGTTCCCGGCGCCCTACGAGACCGGCAAGGGCGAGATCACCATCGAGGGCGCCGCCAAGGACGTGTTCGTCGAGCTGACGCCGGGCCTGAAGATCGACACGACCGGCGGCGTCCAGCGGATCCCCGTGATCTGGAATACCAGCAAGCCCTGCGGAGGCTGACGGATGTCGAAATCCGCCATCCTCCCCTTCGTCGTCTCCGGGCTGGTGGTCGCGGTCCTCACCCCGCTCCTGCTGAGCACCGATTACGGCCCGGTCGCCTGGTGGAACGCCGCCGGGCCGGAGCTGCGCTGGAAGGCGGCGATCGGGATCGCCGTCGCCCTGCTGGCGGCTCTGGGCCTCGCCGCGACCGCGACGGCCGCGCGGAAGGCGGAGGCCGGCCTCGGGCAGCCGGCCGGCGGCCTGCTGGCCCTGCCGCGCCTGATCGTGGCGCCGCGCCGGGTCGTGGAGGCCCGGTCCCCCGAGGCCGTGATCGCGAATCTCGAGGCCATGGTCGGGCTCGCGCCGGTCAAGCGCGAGGTCAACGCCCTGATCGCGCGGCTGGAGCTGGAGCAGCGGCGGCGCGCCGAGGGCCTGCCGGTGGCGGCGATCAGCCAGCACATGGTGTTCACCGGGCCGCCCGGCGTCGGCAAGACCGAGGTGGCGCGGGCGATCGGCGAGATCTACCGGTCCCTCGAGGTGCTGCGCCGCGGGCATCTCGTGGAGGTCGACCGCGCGGCCCTGGTGGCGGGCTATGTCGGCCAGACCGCGGCCAGGACCCTCGAGAAGTGCCACGAGGCCCTCGACGGCATCCTGTTCATCGACGAGGCCTACACCCTGGCCGCCGGCGGCGGGGGCGGGAGCGACTTCGGCAAGGAGGCGATCGACACCCTCCTCAAGTTCATGGAGGACAACCGCGACCGGATCATCGTGATCGTCGCCGGCTACACCAACGACATGCGCCGGTTCATCGACACCAATCCCGGTCTCGCCGGCCGGTTCACCAAGACCGTCGAGTTCCCGCCCTACAGCCCGAAGGATCTCTGCGAGATCCTGAGGCGCATGGCTGCCCGGCAGCAATTCGCGCTCCCCGAGGGGTTCGAGGCGGCGCTGACCCCCTGGCTCGCGCAGCGGTCCCGTGCCGACGACTGGTCGAACGCCCGCGAGATGCGCACCCTCCTGGAGAAGGCCCGCGAGGCCCAGGCCGCCCGGGTCGCCCTGCAGGGCGGCGACCTGCGCCGCCTGGAGATCGTCGATCTGCTCCGCGCCACCGGCGAGGACGCCTGAGGGCGGCCCGAGGGGCCACGCGCGCCCAGCACCCAGGCCATCACCAGGGCCAGCACCAAGGTTCGCCACGTCCATGGAACGCCTCGACAAGCATCCGGTCGCGCTCTTCGCGGTCATCGTGCTGGGTGCCACCGGCCTGCTGGTCGCCCTGCGGCCGGACGTGCTCGGGTCGCTCGCCGCGACGCCGTCGGCGCTGCTGCGCAACGGCCTGATCCTCGGGGGCCTCGTCGGCGGCCTGCTCGCGGCGAGCTACATCCCGGCGCGGATCGAGGCGACGCGGCGCGCCCTGGACCGGGCCCGGGCGAGCCGCAAGATCCGCCCGATCCGCTTCGTCGACGACGGCGCGGCCGCGGAGAAGAAGGACCTCCTGGCCACCGCGCTCGCGACCCTCGACGGCATGGTCGGGCTCGACCCCGTGAAGCTGGAGGTGAAGGGCGTCATCGCCCGGATGCAGGTGGAGCAGCAGCGCCGCGCCCAGAACCTGCCGGTGGCGGCCATGAGCCAGCACATGGTGTTCACCGGGCCACCCGGCGTCGGCAAGACCGAGGTGGCGCGGGTCCTCGGCAGCGTCTTCAAGGCGCTCAAGGTGCTGCGCAAGGGCCACCTCGTGGAGGTCGACCGGGCCGGGCTGGTGGCGGGCTACGCCGGCCAGACCGCGATCAAGACCCTGGAGCGCTGCAAGGAGGCCCTCGACGGCATCCTGTTCATCGACGAGGCCTACGCGCTGGCTCCCGGCGGCGGGAGCGGCGGCGAGTTCGGCAAGGAGGCGATCGACACCCTCCTCAAGTTCATGGAGGACAATCGCGACCGGATCATCGTGATCGTCGCCGGCTACACCAACGACATGCGCCGGTTCATCGACGCGAATCCCGGCCTCGCCAGCCGGTTCACCAAGACCGTCGAGTTCCCGCCCTACAGCCCGCCGGAGCTCGCCGAGATCCTGAAGCGCATGGCCGCGGGCCAGGGCTTCGTCATGCCGGAGGGGTTCGAGAAGGACCTCGCCGCCTATGTCGGGGCCCGGTCGAAGGCCGAGGACTGGGCCAACGCCCGCGAGATGCGCACGGTCCTGGAGAAGGCCCGCCAGGCGCAGGCGCTGCGCCTCGCCGCCAGCCCCGGCGGCGACATCAACCGGCTCGAACCCGCCGACATCGCCGCGGCCCTCGGCCGCCAGGCCGGCGGCGCGGTCGACATGGACGCGGCCCGGAAGGTCATGGCCCGCCTCGACGCGATGATCGGGCTCGCGCCGGTCAAGGAACAGGTGAAGACCGTGGCGGCGCGGGTGCTGGTCGATGCCCGGCGCCGCGCCGAGGGCATCGAGGTCGGCGCGGTGAGCCAGCACATGGTGTTCACCGGGCCCCCCGGCGTCGGCAAGACCGAGGTGGCGCGCATCATGGGCGACATCTTCCGGACGCTCGGCGTCCTGCGGAAGGGGCACGTGGTCGAGGTCGACCGGGCCGGGCTGGTGGCGGGCTACGTCGGCCAGACCGCGGCCAAGACCCTGGAGCGCTGCCGCGAGGCCCTCGACGGCATCCTGTTCATCGACGAGGCCTACACCCTGGCCGAGGGCGGCGGGGGCGGCAGCGACTTCGGCAAGGAGGCGATCGACACCCTCCTCAAGTTCATGGAGGACAACCGCGACCGGATCATCGTGATCGTCGCCGGCTACACCGGCGACATGGCCCGGTTCATCGACACGAATCCCGGCCTCGCCGGCCGTTTCACCAAGACCGTCGCGTTCCCGGCCTACGACCCGTACGACCTCGTCGAGATCCTGCGCCTGATGGCGTCGCGGCAATCGTTCCGGCTGCCGCCGCGCTTCGAGACCCTGCTGATCCCGTGGGTCGAGCAGCGCGCGCAGCGGCACGACTGGGCGAATGCCCGCGAGATGCGCACGCTCCTGGAGCGCCTGCGCGAGGCCCAGGCGATGCGCCTCGCCAGCGATCCCCTGGGCGATTACGGCCAGTTCGAGCTCGTGGATGTCGAGCGGGCGCTCGGCGGCGGGGCCCCGCGCCCCGCCGCCCTGTCGTGACGGCCCGGGAGCCGTCGCAGCCATGAGCATCGCCCGCGAGGACTGGCTGCGCGCGCACGCGGCCCTCTGGTACGACGATCGCCGCTACCGCCTGGCCTGGCTCGCCCTGCCGCAGGCCGTGACCTGCGCGGTGGCGGGCCTGTGCATGGCGCTGGCCGCGCAGGGTGTCTGGGGTCAGCCGGCCACCGCCTCGAAGGCGCGGCTCGCCGAGCTGAGCGCCCTGCGCGACCGGGCCGGCAAGGACGGCGACCGCAAGGCGTTCGACGCGCTGACCGCCGCGGCCACCCAGGGCCAGATCGACGCCGCGACCAAGCTCGGGACGCTCTACGACCCCCTGACCGCCGCCTACTTCCCGAACAAGCCCGCGCCGAACGATTTCGTCCGGGCGGCCGCCCTCTACGGACCGGGCGCCGCGATCGGCGATCTCCTGGCGGTCACGCGCCTCGCGGACGTGCTGCTCGACCCGGCCAACCCCAACCGCGACCTGCGGCGCGGCTGCCGCCTGGCCCAGACCTGGATCGACGCCCCCGAGACGCTCGAGCGCACGATCACCGGCGAGGAGCGGCTGACCGTCAAGCTCGCCACCTGCTACGTCGAGCCCGAGAGCGGCCTGCCGCAGGACCCGGTGCGGGCCGGGGGGCTGGTGACCGCGGTGCTGTGGCGCCGCCACCGGCCGACGATGGACGCCTTCATCAACAATCTCGGGCAGCAGAACCCCGCCCTGGTGTTGGGCATCCAGCGGCACCTGGCCGAGCAGCGCCGGTACATCGGCCCGGTGGACGGGCGGCCCAATCCCGGGATCATCACGGCCCTCCAGGTGGAGGCGGGGATCACCAACACGGTCGCGACCCCGCGGCCCGAGCCGCGGCGGGTGACGCCCAAGGGCCCGGATCCGGAGGTGCTGGCCCTCCAGGCCGCCGCCCGGACCGGCGACCGGCGGAAGATGGCCGACCTGAAGAGCCGCGCCGAGGCCGGGGACGCGGACGCGCTCACCGCCTACGCGCGCCTGTTCAACCCGGTGATGAACAAGGGCGACGTCTTCGCGCCGGACGCGCAGGTCGCCGTCGCCGCCTACGAGCGCGCCGCGGCCGCCGGCAACGGCATGGCGGCCGGCGAGGCGGCGGTGCTGTACGATTCCGGCTACGGCA
The DNA here is from genome assembly GCF_050281105.1 of Methylobacterium sp. NPDC080182. Taxonomy (NCBI): domain Bacteria; kingdom Pseudomonadati; phylum Pseudomonadota; class Alphaproteobacteria; order Hyphomicrobiales; family Methylobacteriaceae; genus Methylobacterium; species Methylobacterium sp. NPDC080182. Next base: position 205,848 of record NZ_JBNNWO010000005.1, read on the forward strand.
ACGTCGCCAAGGATCCCGGGAAGGCGGCGGCCCTCGCCCTGCGGGGCGTCGACCTCAAGGACGACCAGATCACCTTCTGGCTGCTGTTCCCGGAGGCGGGCAACTGGAGCGACGGGTTCTGGGGCGCGATCCAGGCCGCGCTGACCGCCCGCGGCTTCTACACGCTCCCGGTCGAGAACAAGCGCAATTCCGCGGTCATCACGGCCCTGCGCGCCTACATGAAAGCCAAGTCATGAGCGGCGCCACGATCGGGACCGACCGGCTCCGGGCGCACGCGACGCTCTGGTACGCGGACGCGCGCTACCGCCTCGCCTGGCTGGTCCTGCCCCAGGCCGCGGTCGCGCTCCTGGCCGGCCTCGCCCTGGCGCTGCTGAAGCCCGCGGGCGAGTGGGGCAAGCCCGCCGACAGCAAGGAGAACGAGAAGCTCTATCTCGACCTGCTCGACAAGGCCGGCAAGGACGGCGACAGGGCCGCCTTCGAGAAGCTGCGGACGGCCGCCGAGGCCGGCGACGTCAGCGCCCGGTCGTTCATGGGCGCCCTCTACAATCCCGAATGGGCCGCGGTCTACGCCAAGAACCCGGTCAAGCCCGACGCCGCCAAGGCCCTGACCTACTACCAGAAGCCCGCCGACCTCGGCTTCCCCGGGGCCCAGCGCGGCATGACCGAGCTCCTGCTCGACCCCGCCCGCGGCCAGCACGATCTCAAGCGGGGCTGCCGCTACGGGCTGGCCTTCCAGGCGAACCCGGTCGCGGCCCGGAACAACTACCTCGATTCCTGGTCGACGCTCTACTGGATCGCCGGCTGCTACACCGATGCCGGGAGCGGCGTCCCGCGGGATCCGCAGAAGGCCGCCGACCTCTACATGAACACGGTGGCGGCCAAGCTGCCGCGGGCGGTCACCACCTTCACGGACGAGCTCGGCCGCCAGCCCCCCGACCTCGTGGCGGCGATCCAGCGCGACCTCGCCAAGCGCGGCTTCTACACCGGGCCGGCCGACGGGACGGCGACGCCGCAGACGCGCGCGGCCGTGCAGGCCCTGGCCGGCCGGGGTGCCGGCCCGCAGGGCAACGCGGGAGCTGGCAGTGCGGGGGCGGGCAACACCGGAGCCGCGAAGCCCGCCGGCCCGCCGCCTCCGGCACCGCCCGCGGCGACGCCGAGCGTCGAGGAGCTCATCGCGCTGTCCAAGAGCGCGGTCTCCAACGCCGCCGACGCGGCGAAGCTCCGGGGCCTGGCGGAGAGCGGCGTCCCGGTGGCGCAGTACCTCTACGCCGCGATGCACCTGTCCCCGGCCAACCGGGAGCAGCGGGTCACCGCGCCGGACGGCCCCCTGGCGGCCCGGTATCTCGAGCGCCTCGCGGTCGAGCGCTCCTTCGCCCCCGCGGCGGCCTCGGCGGCCTTCCTGTACGATCTCGGCGGCGCCGGCCTGCAGCGGGATCCCGCGAAGGCGGCCGACCTGACGATCCGCGCCCTCGAGCTCAAGTCCACCGAGATCCTGCAGAATCTCGAGCAGGACCAGTGGGGCGCCGGCTTCTGGGCCGCCCTCCAGCAGCGCCTCGCCGACCGGAATCTCTACCAGGGCCGCGTCGTCGACCAGCGCAACGACCGGACCATCCAGGCGGCGCGCCGCCTCCTCGGCAATCCATAGGAGACGGCCATCATGGGTCCCCGCCGCAAGGATCCCGCGCGGTTCCCGGCCCCCCGGGCCGGACGCCGCATCGGCCACCGCACCGCCGCCCTGATGGCGGGCCTGCTGGCCGGCCTCCTCCTGCCCGCCGCCGCGCAGGCGCAGATCAAGGTCCGCAAGGCCGACTGCTTCTTCGCGGCCGACGGCAGGACCGTCATCGACGGGGTCTGCGAGTTCCTGACCGACGCGCGCAGCTACGGCGTGGGCGGGTTCCGCCTCGCCACCTACACCAACGGCTACCTGCGCGACGGCGTGGTCGTGTCGGTGACAGCGCCCGGCCAGGGCACGGCGACCTGGAACCGGGAGCCCGGCGGCAAGCCCGAGGACGGCCCCGCCGACAGCGTCACCGCGGAGGGCGCCTGCTGGACCGGGTCCCGGAGCCGGATCTGCGCCTGGAAGGTCGGCGAGGGCCGCCCCGGCTTCGGCGGCGCCCCCGCGGCGGCGCCCGAGGCCGGCGCTCCGCGGGCCGCCGACTGCTACCTCGAGGTCGCGGGCGATGTCCGCCTCGACGGGGCCTGCCAGTTCCGGTCGGAGACCGGGCAGACCGGCGCACGCGGCTTCGAGATCCGCTCCTACGCCGCGGGCAAGCTCGACGTCGTGGCGCAGCTCGTCCGCGACCCGCAGAACCCGCTGAAGGCCACGGCCTTCTGGAACGGGTCGTCCGGGGGCCTGCGCGCCGCCGAGGCCCTCGGCGCCCTGTCGCCGAGCGGCCCCTGCTGGGACAATGACGGCGCCCGTCTCTGCGTCTGGCAGCCCGGCCAGCCCCGCGGCGGCTGGGACCGGCGGGCCGAGGCCCGGGCTCCGGCCACGCCCGAGACGCCGCCGTCGCCGCCACCGGCACAGGCGCCGTCACAGGCGCCGCCTCCGCCGCGCGACGGCGCGGAGGGGCGCGATCCGCCGCCGGGCACGTTCCTGAAGCTGTCCTTCAAGGGCCGCTGCGAGTCCCTGATGATGGACGGGGAGGACCTCACCGCGACCTGCGCCCCGGAGGCGGTGAACACCTCCGTCGTCGGCAGCCCGAAGGCCGGGTTCATCTTCGGCACCACCGACGGCAAGGCCATGGCGTTCATGGCCTCGGCCAAGGGCTTCGTCGAGGGCGGCACCCTGCACCAGCCCGTCGACGAGCTGATGTACGCCGAGCGCGACCAGTCCACCTTCAAGGTCAAGGGCACCTGCGAGATGCCCAACCCGATGGGCGGCCCGGTGGTCATCACCTGCAACGCCCAGTCGGCGAACAGCACCTACGCGGTCCGGTTCCGCACCGACGGCGGCAAGCCGGTCCTGACGCGCGGCGACGCGAAGTGAGGCTCTCGCCGCGGACCGAAACCGCCCGACCCGGGAACCCGAGGAGGATGCCATGGCACGACGCGTTACGAGGGGAGGGGCCGGCGGCACCGGGATCCTCGTCGGCCTCCTGGGGCTCTGCCTCGCGGGACCGGCGCTCGCGGGATCCACGAGCGTGACCGCGCGGCCCGGGGAGCGGGTCCGCCTCGACGGCTACGCCACCCACGAGACCCGACCGGGCTGCCCGTCCGTTCCGGCGGCCGCGATCGAGCTGGTCACGCCCCCGCGCGGCGGCCGCATCGAGCAGCGGCGCGAGTTCCTGGTCCTCGGCCAGAACATCGACGGCACCCCGTCGCGGGACGGCTGCCAGGACGTCGAGCGGGACGCGCGGACGCTCTACTACACGGCCCGGCCCGACTTCGCCGGCCACGACACGGTGTCGGTGATCGTCACGTTCGTCACCGGCGAGGAGGCCACCTACACCTACAGGATCACGGTGCCCGAGGACGAGGGCCGGCGGGCGCCGGCGGTGTCCCAGGCACCCGCCCCCCGCGACGCGGGCCTCGCGCGGCCGGCCCCGGCGGCGCGCGCCGCTCCGGCCGAGCGGGCGACTCCGGCCGCGACTCCGGCTGCGACTCCGGCTCCGGCGCCCCGGGAGGCGAGCACCGGCGACTTCCTGCGCGACGCGGTCCGGGACGCGGTCCCGGCCACCCGGCCGGCGCCGGCCGCGCCGCCCCCGAAGGCCGCCGAGGCCGCGGCGCCCGTGCCCGGTACGCCCGCGCCGCCGCCGCAGCAGCAGCTGGCACCACCGCGCCCGCCCGCCGCGCCGCAGCTCTGACGCAGCTCCGGCGCGGACGGCCGGACCGGCCGCCCGCACCCCCACCGCCAAGCCGAGGACGAGTCCCGTGCATCAGCGCCTCCCGAACGCCCCCCGATCCGCGGCACCGAACCGACCGCGTCGGCGCATCGGCGCCGGCGTCCTCGCCCTCGGATCGGCGCTCTGCCTGCCTCTCTGCCTGCCGCTCTGCCTCGCCCTGCCGGCCCGGGCGGAGGTGGAGAACAAGACCGCGCGCGCCGGCCAGCGGATCTTCCTCCAGGGCTTCACCTACTACTTCGCCACGCAGGGGTGCCGCTCGCGCGCGGCCACGATCGAGCTCGTCAGGCCGCCGCGCGGCGGGCGCATCGAGCAGCGGCGCGAGTTCCGGATCCTCAGCGGCAAGGTCGACGAGACCGGGGCGCAGATCCGGCAGCCGGACGGCTGCGAGGACGCCAAGAAGGATTCGATGTCGCTCTACTACACGGCACGGCCCGACTTCTCCGGACTCGACACCCTGTCGATCGACGTCACCTTCGGGGACGGGTCCACGGTGCCGTACACGTTCCGGATCACCGTGCCGCCGGGCGAGCCCCGTCGGGCCCCGGCGGTGTCGCAGGCGCCCGTCCCGCGCGCGGGCGGCGCCGGGCAGGCCGCGCCGGCGGCCCGGGCGACGCCGGCTCCGGCCCCCCGGGAGGCCAGCACCAGCACCGGCGACTTCCTGCGCGACACGGTCCGCGGCTCGGTCGCGGCCCCGCGGCCGGCACCGGTCGCGGAGCCTCCGAAGTCCGAGGCGGCCGCGGCGGACGCGCCCGGCGCGCCGCCTCGGACCGAGCCTCCGCCGCCGCGCGCGATGGCGCCGACGCCGCGCCCCCGGCCAGCGGCCACGCCGCAGCTCTGAGACCCTGCGGGGCCGGCCGGTGCAGGCCGGCCTTCCGCACCCGTACGAATCCACGCCTGCCAGGGCCCCCGCTGCACAGGTCCGGCAAGTCACCAGCAGAGCCACCAGCAGAGCCACCAGCAGAGCGAAGTGAGAGGCACCCCATGGGATCGATGCGGAACGCTTTCGTCTACGCGGCCATCCTGTCGACGCTCGCGCTCCCGGCGGCCGCGGCGGAGACGTGCCGCGACCATTACCGGAGCGAGGGGACGCCGATGCTCCAGGCCATCACCTACAAGACGTGGATGATCTTCCCCTCGGTCAGCCCCAGGGCCGCGTTCGACCGGGTGACGCGGGCGGTCCTGGCCGAGGGGTTCGTGGGCGTGCACGTGGAGAAGGCGCTCGGGACCCTGACGGCCCAGCAGGAGACATCCGGTTCGGGGCGACCGCAGACGCTGCGGGTCGTCGTGCGCAAGGCCGGGGCGGGCAGCCGGGTCGACGCCCTGTTCATGGTGCAGGCCGGTCAGATCGGTCAGGACGTCGACCAGAACCTGTGCCGCATCGTCGATGCCGCGGCGCAGTAGGCCCCCGATGTCGACCGGCTCCAGGGACGCGGCCCAGAGGCGAGGTTCCGATGCGCAGTCCGGTGCGAGCTTCGGGGCGAGGTTCGGGGCGATGCTCAGCGCGGAGCCGGCCGTGACGCGACTCCCGGCGGCCACCCTCGCGGCAGCCCTCGCCGCTTTCCTCCCCGCAACCCTCCTGGCGCCGTCGTCGGCCCGCGCGATCGACTGCCGCAAGGCGGCCAGCCCGCTCGAGCGCATGATCTGCGCCGACCCGGCGCTCCGGAAGGCGGACGCCGCCCTGGGTGCGGCCTATTCCGGCCTCCTGCACAGCACGGACGACGCCGAGATCCGCGCGATGCTGGTCGCCAGCCAGAAGCGCTGGGTGGCGGCCCGGGACACGTGGCTCGGCGACCTGGACGCGGCCGACGCGCGCGCCGTCGTGCTGGAGGCGATCCGGGCACGGACCGAGGACCTGTCCGGCCGCTCGAAGAGCGATCCGGCCCGACCGCACTGGATCGCGGCGGCGCTGCGGCAGCGGGCCTTCGCGGCGCGGTTCACCGGCGGCCCCTTCGCGGGGTTCGACGCGGCGTGCGACTTCCTCCCCGTCGGGCGGGACCGGGTCTACGGGTGCTTCGGCAGCCGGCGCTACCAGAACGGCGACCGGGTCTGCACGCTGTCCGACGACTGGGCGAGCGGCCACACCTCCGAGACGCGCACGGTCGCGCGGGTCGTCGACGGCGCCGCGCGCACGGTCGCGACCTGCACGATCGGCGGGGGCGACGACGCGGAATGCCCGGGTCCCGACAACGCCGACGGCCGCTGGGCGCGGCCTGCCGCCCCGGCCGTCGCCGCCGGCGCGGCGGCGGCACCCGCGGGCCCTCGGCCCGTCCTCGACGTCGAGCTGGCCCCGGACGCCGATGCCGAGACCTGGCTCTCGACCTGCCTGACCGACCCCGCCTATCCGCCGCCCGACCCGGTTCCGGCGGCCCGGACGGCCCCGGGATCGAGCCCGCCCGCGCCGGCGGGCGCCCCGAGCAGCCGGTGACGATGGGACCGCACGCCCCCGCGCCTGATCCGGCCCCTGCGCCGGCCCGGGGCCGCCGGCACGCTCTCGGTGACCACGACGGGCGACGGCGAACTGCCCGAGGTCCACGAATACGGAGCCGCGTGCCGATGAGACGGATCCTGCGGGCGCTGCCGCTGTTCGCCGTGACGGGCCTGGCCGCGACCGCCGCGGTCGCGGCCCCCATTCCCCCCTGCGCGGCCGACGCCGAGCGGCAGGCCCTCAAGCTGCTGCGCTTCCACAGCGACGGCGACGCGCGGGCCACGGTCGATCCCGCGTCCGTCCGGTCCGTCGGCACCGTCGCGTCCCTGGTCGGGACGCGGCGCTTCCAGGTGATCGAGGTGGAGGGCAGCATCTACAAGGGCGCGTATCGGATCCGGCTGATCTACGCGCCGATGCCCGGGAGCTGCGTGCTGATGGGGCAAGAGATCCTCGAGCGCTCCGATCCCTACTGAGCACCGGCCCTCCGGCCGCCCCGCGGGCGCTGTCCTCAGCGCACGCCGAGGCAGCCGGTCCCGGGCGCCGGCAGGACCAGCCAGGCACCGCCCGCGTAGAGGCGCCGGACCGCGCCCGGCGCGGCGGGCCGGAGCACCAGGTACGCGCGGCCGGACGAGACCAGGGCCCCGTCGTCGGCGGCCGCCAGGGCGGCGGGGTTCCCGAGCGCCACCACGGTCTCCGGCTGGACCGCGAGGGCGGTCAGCGCGGTCACGCCGAGCCCCCCGGCGAGCGCCGCCGCGACGGCGCCGACCGGCAGGCCGCGCCGCGGGCGCCGATCAGTAATCGTAGGCATGCTCGAACCGGCCCCCCGCGGCCTCCACGGCGCGGATCTGCGCGACGAGCTGCTCCACCGCGGTGTCGTAGCCGACGCGCTGCCAGCCCGGCTCGGACTGGATCGGCATCGCGAACAGCGGCTCGGCCCCGGCGAGGGTGACCGTCCGGCCCGGCGGCAGGAGGACGGTGGTGAGGATCCGGTGGTTGCCGGCGATCTCCAGGACGGTCCGGCCCCGCGCGCCGAGGCCCCGGACGATCTCCGTGAAGGCCCGGTAGCGCGGGGTCTCCATCAGGGCGGCCGGGCCGCCGTCGCCGGCCGGGACGGGGCCGAGGAGGGTGATGCGCGGGTCGGCGGCCGCGTCGCCGGCATCGAGCCCCGCCACGACGCTGCGGATCGTCAGGCCGGCCGGGTCCATCCCGGCGAGCCACGCGATCCCCTGGGCGTAGGCCCATTTCACCCCGTATTGCAGCGTGAGCGCGCCGCGCCGCTCGACCGCCCGCAGGGACGGCGTGAACGGGACCTCGTGCCAGAGCCGGGACAGCTCCGCGTCGAACGGGTAGCGGTACCAGGGGGTCTGGCGCAGGAACGCGGCGTAATCCCCGAGCAGCCGGGCGTTGAACCGGTCCTCGTCCGTCGGCTCCGGCCCCCGCCACCGCGCGGTCAGCGCCCCGAGGCTGCGCTCGTAGGCGCCCTGGATCAGCATCTCGGCCGTGAAGCTGAGGCCAATCACGTAGTTGGTGACTTTCTGGCCCGCGGTGACGTCGCCGGTGCGCCCGGCCGCCCGGGTCGCTCCGCACAGGCTCGTCCAGAAGCCCGTCGTCGCCGCCCAGTAGTCGAAGGCCGATTCCGAGGCGGAACGCGTCACCCCGGCGAGGTCCGCGTAGGCGTGGACGATGTCCCATTCGGGGAAGGTGAGGTAGCTGTCGCCGGCCGCGCGCTTGTAGCCCTCGGGGGCGATCCCGAAGCGCGAGCCGCCCGCCGAACGCCCCGGCCCGGCGGGATCGGGCCTGACCGTGCAGCCCCCCTCGATCGCCGCGACGGGCAGGGCGCAGGCGAGGGCCAGAACGGCGAGGCCGGCGACCGCCCAGCGGACGACCCGTCGCCGGCGGCGGGGGGGCCGGGGGCTCACGCGGCGACCCCGGCCGCGGTCCGGGCGCGCCACGGCCACCAGCCGAGCACGACGCCGGCGAGGCCGAGGCTCAGGTGCGGGCCGTTGGAGAGGAGCGGGCTGTCCTGGAAGCCCTTCAGGAACAGCGACAGGTCGAGGAAGCTCGACCCGGTGAGCACGCCGACGACGCCGTCGAGCAGGTAGATCGCCCCGAAGGCCCGCAGGAAGGTCACGGCGGCGGAGCGCGACCACAGGCCGGCGGCGAGCGCCCACAGGCCGGAGGCGAGGTGGAGCGCGTCCTTGTAGACGTCGAGCCGGAACAGGCCGAAGACGCGGCCCTCCGCGTCCCGGAAGGCCGGGACGTAGTCGGTGGCGGCGGCGAACAGCAGGATGGCCGCGAAGGCGAGGGCGGCCACCTGTGGGGGCGTGGGTCTCATGGGCGTCTCCTGAGTCGGCACGCGCGGCCCGCGCGAGGCGGATCCGTGCCGGGGCGCGGTCAGGCCATGTAGGTCGACCACAGGGCGTTCCGGAACAGCAGCCCCGGATCGTAGCGGCGCTTGGCTGCCACGAAGGCGTCGAGCTTCGGATAGGCCCGGGCCATCTGGTCGCGCCGGGCGTGCAGGCGGTAGGGCAGGTAATAGGCCCCGCCGATCGCCACGACGCGCTCGATCAGGGCCTCGGTCATGCGCATCATCGCGGCCTCGTCGCCGGGGGTGAGGCCCTGCGAGAACGACATCACCGCGCCGATCCGCGGGCCAGGCGCGTAGGCCAGCGCCGAGTCCGGGTCCGCCGCCACGTAGCGCAGGGTGACGTTGAGGCAGTCGCAGCCCGAGCGCGGGATGGTCTCGCGGCAGGCGGCGAGGAACGCGTCGAAGCGCTCGGGCGGGACGAAGTACTCGTGCAGGATGTCGGTGCGGCTGCGGTCGCGCGAGGCGAGGTTGGCCACCGGCTCGTTCATCAGGCTGTTGCGGGTGGCGAGGCCGGGATCGAGCGTCGGGTTGAGCCGGGTCTCGGCGATCCAGCGGGCGCGCTTGCCGAACTCGCTGCCGACCTGGGCCCGGTAGATCTCCCGCGAGACCGCCGAGAACGCCCCCTGCGCGGCCGCCGCGGGCAGGACCTGCGGCGGGTGCTCGGCCTCCGCGTAGGTGACGAGGATCGCCTCGTCGAAGAATCCGGCCTGCGCGACAGAGAGCCGGCCGTAGGCCATCCGCAGGCGGGCGTCGCGCGCCACCGCCGCCGCGAAGGCCGGCGCGAACTCCGCGGCCGGCATCACCGCGAAGGTCGGCGTCAGGAGGCGGTTCGGCACCATCTCGACCACGAGGTCGACCACGATCCCGAACAGGCCGTAGCCGCCCATCGCCAGCCCGAACAGCTCGGCGTTCTCCTCGCGGGAGCAGGTCACGAGGCTGCCGTCGGCCAGGACGAGGCGGACGGCGCGGACGGTGGAGCCGAACGGGCCGTGCGGCGCGGGCCAGCCGTGGGCGTTGACGCAGAAGGTCGAGCCGACCCCGAAATCGCTGTTCGACTGCATGACCGTCGGCGAGTAGCCGATCCGGTCGAGCTGCCGGATGACCTGCGACCAGCGCGCCCCGGCCCCGACCCGGTAGAGGCCGGCGGCTGTGTCGGGCTCGATCGGGCCGCCCTCCAGGGTCACGGCCGTCCCGTCGCGGGCGAGGCTCTGGCCGCCCATGGAATGGCGGGCGACGCCGACGGCGACCGGCCGGCCGGCGGCGGCGGCATCCCGGATCTCGGCGCGCACGGCCTCGATCAGGGTGTCGGTCGACCCCGTCGGCAGCAGGGCGTGGCGCGTCACCGGGGTCGGGTTGAGGCCGCTCGCGTCGTTGAGGATGATCCGCGGCGCGGCCCGGGCCGCCCGCGGCAGCAGCGCGGCGGCCGCCGCGGCGCCGCCGCCCGCGAGGATCCCGCGCCTGCTCGGTCCTGTCCCGGCCATGCCCACCCTCGATTCGCGCCGGCGGGGCGACCGGCTCGCCCCGCCGGCCAACCCTGCGACGGGTTCGGATCCGGCGGCGTGAGATCACGCACGGAGCGCGGCGCACCGCCGGCCGGGACGATGCCACGCCGCCCCCGGCGCGGTCGAGCGCCCGCGCTCCGGCCGTCGGCGCCGCGCGCCGATCCGTCCTCAACCGCGATTCCTCGACGGGTCGCGGATCGCGACGTTGACAGGCGTCCGGGGCCACGGCACGGCGGCGGAGGACCCGCTAGGCCGGAGCCCACGATCGCCGAGGAGGGAGATCCGCCATGCCGTCAGGCGCTTCGAACCGGACGGCAGGGGAGGCCCCGCGGCCGGAGCGGGAGCCGGTCCTGCTGCAGGATCCGCACGCCGTCCGCGAGCCGCGCGAGAACAACCTCGAGCGCGCGATCGGCCACGCGGTGCGCGAGCGCCGGAAGCGGCTCGGCATCACCTCGGCGGACCTCGCCGCGACGACCGGCCTGTCGCCCGGCATGCTGTCGAAGATCGAGAACGGCAACATCTCGCCGTCCCTAACGACGCTGCAGCTGCTCGCCCAGGCGCTCGGCATGCCGATCACCGGCTTCTTCCGCGGCTACGAGGAGGTCCGCAACGCGGTCTTCGTCAAGGCCGGGGAGGGGATCGAGCTGGAGCGGCGCGGCACGCGGGCCGGGCACCAGTACAACCTGCTCGGGCACATCCACGAGAACACCAGCGGCGTGACGGTCGAGCCGTACCTGATCACGCTCACGACCGATTCGGACGTGTTCCCGACCTTCCAGCACCCCGGCCTGGAGTTCCTCTACATGCTGGAGGGCGAAGTGCTGTACCGGCACGGGGACCGGCACTTCCACATGCAGCCCGGCGACAGCCTGTTCTTCGACGCCGATGCCCCGCACGGGCCGGCGGAGCTGCTCGTGCTGCCGGCCCGCTACCTCTCGGTGATCGCGTATCCACAGTCGGGCCGCACCGGCTGACGGGCCGCGTTGTTCTCAGGAAGAAATCTTATTTCTTGAGGGTTGATTTCCGCCGCGCAGGCCGCCTATGCTCCGGGCGAACCCGCGACGGAGGTGGTGCCATGTGCGGCATCGTCGGATTGTTCCTGAAGGACCCCGCCCTGGAGCCGCAGCTCGGCGCGCTGCTCGCCGACATGCTCGTCACCATGACGGATCGGGGGCCGGACTCGGCCGGCCTCGCGATCTACGGGCCGCCGGCCCCCGGCCTGTCGAAGATCACCGTGCAGTCGGCACGCCCGGAGGCGGATTTCCCCGCCCTGGAGCAGCGCCTCGCGGAAGCCTCCGGCGGCTCGGCGCGGGTGGCGGTGAAGAGCTCGCACGCGGTCATCACCGTGGCGTCCGACCGCCTCGCCGCGACGCGCGACGCCCTGAAGGGCCTCGCGCCCGATCTGCGCGTGATGGGCGCGGGCGAGAGCGTGGAGATCTACAAGGAGGTCGGCCTGCCGAAGGACGTGGTGGCGCGCTTCGGCATCGCCGGGATGTCGGGCACCCACGGGATCGGCCACACCCGGATGGCGACGGAATCGGCCGTGACCACCATGGGCGCGCACCCGTTCTCGACGGGCGCCGACCAGTGCCTCGTGCATAACGGCTCGCTGTCGAACCACAACAACCTGCGCCGGAGCCTCGCCCGCGACGGTATGGCCTTCGAGACGGAGAACGATTCCGAGGTCGCGGCGGCCTATCTCACCACCGCGATGGCGCGGGGCCGGGACCTCGGCGCGGCGCTCGCGGGGGCGCTCACGGATCTCGACGGGTTCTTCACCTTCGTGGTCGGCACCAAGTCCGGCTTCGGGGTGCTGCGCGACCCGATCGCCTGCAAGCCGGCGATCATGGCCGAGACCGAGCGCTACGTCGCCTTCGGCTCGGAATACCGGGCGCTCGTCGGCCTGCCGGGGATCGAATCCGCCCGCGTCTGGGAGCCCGAGCCGGCGACCGTTTACTTCTGGGATCAGCGGCAGGCCGCCTGAGCCGCTCCCCCCGCAGCCTTCACGGATCTCGCCCATGCCCGTCTTCGATCTGGCGGCGACGCCGCTGCGCGCCCTGAACCAAGCCCTCCACGGCGTCGCGCCGGGCGCCAACGACACCGAATTCGAGGTGCTGAACCCGCGGGGCCAGCACGCGGTGGCGGTCGGGATCGACGGGCCCGTCACCGTCACGGTGCGCGGCCCGGTCGGCTACTACTGCGCCGGCATGAACGACGGCGGCACCGTCACGGTGCAGGGCTCGGCGGGTCCCGGCGTCGCCGAGAACATGATGTCCGGCACCGTCGTGATTGAGGGCGACGCCTCGCAATATGCCGGCGCCACCGGGCGCGGCGGCCTCCTCGTCATCAAGGGCAACGCGGCCTCGCGCTGCGGCATCTCCATGAAGGGGATCGACATCGTCGTGCACGGCTCGATCGGGCACATGTCGGCCTTCATGGGCCAGTCCGGATCCCTCGTGGTCCTGGGCGATGCCGGCGAGGCGCTGGGCGACTCGCTCTACGAGGCGAAGCTGTTCGTCCGCGGCAGCGTGAAGAGCCTCGGGGCCGACTGCATCGAGAAACCGATGCGCCCCGAGCACCGCGCGCACCTCGCGGCCCTGCTGGACCGCGCCGGGGTCGCGGACGTCCGGCCGGAAGAGTTCCGGCGCTACGGCTCGGCCCGCAAACTCTACAGCTTCAACATCGACAACGCCGACGCCTACTGAGAGCGCGCCGCCGGAGTGGATACCGGTTCGGCGCGAGCGAGCGCGTCGAATCAAGGACTTAAAGCCGCTCCCGATCGGGAGCGGCTCAAGCGGGAGACCGGGCATGACCTACCAGAACCCGCCGATGCCGCCGCGCAAGTCGGCGACCTTCGACGACCACACCCTGGCGGAGATCCGCCGGGCCGCGGCCACCGGCATCTACGACATCCGCGGCGGCGGCACGAAGCGCAAGCTCCCGCATCTCGACGACCTGCTGTTCCTCGGCGCCTCGATGTCCCGCTATCCCCTGGAGGGCTACCGGGAGGCCTGCGGGACCGGCGTCACCCTCGGCACGCGATTTGCCAAGAAACCGATCGCGTTGAAGATCCCGATCACCATCGCCGGCATGAGCTTCGGATCCCTGTCCGCCAACGCCAAGGAGGCCCTCGGCCGCGGCGCTACGCTGGCCGGCACCTCCACCACCACGGGGGACGGCGGCATGACCGACGAGGAGCGCGGCCACTCCGACATCCTCGTCTACCAGTACCTGCCCTCCCGCTACGGCATGAACCCGCGCGACCTCCGGCGCGCCGACGCCATCGAGGTGGTGGTCGGCCAGGGCGCCAAGCCCGGCGGCGGCGGCATGCTGCTCGGCCAGAAGATCTCCGACCGGGTCGCCGCCATGCGCGACCTGCCCAAGGGCATCGACCAGCGCTCCGCCTGCCGGCATCCGGACTGGACCGGTCCGGACGATCTCGAGATCAAGATCGGCGAACTGCGCGAGATCACCGACTGGGAGAAGCCGATCTACGTGAAGGTCGGCGGCGCCCGGCCCTATTACGACACCGCACTGGCCGCGAAGGCCGGGGCCGACGTCGTCGTCCTCGACGGCATGCAGGGCGGCACGGCGGCGACCCAGGACGTGTTCATCGAGCATGTCGGCCAGCCGACGCTCGCCTGCATCCGCCCCGCCGTGCAGGCGCTGCAGGATCTCGGCCTGCACCGGAGCGTGCAGCTCGTGATCTCGGGCGGCATCCGCTCGGGCGCGGACGTCGCCAAGGCCATCGCGCTCGGGGCGGACGCGGTCTCGATCGGCACCGCGGCGCTCGTCGCCATCGGCGACAACGACCCGGCCTACGAGGAGGAGTACCGCGAGCTCGGCTCCACCGCTGGCGCCTACGACGACTGGCACGAGGGCCGCGACCCGGCGGGCATCACCACGCAGGACCCCGAGCTGGCGGCCCGCCTGGACCCGGTCCGCGCCGGCCGGAAGCTCGCAAATTACCTGAAGGTGATGACCCTGGAGGCGCAGACCATCGCGCGCGCCTGCGGCCACAACCACCTGCACAATCTGGAGCCCGAGGATCTCGTGGCGCTGACGCTCGAGGCCGCCGCCATGGCCCGCGTGCCGCTGGCCGGCACCGACTGGTACCCGGGCAAAGCGGGCCTCTAGGGCCCTTCAACCCCGCCGGTCGCGCCGGAACGGGGCGCGGCCGGCCCCCAACCGATCCGCGCTCAGGGGGCTGCCGTGACGACCGACCTTTCCGCCTACGCCGCCGAGCACGGCGTGAAGTACTTCATGATCTCCTATACGGACCTGTTCGGCTGCCAGCGCGCCAAGCTGGTGCCCGCGCAGGCGATCGGCGCCATGCAGCGCGACGGCGCGGGCTTCGCGGGCTTCGCCACGTGGCTCGACCTGACCCCGGCCCATCCCGACCTGTTCGCGATGCCGGACGCCGCCTCGGTGATCCGCCTGCCCTGGAAGCCGGACGTCGCCTGGGTGGCGGCCGACTGCACCATGGCGGACGCGCCGGTCGATCAGGCGCCCCGGGTGGTGCTGAAGCAGCTCGTGGCGCGGGCCGCCGCCGAGGGCCTGCGGGTCAAGACCGGCGTCGAGGCCGAGTTCTTCCTGCTGAGCCCGGACGGATCGGCGATCTCGGATCACCACGATCGGGCGGAGAAATCCTGCTACGACCAGCAGGCGCTGATGCGCCGCTACGACGTGATCGCCGAGATCTGCGACCACATGCTGGCGCTCGGCTGGAAGCCCTACCAGAACGACCACGAGGACGCGAACGGCCAGTTCGAGATGAACTGGGAGTACGACGACGCGCTGGCCACCGCCGACAAGCACGCCTTCTTCAAGTTCATGGTCCGCTCGGTCGCCGAGCGGCACGGCCTGCGGGCGACCTTCATGCCGAAGCCGTTCCCGGGGCTGACCGGCAACGGCTGCCACTGCCACGTCTCGGTGTGGAACAATGCCGGCACCGTGAACGCCTTCGCGGATCCCGAGATGCCGTTCGGCCTGTCGGCCCGGGGCCGGCACTTCCTCGGCGGGATCATGCGGCACGCGCCCGCGCTCGCCGCGATCACCAACCCGACGGTCAATTCCTACAAGCGCATCAACGCGCCCCGCACGATCTCGGGCGCGACCTGGGCGCCGAACGCCGTGACCTGGACCGGCAACAACCGCACCCACATGGTGCGCGTGCCCGGGCCGGGCCGGTTCGAGCTGCGCCTGCCCGACGGGGCGGCCAATCCGTACCTGCTCCAGGCGGCGATCCTGGCCGCGGGCCTGGACGGCCTGGCGTCGGCGGCCGATCCCGGGCCGCACAGCGACGTCGACATGTACCGCGACGGCCACGCCGTCACCGGCGCGCCGCGCCTGCCGCTCAACCTGCTCGACGCGCTGCGGGCCTTCGAGGCCGACGAGGCCCTGCGGGACAATCTGGGCGGCGCATTCTCCGTCGCCTACCTCAAGTTGAAGCAAAATGAGTGGGACAGCTACTGCGCCCATTTCACCGCCTGGGAGCGCGAGACCACGCTCGATGTCTGAGCCGGTGCTGCCGGTGACGGGCCGAGCGGCGGACCGGCTCTTGCAAGGCCCAGATCGATCCTGGCCACGGGGAGCGGGACGCGGACCGACATGCGTGTGATCCATCGTATCCTGGGCAGCCGGCACGAATCCGGGATGGCCGAGCGCCTGCACCATCTCGCGCATCACGGCGCGGTGGACGTGCTCGTCGTGTCGAGCACCGACGTCGCCCGGCGGCGGATCCGCGCGACCACCCAGTCCGGCGAGGAGATCGCCCTCGCCCTGCCGCGGGACGAGCCGCTCTTCGACGGGGCCGTGCTGGCGCTGGACGCGGACCGCGCCCTCGTCGCCCGGGTCGGCTCCGAGCGCTGGCTCCGCCTCGTCCCGGACAGCCAGGCCGCCGCCCTCGAACTCGGCTACCACGCCGGCAACCTCCACTGGCGGGTCCGCTTCGCCGACGGCGCCCTCCTGGTGGCCCTGGACGGACCGGCCGACGCGTACCTCGTCCGCCTCGGCGCCCTCGTCACCGACCGGCAGGTGACCCACACCATCCTCGACGAGGCGGCGCCGTGCTGAGCCGGCTCCTGGCGTTCCAGCAGGCCGACGCCGCCTTCCCGAGCGGGAGCTTCGCCTTCTCCAACGGGATCGAGGGGCTCGTCGCGGGCGACCCGGCCTTCGACACGGGGAGACTGACGCGGACGCTCACGGCCCTCGTGCGCTTCCGGTGGGCGGAGAGCGACCGCGTCGCCCTGATCCTCGCCCACCGCGCCGGCCCCGATCCGGCCCGGCTCGGCCGCATCGACGCCGCCGTGGAGGCGGCCACCCTCGTCGAGGCGATGCGCACCGGCAGCCGGCGCAACGGCGCCTCCCTGCTGACCACCCACGCGCGGCTCGCCACGCCCGGTGCCGGGGACATCCGCGCCGCGATCCGGTCCGGGCTCATGCTGGGGCACCTCGCCACCGTGCAGGGCGCCCTGTGGCGGGGGCTGGGCCTGTCGGAAGCGGAGGCGGCGGCCGTCGCCGGCTACCAGCTCGTCTCCGGCCTGGTCTCGGCCACGGTCCGGCTCGGTCAGGTGGGCGCCATCCAGGGCCAGCAGGCCCTCCAGACGGTGCTGCCGCTCGTCGCGGAGATCGCCGAGCGGCCCGTGACCGAGGACCCCGACGGCGCGATCGTCCTCACGGGCTTCACGCCGCTGATCGAGGTCGCCGCGATGCGGCACGCGCGCGCCGACCTGCGCCTGTTCGCCAACTAGGGAGCGGGTGATGCTGCTCACGCCCACCGAGCTGGAACGGCTCACGATCTTCACCGCGGCCGAGCTCGCCCGCAAGCGCCGGGCCCGCGGCCTCAAGCTCAACTACCCGGAGGCGGTGGCGCTCATCACCGACGAGATCCTGGAGGGCGCGCGCGACGGGCGCAGCGTCGCCGACCTCATCGGCTGGGGCTCCACGATCCTGTCGACCGAGGACGTGATGCCGGGCATCGCCGCCATGCTGCCGATCCTGCAGGTCGAGGGCGTCTTCCCGGACGGCACCAAGCTCGTCACGGTCCACGAGCCGGTCCGCGCCCGGGCGGGCGCCCCCGCCGACACCCTGGAGCCCGGCGCGATCCTGCCGGCCGACGGCGCGATCGAGCTGGCCGCGGGCCGCCCGCGGGTCACCCTCGACGTCGTCAACACCGGCGACCGCCCGGTCCAGATCGGCTCGCACTACCACTTCTTCGAGGTGAACCGGGCGCTCGATTTCGACCGGGCGGCGGCCCTGGGCTACCGCCTCGACATCCCGGCCGGGACGGCGATCCGCTTCGAGCCGGGCCAGCGCAAGACCGTGACGCTGGTCGGCTTCGGCGGCGCCCGGGAGCTGACCGGGCTCAACGACCTGACGCAGGGGACCCTGCCCGACGACGCGGCGCGGGCGGCGGCCCTCGCCCGCGCCAAGGCCCGCGGCTTCAAGGGCGCCTAGGGAGAGTGCCATGGTGACGATCCCGCGCCGCGACTACGCCGCCCTCTACGGGCCGACCACCGGGGACGGGGTGCGGCTCGCCGACACCGCCCTGGTGGCGGTCGTCGAGCACGACCACGCCGTCTACGGGGACGAGTGCCTGCACGGCGGCGGCAAGACCCTGCGCGACGGGATCGGGATGGCGCCCGGGGTGACCGCCGCGCAGGGCGCGCTCGACTTCCTCCTCTGCAACGTCGTGGTGATCGACCCCGTCCTCGGCATCCAGAAGGGCGATCTCGGCATCAAGGACGGGCGGATCGTGGCGCTCGGCAAGGCCGGCAACCCGGCGATCATGGACGGCGTCGACCCGCGCCTGATCGTGTCGGCCGGGACGACGGTGCGCGACTGCGAGGGCCTGATCGCGACGCCCGGGGCCATCGACGTGCACGTGCACTTCGATTCCGCCGGCCTGCCGGACCACGCGATCGCCTCCGGCGTCACGACCCTGCTCGGCGGCTCGCTCGGGCCGATCACCGTCGGCATCGATTCCGGCGGCCCGTTCAACACCGGCCGCATGCTCCAGGCCGCCGAGGCCTGGCCGGTCAATTTCGGCTTCCTCGGGCGCGGCAACACCCACCGGCCGGCCGCCCTGAAGGAGCAGCTGGAGACCGGCGTCCTCGGCCTCAAGATCCACGAGGACTGGGGCGCGATGCCGGCGGCGATCGACGCCTGCCTGGGCTTCGCCGACGCGTACGACTTCCAGGTCCAGCTCCACACCGACACGCTGAACGAGTCGGGCTTCGTGGAGGACACGCTGGCGGCGATCGGCGGCCGCACCATCCACATGTACCACACCGAGGGGGCCGGGGGCGGCCACGCGCCGGACATCATCCGGGTCGCCGGGCTGCCCCACTGCCTGCCCTCGTCGACGAACCCGACCAACCCCTACACGGTCAACACCTTCGACGAGCACCTCGACATGACGATGGTGTGCCACCACCTCAACCCGGCCCTGCCGGAGGACGTGGCCTTCGCGGAGAGCCGCATCCGCGCCCAGACCATCGCGGCCGAGGACGTGCTCCACGACATCGGGGCGATCGCGATGCTCGGCTCCGACAGCCAGGGCATGGGCCGGATCCACGAGGTCGTCTGCCGGACCTGGCAGCTCGCCTCGAAGATGAAGGACCAGCGCGGCCCGCTCCCCGAGGAGAGGCCGGGCTTCGGCGACAATGCCCGGATCAGGCGCTACATCGCCAAGTACACGATCAACGCGGCGCGCACCTTCGGCATCCAGGAGCATGTCGGCTCGCTGGAGCCCGGCAAGATGGCCGACATCGTGGTCTGGCGGCCGGCCTTCTTCGGGATCAAGCCGGAGCTCGTGATCAAGGGCGGCTTCATCGCCTGGGGCGCGATGGGCGATTCCGCCGCCTCGCTGATGACCTGCGAGCCGGTGCTGATGCGCCCGCAATGGGGCGCCTTCGGGCGCGCCAAGCAGGCGCTCTCGGCCTGCTTCGTCCATCCCCTGGCGATCGAGGCCGATCTCGGCGGCCGGCTCGGCCTGCGCAAGGCGCTCCTGCCCGCCCGCGGGACCCGCACGCTGACGAAGGCCGACATGCTCTGGAACGACGCCTGCCCGGAGATCCGCGTCGACCCGCAGACCTTCGACGTCTTCGTCGACGGCGTGCTCGCCACCTGCGAGCCGGCCCGGACCCTGCCGCTCGCCCAGCGCTACATGCTGCGCTGAGCGCCGCCGAACCCCGCCACCCCTCTCACGGCCCCGCTCCCCATGACCGACGTGACTCCCGCGAACGCCGCCCGGATCGGGATCGGCGGCCCGGTCGGATCCGGCAAGACCGCGCTGATCGAGCGGCTGATCCCCGTGCTGCGGGCGCGGGGCGTCGATCTCGCGGTGATCACGAACGATCTCGTCACCAAGGAGGACGCCGAGCGGCTGCGCCGCTCCGGGCTGATCGATCCGCGCCGCGTCGAGGCTGTGGAGGCCGGGGCCTGCCCGCACACGGTGATCCGGGAGGACCCGACCCTCAACATCGCCGCGGGCGACGCGCTGGAGGCGCGCTTCCCGGGCCTGCAGCTGCTCGTCTTCGAATCCGGCGGCGACAACCTCGCCTCGACCTTCTCCCTCGACCTCGTGGACTGGTGGATCTTCGTGATCGACGTGGCCGGCGGCGACGACATCCCGCGCAAGCGCGGCCCGGGCGTGCTGCGCTGCGACCTCCTCGTGATCAACAAGATCGACCTCGCGCCGCATGTCGGCGTCGACCTCGACGGGATGCTCGCGGAGGCCGCGCGGGTCCGGAGCGGCAGGCCGGTCCTCGCCACGAACGCGCGCGCGGGCCTCGGCATCGACGCGGTGGCGGATGCCATCGGCCGGGCCGTCCTGTTCGCGCCCTAGCCGTGCCCGACGACGTCCAGACCGGCCGCCGCGCGACGGCCCGCCTCGGCTTCGTGCGCGGCGGCGGGACCAGCGTGCTCGCCGACCAGCACGTGCCGTACCCGTTCCACATCACGAAGCCGTTCCGCCTGTATCCGCAGCGGCCGGAGCTGATCACCCTGTACCTGCAATCGGCCTCCGGCGGCCTCTACCGCGGCGACCGTCTCGGCCTCGACATCGCGATGGGTCCGGGCTCGGCGGCGCACGTCACCACCCAGGCCGCCACGGTCGTCCATCGCAGCGCCGACCAGCCGGCCCGCCAGGACACGCGGATCCGCGTCGGCGCCGATGCCTTCCTCCACTGCGTGCCCGATCCCCTGATCCTGTTCCCCGGCGCCGCCCTCTCGGCCTCGACCCGGGTCACGCTCGAGCCCGGGGCCCGTGCCGTCGTCTCCGAGAGCATTGCGTGTCACGACCCGGAGGGCCGCGGCAGGCCGTTCGAGCACGTCGAGCTCGCCCTCGGCATCGAGACGGCGGCGGGGGCCGTCCTGGTCCGCGAGCGGGCGCGCATCGCCGGCGCCGAATTCCGCGATCCGGCCTCGCCGCTCGGCCCGTGGCGGGCCTACGGCGCCCTCGTCATCCTCGGTCCGGCCCCGTGCCTGCCGGATCCCGGGGACGTCCAGGCCGCGGCCGACCGCACCGGCTGCCGGGCCGGGCTCAGCCCGCTGCCGAACGCGGCCGGGCTCGGCCTCCGGCTCCTCGCGCCCGACGGCGGCACCCTGGCGGCGGGGCTGGAGGCGGCCGCCGGTCGCGCCTTCGCGGCGCTGACCGGGCTCGCCCCGGCGCGCCGCCGCAAATAGGAAGCCGGCGCCCGGGAGCGCCGCCGCCGATATGGGCAGGCTGCCGATGTTTTCATCTTGCGAAATTTATTTTCTTTTGAAGAAATGTGCCGAAGGAGACGATCCCGTGCGCGACGGCTGATCCGGTGCGGACGGGGCGGCCCACCTTCTCGAACGATCTGAAGGATTTGCTCCCCATGGCGACAGACGATCCCGCGCACTTCACCCTCCGCCGGCGCCTGCTGCTCGGGCTGGCGGCGGCCCCGCTCGCGGCATCGCTGCCGCGCGTCGCGGCGGCCGCCGAGGCCGGCGCTCTGGCGGTGACCGACAGCGAGGTGACGGTCGGCATCCTGCACTCGATCACCGGCACCATGGCGATCTCGGAGACCGGGCCGAGCCAGGGCGAGAAGCTGGCGATCCAGCAGATCAACGACGCCGGCGGCGTGCTCGGCCGCAAGATCAAGATCATCCAGGAGGACGGCGCCTCCGACTGGCCGACCTTCGCCGAGAAGGCCAAGAAACTCCTCGTCAACGACCATTGCGCCGCCGTGTTCGGCTGCTTCACCTCGGCCTCGCGCAAGGCGGTGCTGCCGGTCTTCGAGCAGTACAACGGCCTGCTGTACTACCCGACCTTCTACGAGGGCCTGGAGCAGTCGAAGAACGTCTTCTACACCGGCCAGGAGGCCACCCAGCAGATCCTCGCCGGCCTCGACTGGGTCCATAAGGAGAAGGGCGGCGACAGCTTCTACTTCATCGGCTCGGACTACATCTGGCCGCGCACCTCCAACAAGATCGCCCGCCGGCACATCGAGACCGTGCTCAAGGGCAAGGTCGTCGGCGAGGAGTACTTCCCCCTCGGCCACACGCAGTTCAACTCGGTCATCAACAAGATCAAGCTCACCAAGCCGAAGGTGATCTTCGCCACGATCGTGGGCGGCTCGAACGTGGCGTTCTACAAGCAGCTCAAGGCGGCGGGCATCGACCTGTCGAAGCAGGTGCTGATGACGCTGTCGGTGACCGAGGACGAGGTCGACGGCATCGGCGGCGAGAACATCGCCGGGGCCTACTCGTGCATGAAGTACTTCGAGTCGATCCAGAACGAGAACAACAAGGCGTTCGTGGCCGCGTTCAAGAAGATGTGGGGCGAGAAGACGGTCATCGGCGACGTGACGCAGGCGGCCTATCTCGGCCCGTTCCTGTGGAAGATGGCCTGCGAGAAGGCCGGCACCTTCGACGTCGACAAGGTCGTGGCGGCCTCGCCCGGCCTCGAGTTCAAGGGCGCGCCGGAAGGCTACGTGAAGATCGACGAGAACCACCACCTCTGGTCGAAGACGCGGGTCGGCCGGGCCAAGCCCGACGGCCAGTTCGAGATCGTCTACACCAGCCCCGAGCTGATCAAGCCCGATCCGTTCCCGAAAGGGTACCAGTAGGCCAGGCTGACGGCTGGGAGGATGCGCGTCGATCCGCTCGGAGAGCAGCGTCAGGCCAGCGGCCACGGCTCGGTGCTCGGTTCCGATCCAGCTGACGGCGGCCGGGATCTGCGGGAAGTCGGTTCGATGGCAGGAGAGGTCACGCCTTGGGCCTCAAGAGCCTTGGCGCCTTCGGGTCGCAGACGTCGACCTGTCCGAGCGCCGGATGGCTGCTGCCGACGGTCGCTCACGCCCTCCCTTGAGGCCTCCCCCGCTTTGAGGATACTGGATACATAATCTCGTTCGGGAGAGGGGTCAGATGGCACGACTGAACGTCAACGGCGTCGTGCGTGAGGTCGATGCCGAGGCCGACACCCCGCTCCTCTGGGTCATCCGCGAGCAGATCGGTTTGACCGGCACCAAGTACGGTTGCGGCATCGCCCAATGCGGCGCCTGCACCGTGCATATCGACGGGGCGGCCGTCCGCTCCTGCTCCGTGCCGCTCTCGGCGATCGAGGCGGGGCAGAAGATCGTCACGATCGAGGGGCTAGCGCCGGATGCCCGCCATCCGGTCCAGCAAGCCTGGGCCGAGCTCGACGTGCCGCAATGCGGCTTCTGCCAGCCCGGGATGATCATGGCCTCGGCGGCGCTGCTGGCGCAGAACGCGCGTCCGAGCGAGGAGCAGATCCGCCAGGAGATCACCAACATCTGCCGCTGCGGCACCTACAACCGTGTGCTCGCCGGCATCAAGATCGCCGCCGAGCGCGGCCAGTCCGGCTGACGGGGGACGAGCAGATGAGCCTCGAATCCAAGGCCTCTCCGAAGGCTGCCCGCCCCAGCCGCCGCACGCTGCTCGCCGGCGCCGGTCTCTTCACCCTCGGCTTCCACATCCCGTTCCCCGCACGGGCTGCAACCCTCGACGCGGCGCCCACCGCGCCGGAGGTCAATGCCTGGGTCGTGGTGAAGCCGGACGAGACCGTGGTCATTCGCATCGCCCGTTCGGAGATGGGCCAGGGCACGCTCACCGGCCTCGCGCAACTCGTCGCCGAGGAGCTCGACTGCGACTGGGCCAGGGTCACCACCGAGTATCCGAGCCCGGGCCAG
Organism: Methylobacterium sp. NPDC080182; assembly: GCF_050281105.1. Taxonomy (NCBI): domain Bacteria; kingdom Pseudomonadati; phylum Pseudomonadota; class Alphaproteobacteria; order Hyphomicrobiales; family Methylobacteriaceae; genus Methylobacterium; species Methylobacterium sp. NPDC080182. The sequence continues at coordinate 229,169 of NZ_JBNNWO010000005.1, forward strand.
AACCTCGCCCGCAAGCGCGTCTGGGGTGATTACTCGACCGGCGGCAGCCGCGGCGTGCGCGATTCTCACGAGTACGTGCGAAGAGGCGGCGCCGCCGCCCGCACGATGCTCGTTGCCGCCGCCGCGAAGGGCTGGGGCGTACCCGCCGCCGAGTGCCGCGTCGAGCGGGGCGTGATCACCCACGGCCCCTCCGGCCGCAGCATCACTTACGGCGCCGTCGCCGCGGAGGCGGCCAGGATCGAGCCGCCGAAGGACGTGGTGCTCAAGGATCCGAAGGACTGGACCATCGCCGGCAAGCCGCTGAAGCGGCTCGACACCCTGCCCAAGCTCGACGGCAGCCAGGTCTACGGGATCGATCTCAAGCTGCCCGGCCTGCTCAACGCCGCGATCCGCGACTGTCCGGTGACCGGCGGCAGCGTGAGGAGCTTCGACGCCGCGGCTGTGTCGGGCATGCCCGGTGTCCGAAGAGTGCTCCAGGTCGGCGACAGCGCGGTCGCGGTGGTGGCCGACACGTTCTGGCGCGCCAAGACCGCCCTCGACGCCCTCCCGGTCGCCTGGGACGATGGTCCGAACGCGACGGTTTCCAGCGAGACCATCGCGGCGACCCTGCGCGAGGGACTCGACGCCGAGCAGGCCTTCGTCGGCAACAAGGCCGGCGATGTGGCCGGCGCCCTCAAGGGCGCCGCCAAGGTGGTGGAGGCCGTCTACGGCGTACCGTTCCAGAATCACGCCACGATGGAGCCGATGAATGCCACCGCGCTCTGGACGCCGGAGCGCTGCGAGGTCTGGACGCCGACGCAGAACGGCGAGGCGGCTCTGGCCGCGACCGCCGACGCCGCCGGGCTGCCGGCCACGTCGTGCGAGGTCTACAAGATCCATCTCGGCGGCGGCTTCGGCCGGCGCGGCGCCACGCACGACTGGGTGCGTCAGGCGGTGCTCATCGCGCGGGAGATGCCGGGCACGCCGGTCAAGCTGATCTGGACCCGCGAGGAGGACATGACGCATGGCCGGTACCACCCGGTCACGCAGTGCCGGATGCGCGCCGCCCTCGACGGGGACGGCAACCTGACCGGCCTGCACATGCGCATCTCCGGCCAGTCGATCCTGGCCTCGGTCGCCCCCCAGCGCATGGTCGAGGGCCGCGACCCGGTCACCTTCCAGGGTCTCAACCCCGGAGGTCCGGAGGCCGCGATCGGCTACACGATCCCCAACATCCTGGTCGACCACGCGATGCGCAACCCGCACATCCTGCCGGGCTTCTGGCGGGGCGTGAACCTGAACCCGAACGCCATCTATCTCGAATGCTTCATGGACGAGCTGGCCCACGCCGCCGGCCAGGATCCGCTCGCCTTCCGGCTGAAGCTGATGGACAACCACCCGAAGCACCGGGCCGTGCTGCAGGCGGTGGCCGAGCGGATCGGATGGGCCAGCAAGCCGCCCGAGGGGGTCTACCGCGGCATCTGCCAGACGATGGGGTTCGGGAGCTACGTCGCGGGCGCGGCCGAGGTCTCGGTCTCCGACCGGGGCGAGCTGAAGATCCACCGTATCGTGGCGGCGACCGACCCCGGCCACGCGGTCAACCCGCAGCAGATCGACGCGCAGGTGGCGGGCTCCTTCGTCTACGGTCTCTCGGCCGCGCTGTACGGCGCCTGCACGGTGAAGGACGGGCGCATCGAGCAGACGAACTTCGACAGCTATCCCGTGATGCGGATGGACGCGATGCCGGCGGTCGAGGCCATCCTGATGCCGTCCGGCGGTTTCTGGGGCGGCGTCGGCGAGCCGACGATCGCGGTCGCCGCGCCGGCCGTGCTCAACGCGATCTTCGCTGCGACCGGCAAGCGCGTCCGCCAGCTTCCGCTGAAGGACACGGATCTCCGCCGGGCATGAGGGGACGGGCATGAGGGCGATGACGCCGGCGCTCGCGCTGCTCGCCGCCCTCGCCGGGGGAACGGGCGCGTGCGCCGCCGAGATGCGGCCGCCGCCCGGCGCCTCGTCCTGCTCCGGATGCCACGCCGAGGGCTCCGCGATGGGCGTGCTCGCGGGGCGGCCGGAAGCCGAGATCGTCGGCGCCCTCGAGGCCTTCCGGACCGGCGCGCGCCCGGCGACGCTCATGAACCGCATCGCCAAGGGGTTCGGCGCGCAGGAGAGCCAGGCCATCGCCGCCTGGTTCGCGGCGCAGGGATCGCGGTGATGCGCGCTCCTTCTCCGACCCGCCGCGCCCTGATCGGCGGAGCCGCGGCCGCCGCGCTGGCGCGCCCGGCCCTCGGTGGCACAGCGCCGCGCGTCGTGGTCGTGGGCGCCGGGTTCGGGGGTGCCACGGCGGCGCGCTGCCTCGCCGCGGGCGGCGTCGACGTGACCCTGGTCGAGGCGGCCGAGCGCTATGTCGCCTGCACGGGCAGCAACGCGGTCGTCGTTGGCCTGCGCGGGATCGAGGCCCAGACCTTCGGCTACGAGGCCCTCGGTCGGGCTCGGCTCCGCTTCGTGCGCGGAACGGCGGATGCGGTCGACCCTGTGGCGCGCCGGGTGACGCTCGGCGACGGCACAGTCCTGCCCTACGACCGCCTGGTGCTCTCGCCGGGCATCGCGCTGCGCTTCGACGCCGTGCCGGGCTACGACGCGAAGGCCGCCGAGGCGATGCCCCATGCCTGGAAGGCCGGGGCGCAGACGGTGCTCCTCGCCCGCCAGCTCGAGGCCATGCCGGAGGGCGGCACGGTGGTCCTCTCGGCACCCGCCAACCCGTATCGCTGCCCACCCGGCCCCTACGAGCGCGCGAGCCTGATCGCGCATTTCCTGAAGACCCGGAAGCCGAAGGCGAAGCTCGTCCTGCTCGACGCCAAGGACACGTTCTCGAAGCAGAAACTGTTCGAGGCGGCCTGGGCGAAGCTGTACCCGGACGTGCTCGAATACGTGCCGCTCGCCTCGGGCGGTGCGGTCACGGAAGTCGACGCCGCCGCGATGGTCGTTCGCACGGACTTCGCCGAGTACAAGGCCGATGTGGCGTGCATCATCCCGCCCCAGCGCGCCGGCCCCATCGCGGCGCAGGCCGGCTGCGCCGACCGCAGCGGCTGGTGCCCGATCGATCCGGTGACCTTCGAATCGCGCCTCGTGCCGGGCATCCATGTCATCGGCGACGCGGCGATCGCAGGGGCGATGCCGAAATCCGCCTTCTCGGCGAACGCGCAGGCCAAAGTCTGCGCGCAGGCGGTGATCGACCTGATGGCCGGACGGGAGCCCGAGAGCCCGAGGCTCATCAACACCTGCTGGAGCCTCGTCGCACCGGGCAACGGCATCTCGATCGCGGGCGTCTTCCGCCCGACCGACGGCCTCCTGGCGGACGTTCCGGGAGCCGGCGGCATCAGCCCCCTCGACGCGCCCGACGCGGTGCGCGCGCAGGAGGCGGCCTACGGCGAGAGCTGGTACCGGACGATCACCCGGGACGTGTTCGGATGAGGGAAGGCCGCGTGGCCGCCATGCTCGTGCTGGCAGTCGCCGCCGCCCCACCGGCGCAGGCCGGGGAGGGCCTGGTCCCCGCCGCGATCGTCGGCGACGCCATCCCCGAGAGCCTGACCGGCGCGCCGGGCGATGCCGCGCGCGGCCGGGCCATCGTCGTGGACCGGACCCGCGGGCTCTGCCTTCTCTGCCATACCGGGCCCTTCCCGGAGGAGCGGTTCCAGGGCAACCTCGCCCCGGATCTCGCGGGCGTCGGCGGGCGGCTGGGCTCGGGTCAGCTGCGCCTGCGGCTGGTGGACGGACGGGTCTTGAACCCGGAGACGATCATGCCACCGTACTATAGCCTGACAGGGCTCACCCGCGTGGGGCGGCCGTGGCAGGGGCGGCCGATCCTGAGCGCGGCCGAGATCGAGGATGTCGTCGCCTTCCTGGCGACGCTGCGCGAGGCGGGTCCCGAGGAAGGTCGATGAGCAGGCACAGGAGACGGAGCGCGCGTTCGATGGACCGGCGCGGCGTGCTCGCCGGGGCGGTCGGCACCGCGCTCGCCGTCGCGCTGCGCTCCGCCGCCGCGGCGACGCTCCCGCGCACGGAAACGACGGAATCCGCCATCCGACGCTTCGCGGGTGACAACCCGATCCGACCGGGCCGGGTGACCCTCGACCTGCCGCCGCTCGTGGAGAACGGCAACACGGTGCCGCTCACCGTCGCCGTCGAGAGCGCGATGACGCCCGAGGAGCACGTGCGCCGGATCGGGGTGTTCAACGAGAGGAACCCGCAGCCGAACGTCGTGACGGTCCACCTGCGGCCGGGCGCCGGCCGCGCGCAGGTCTCGACACGCATCCGGCTCGCCGACACGCAGCGCATCACCGCCATCGCCGAGATGAGCGACGGGACCTACTGGTCGGCGAGCGCCGATGCCATCGTGACCCTCGCCGCCTGCCTGGAGGGCTGACCCCGATGGCCCGCACGCTGATCAACCTGCCGAAGACCGCCGAGCCCGGCGACACGATCACGATCAGGACCCTGATCTCGCACCCGATGGAGACGGGCTTCCGCCCCGGTGCCGACGGCCGGATCCTGCCGCGCAACATCGTGACGGACTTCGTCTGCCGCTTCGAGGACGAGGAGATCTTCCGGGCCGAGCTGTTTCCCGCTTCGGCGGCCAACCCCTACCTGACCTTCACCTGGGTCGCGACGCGCAGCGGCCGCTTCAGCTTCACGTGGCGCGGCGATGGCGGCTTCGATCAGACCGAATCCGCGGCGATCACCGTGGCCTGAGTCTCCGCCGTGCCGCGCCGCTCGGGCTCCCCGCTGCAGACGGCGCTCGTGGCGCTGCTCCTCTCCAGCCCTCTCGCGCGGTCGGAGCCGGTCCCGCCGGCCGAGCGACGCTCGGGCTTCGACCAGATGAGCCCCGAGATCCAGGCGATGCAGCGGGACGACGGGGCCAATCCCGGCATGCTCGCGGTCGCGGACGGGGAGGACCTCTGGGCGAAGGCGCCCATTTCCGGGGCACTCGCCTGCGCCGGCTGCCACGGCGAGGCCTCGTCCACGATGCGGGGCGTCGCGGCACGCTATCCCGCTTGGGACGCGCGGACGGGCAGGCCCATCGACCTCCAGTCTCGCGTCAACGCGTGCCGCCGCGAGCATCAGGGCTCCGAGGCCCTCGCCTACGAGAGCCCCGACCTGCTGGCGCTCACGGCCTTCGTCGCCGCGCAGTCCCGCGGGCTGCCGATCGCTCCGCCGGACGATCCCCGGCTCGAGCCCGCGCGGGCGGCGGGTCGCGCGCTGTTCGAGACGCGCCAGGGCCAGCTCGGCCTGTCCTGCGCCATCTGCCACGACGACCATCGGGGTCACCGCCTCGGCGCAGCGATGATCCCGCAGGGACACCCGACCGGCTACCCGCTCTACCGCCTCGAATGGCAAGGTCTCGGCTCGCTGCAGCGGCGCCTGCGCAACTGCCTCACCGGCATGCGCGCCGAGCCCTTCGGGTACGGCGCGCCGGACTATGTTGCGCTCGAACTCTACCTCGCGACGCGCGCCGCGCCGCTGCCGCTGGAGACGCCGGCCGTGCGCCCCTGATCGAGCTCGGACTGGCCACCGCTCGACGCCGCGCGCACCTCGTCGACCGCCGCGGTGACCCGCCGGACGGCCGAAGCGCGAACGCCTCAGCCACCAGTCGATCCACGACTGTGGCTCCAGCGGTCGAGCCAGCGCCGCGCTTCCACGGATTCGGCCCCGCGCCTACATACCCGGTATGCCGATCCTCCTGGCGCTCGGCGCCGCCCTGCTGTTCGGTCTCGTGTTCGGCCCCCAGTGGTGGGTGCGCCGGGTGATGCGGCAACACGCCACCGAGAGGCCGGACCTGCCCGGGACCGGCGGCGAGCTTGCCCGCCATCTGCTCGACTTGGCACGGCTCGAGCACGTTCCCGTCGAGATCGCGCAGGCCGACCACTACGATCCGGTCGCGAACGTCGTGCGCCTGTCGCCGGAGAACCATGAGGGCCGCTCCATCACGGCGGTCGCGGTGGCGGCACATGAGGTCTCCCACGCGCTCCAGCACGCGGCGGGGGACCGGCTGCTCGCGGCGCGGGTGACCTTCGCGCCGGTCGTGCAGGGCTTCGAGCTTGCCGCAGGCTTGGTGATGATGACCGCGCCCATCATGCTCGCCGTCATCAAATCCCCCGCCCTGCTCACCCTGCAGGTCGGGTTCGGCATCGCGCTCCTCAGCGTTCGCCTCGTGTTTCACCTCTTGACGCTGCCCGTCGAGCTCGATGCGAGCTACCGCCGGGCTCTGCCCATCCTGGAAACGGGCCGCTTCCTCGACGCTGACGACATGCGTGGCGCCCGCACCGTACTGCGCGCCGCAGCCCTCACCTACGTGGCCTCGTCCCTCGTGTCGCTCGTGAACATCGCCCGCTTCCGGCGACTCCTCCGGTTCTGAGACCTACCAAACGCGCGTCCGCTCCTGCTCTGCTCGGCCGCGAGCGGGTTGCCTTCGATCAGCCAGCCTCTGTCACCACCGAACGACCGCTCGAACGTCTCGGAGGGGTGGCTTTGAGACGGTCTGGTCGCGGCCGAAGCTGCCGTGAAGCCGAACAAGCGTCGGAACCGCGCGTGGAACAGAGCTGCCGCGTCACGGCGCGCCCCGCGGAACGGAGACACTCGGCACCGATCCGCGGCGTTCTCGAGCGCCTCACCTCACGCGGCGGCCGCGGCGAGCGTGCTCCGAAGCAGTTCATCGAGTTCGCCAGCGACGCGGTCGACCTGCGGATTCGCGAACTGGCCGAAGGTGCTGACCGGGCGGTCGTACTCGAAGGCGACGCCACCCTCGGAATCCTCACGCAGAAGCACCCGGATCGGCGCGTACAAGGCGGCAGAAACGGCGTGCCGGGTCATCGACGCGGCCGTCAGCGGGTTGCCGATGTCGTACTGGACGGCCTTGCGGCTCAACCCGGCGGTGCGCAGCACATCGCCATGGTCTCGGGAGCCGAAGATCGAGAGCGGCGCCTGCCGTTCGAGGAGGTCGCGCGCCTCGTCCACTCGTCCAGCCTTCAGGAGCGTGGCGTAATCGAGGTCGATGACGGGCACCGAAGCCTCCAAGGCGGATCGGACCGCCTCGAAAGACTTGGCCGAGGAAAGGGTGACGTGCTCGACCGCGATTTCGGTCGACGCGAAGTGGTCGGACATGATCTGATCTCCTGACTTCATGCAGCGGGCGGCTCGCCGGGCGGGCCTCGACTGCTCGTCCTCGGCCTGTCCGCGTGCTCGCTCAGTTCATGGCCTCAAGCGACCCGAGCTTGACCGTGTTCGTGTTGGCCTCGACCGCAACAGGCGCGTCGGGCAGCCACCGGACGACGCCCGCGGTCGCGAAGCCCCCCTGCTTGAGGACCTGCGCGGCATGCGTCGCGACGTCTCGGCTCCGATAGGCCACGGTGATGGTGGCGGGCGCCTTGAAGGGCTCGACGGAGGCGATGGCCGGCCGAGCCTCCTGCCAGCGCGTGAGGGCCGGTACGAGGAGACCACCCTGCGCACGGACGTCGGCGGCACTCAGCGCGAGACCCGGCGTATGGTGGGCCGCGCCGATGACGGCGGGGACGGAGAATGCGCCGTGCGCGGCGGTGTCGAGGGTCACCTCCGACGCGGCGGCCGGCAGGAGGGACGCCACGGTCATCGTCAGGGCGGCGGTGAGGGTGATGGTAGGGTGGGTCATCTCTCGATCCTCTCGGTGTGACGGGGTGGCCCGTCTTTCGATGAGGAGGAGATGCGGCCGGGAGGCGCATTCATCAAACAGATGCGATTGATACCCAGTATCTACGCCGTAAATGATGGTTCGGTTTTCGACGGCCGCGACGGCGCGGCCGATGCGGCTCGGAAGCCTGATGGTCTCGCTCGGTCGGATGCCGCATTGTCCGGTCGCCGAGACCATGGTCGCGAGCCACCGGCGGACCTGACCATGACGATCAAGCACCGTGACCTCGCGGGCATCGACCTGAACTTGGTCGTGGCGCTGGACGCACTCCTGACCGAGAGCAGCGTCACGCGCGCTGCCGCGAAGGTCGGCATCACGCAATCCGCCATGAGCAGCAGCCTTGCCCGCCTGCGCAGGCTCCTCGGCGACGAGCTCCTGACGCGCACGCCGGACGGCATGCGCCCGACACCGCGGTCGCTCGCCCTCGTCGAGCCGGTCCGCGCCGCCCTGCGCCAATTCCAGGGCATCGTCCTCCGGGAGGACGACTTTGCCCCCTCGCAGGTCGAGCGGTCCTTCACGCTCGCCATTCCCGGCAGCGTCGAGGTACGTCTCATCCCGCGCCTGCTCGCGTTCCTCGCATGCGAGGCGCCCGGCATCCGCCTGCACCTGGTCGGCCTCGATTACGGGAGCGTGCTGCGGGACCTCGACGCCGACAGGATCGACATGGCCGTCGGCATGATCTCCGAGGGCCAGGTCCACCACAAGGTCCGGCCGCTCTATCGCTTCGGCTTCCTGAGCCTGTTCAATCCCCGGCTGCTCGGCGTGAGCGGTCCGCTCTCGCTCGACGACTTCGTCCGCTTCCCGCACATCCTGACGTACCTGACCGGCGTCGGCCCGGGGGTGGTGGACGAGGCGCTCGCGAAGGTGGGCCGGACGCGGAGGCTGGCGGCGACGACGCCGCGCTTCGCCACCGTGCCGTTTCACGTGCAGGCCGCGCCCTTGATCGCCACGATGGCCGACGAGCTGGCCACCACCTTCGCGACCCAACTCGGCCTGGCGACGAGCCCCGTCCCGGTGCCGACCGGGGAGATCGTCATCTCCATGCTGTGGCACGCCTCCTATGACCGCGATCCCGCCCATCGCTGGCTGCGGGAGGTCATGGTTCGCCTGGGACGGGAGGCCGGTAGCGCCCACGAAGACGCGGTATAACTCGTAGCCTCACGCCCCTCGGTCCCTGAGCCACCTTTCCGTTTGGGTGCCCCTGGAGGCAGCAAAGGCATCGACGACCCGGACAGGGTTGTCCTCGGCGATCCGATCTTCGAGATAAGGCGGGAACAGCGTCGTCTGATCGCGCTCGGCGCCGACAACGAACCGTTCCATGCCGCCCCCCGGGCGTGCCGGACAAAGCTACCACCATCGAGGTTTCGACACAGCCAGGGTCGCTACCGGAACGGCGGCATAGAGGGGTCTAGAGACGATCTGCTTCTACCACAGATTGGGCCATCCTGCTGCTTCGGCGTCGGGAGCCGATCAACGCGTTGCTTCTCCCGCGCAGTAGAAGGCCCGGGGATTCTCCGAATTTGGTCCGGTCTGTGCTTGCCCCTGATGGCCACCCGATCGTGCCGGTTTCTGTCGTCGCTGGACGCGGACAGACGACGGGATCGCCCCAATGGAAGGGCGGCGCCCCTTCTTGTTCCACCCCGGTTCCCCCATGCCCGAATGCCTCGTCTTCCGCGTGCCCGCGCAGCATCCCGCCGACGTCTCCGAGGTGATGGGCCTCGTCGGCTCCGGGGCGGTGGACGCGACCGAGATCGTCGCGATCTTCGGCAAGACCGAGGGCAACGGCTGCGTGAATGACTTCACCCGGCAGCTCGCGGTGATGGCCTTGGAGACGGCGCTCGCCACCGCCCTCGGCTGTACGGCGGCGGAGGTCGGAGCGCGGATCGCCCTCGTCATGTCCGGCGGCACCGAAGGCGGGCTGTCGCCGCACTTCCTCGTCCTCGCCCGGCGTGAAGGCCCCGCGGTGCCGGAGGGCAAGGCGCTCGCCATCGGCACGGCCTTCACCCAGGAGTTCCGCGCGGAGGAGATCGGCCGGATGGCGCAGGTCGAGGCGACTGCGGCGGCGGTCGGCCGGGCCATGGCAGAGGCGGGGCTCACCGATCCCGCGGACGTGCATTTCGTGCAGGTGAAGTGCCCGCTCCTGACGAGCGCTCGGATCGCCGAGGCGGCCGCCCGGGGCCACGGCGTTGCCACACACGACACCTACGCCTCGATGGGCTTATCCCGCGGCGCCTCGGCGCTCGGCATCGCGCTCGCCCTAGGAGAGGTCGACCGCGAACATCTCGCGGATTCCGCCATCGGCACCCGACGCGATCTCTTCTCCGGCCGCGCCAGTTGCTCGGCGGGGATCGAGCTGATGCGCAACGAGATCATCGTGCTCGGCAACGCCCAGGGCTGGACCGGACCGCTCGCCATCGCCCACCGGGTCATGGACGATGGCATCGACCTGTCCGCGATTCGGCGGGTGCTCACCGACCTCGGCTTCCTGGAGGCGGGGCAGTTGCCGCCTCCTGAGGCGGAGCGCGTGATCGCCCTGCTCGCCAAAGCGGAGCCCTCCCATGACGGCCTGATCCGGGGACGGCGCCACATCATGAACGACGACAGCGACATCAACGCCACCCGGCACGCCCGCGCCCTGGTCGGCGGCGTGGCCGCCGCGGCGATCGGCCGGACGGACCTCTTCGTCTCCGGCGGCGCTGAGCATCAGGGGCCGGATGGCGGCGGCCCGGTAGCGGTCATCGCCCGCGTGAGGGACTGAAGCCGGGGGCGGGGAAGCAGAAGTGCGTCCGCATTGCCGAGAGTCAGGGACAAAGCCGTTCGACCTGTCCCCTGCACCGGCCCTCTGCAACCGCCCGTTGGTGATAATCAGGCTGCGAGAGTGGGCGCAAGGCCGCAACAGCGAAATCGGCCTGCGCATCCAAGGGCGATGAGGAACAGGCCAAGCCACGGGTACACGGCAGGAGCCATTTCGCCGCGAATTTTTCCCAAGAGAAGCTAGGCAGGCCGCCAGATGCAGCCAAGCGCTTGATTTTGTTGGCGCGCCCTACGGGAATCGAACCCGTGTTTTCGCCGTGAAAGGGCCGCTACGAGACAAAGAGGACAGAGGCGCACACCCCATTCCCCTCTGCGCACTCGCTTTTTTCGTCTCCCACTATCATAATTGGTCTCACCGTCTGTGTGAGACGCTCTGTGAGACCGATCGATGGCAAAGCCTAGCAGCTTCGATAGCGTCGCTAAGCGGGTCCGGCTTCCGTCGGCCAAGAACCCACGCTGGCAGGGTGTTTCGGGAGGCCGAGGCGGCGTTAGCCTGGGCTACCGCAAGCCAGCGCGAGGACCGGGTACCTGGATCGTCAAGCTGGTGATCGATGGGAACCGCGTCGAGCAACGCCTCGCCCAAGCTGACGATCCTGGCTCGGATCCGGATGCCCTCTCGTACCCAGCTGCCGTGACGGCAGCCATCGACTGGGCGCGCGCTCAGGTACGTCGTCTCGACGGTGAAGGGGAGGGGGACGATGCCGAGGTCCCGACCGTGCGCACTGCCGTCGGGGCCTATGTCGCCACTCGCTCAGAGCGTGCCCCCACAGCGGGGAAGGACGCCGAGAAGCGCCTCGGAAAGCACGTCCTCTCCGATCAAGCTTTCGCCGAGACGCAGTTGGCGAAGCTCAACGCGAGCACCATCCGGACTTGGCGACAGCGTCTATCGAGCGAGTTGCAACCCACGACCGTCAACCGGCTGCTGAACGACCTGCGCGCTGCGCTCAACGCAGCCGCAGAACACCATCGTCGCGTGCTTCCAGCTACTCTTGCCGCCGAGATCCGTGCCGGTACGAAGGCGAACTCGGCAGGGTCGAGCGCGCGCAAGCAGGTCCTGCCCGATGCTGAGATCCGCCGCCTTGTCGACGCGGCCTTTGCTGTCGACGAGACCGGTGATTTCGGGCGGCTCGTTCTGGTCATGGCAGCCACCGGGGCTCGCCACTCTCAGGTCGCCAGGATCACCGTGGGCGACGTGCAGGTCGCGCGTGGTCGGATCATGGTGCCACCCTCGAACAAGGGCCGCGCCGGTAAGCGCCCGACGCCAATTGCCGTGCCGGTCGGAGCCGACGTGATCGAGCGGCTCCAGGTCGCCCTTGCCGGCCGACGCAGTCACGAGCCGCTCCTGCTCCATTGGCGGCATAGACAGGTCGGGCCCGTTACTTGGGAGCGGGTTGATAGGGGGCCTTGGGCCACAGCCTCAGCAGCGCTGCGCCTTTGGGACAGGGCTCGAACCCGCGCAGAGGCACCTCCTGGGACAGTCATGCTGTGCCTGCGACATAGCTCGATCGTACGAGCACTGAGCGCCGGCGTGCCGGTGAGACTCGTCGCGGCGTTGCACGACACCAGCGTGCAGATGATCGAGGACCACTACTCCGCATACATCGTTGAGGCGACGGAGGAGATCGCCCGTCGAGCCGTCACTCCGCTGGCGCCGAGCGCAGTCGCTACGCTGAAGCCTGTCGATGGAGCCGCGGCGTGACGGAGCGGCAGCGCGCCAAGAAGAAGTGGACGAAGGCCGGCAAACTCCGCGGCCGGCCACCTGGAAGCCGGTCCTACGACCCGGAAACGAGCCGCTCTGGCGATCCCACAGTTCGAAAACCCGAGAGACGAGGGCGCCCGCCGGTGGCGCTGAAGCCAATGATCTTGCGCTTCATTCAGATGGAGGTCGGCTTCAACAAAGCCGGCTTCGCGAAGCAACTAGCGGCAGAGGGAACAGGGAACGAGATCAAGGAGGAGACTGTGAAGCGGCGGCTGCGGCGAGACCGAAGCGAGGCACGCAAGCGGGAAGAGCGCCGAAAAGATAGCAGATGGACTTTCGACTGATTATGCTTGTCGCACAGGCAGATAGAGAATCATTTTAGCCCCGCCGTGACGCCCATGCGAAGCCGTGTCTCTTTGTCGTCAGACAGATCAGACAAGGGCAGGCTGTAGCATGTCACGTCCAACCGCTAAGCACCGCGAACGTCCAGACGCCATCCCGTGGCAGAAGCGCCCTCATCTACGGATGGATGTGGCGGCCGAGGTGACCGGGCTGTCGCGGAGCACGATCTATCGCCTCGCTTCTGACGGCCGGCTCACACTCCGGCGCCTCGCCGGTCGGGTCGTCGTTGAGACCTCGGGTGTCCTAACGCTGGTCGAAAACGCTGAGCCTTGGCGGCCTGGGACTCGTGGCGCTGCGGCTCGGGCGAAGCGATCCGAGGCGGCCCGCGCCGCCCTTCGGTGAGGAGCCGAGTACTCAGCGCTCGACCATCGCGAACGATCGCTAGTCGATCCTGCACGCGATCCAAGTCGTGATCTGACGAGAGTCGCAGCTCCAGCAGCGCGCCGTACACGCCGCGCTCGAGCGCAGCCCACCCATCCTTAGAAAGTCGCCGCCTCGGCCTCGCCGCCACGCGGGCCGGGTGCCGACCACACAACGCTCGCCGGAACTTCATCATGGACGCAAGCACTCCGGAGAGCGGCAGCGGCCACCTGCCAATGGTCGGTAGCCAGGCACCCGTGCCCGCAATCACCGCATCAGTCCAAATGCGTGCGCCGGCCCTGCCAGCCTGGGACACGGAAGCGGCGGTCGCCTTTCTCATAGCGCTGATTGGCTCAGGGCTTCTCGCGGTCGCGGCGATCGATCCAGAGTTAGGCGGCTGCCACGGGGCGACCTTCGCGCTGCCGACCGAGCGCGATGCATTGAGCCGGTGGATCGAGGCGCGCCAGGGCAAGCACAATCTTTACTTCACACTGAACGAGCCAGTCCCTCGGGAGCAACAGCAGGGCAAGCATGGCCGCGTGTGCAAGGCGGACATCGCGCGCATCCGCGGCATCGCCATCGATTGCGATCCGCACTTCGACCCCACCGCCGACGATGGCGGCCTGAGCAAGGAACGGGAAAGACTCTGGCATCAGGCGCTTGACTGGCGCCAACGACAGGAGGCCAGCGCCGTCATCGACAGCGGCGGCGGCTATCAGGGAGTGTGGCTGCTGCGGGAATCGCTGCAGGCCACGCCACAGACCATCGCAGCCGCGGAGGCGCAGGCGCGCGGCTTCGCGCTGCTCAACGGTGGCGACAACACCCACGACGTCTCGCACCTGTTCCGCATGCCCGGGACCGTCAACCTGCCGAACGCGAAGAAGCGGGCGCGCAAGCGCGTGTCCGCCCCGGTGCTAGGCAAGGTGTACGACCCACGGCGCCTGCACACGCTCGACCACCTCGCCATTCTGGCACCTCCGATCACCGCCCGAGCGGCCACTGCCCGAGCGGCCACTGCCCGAGCGGCCACCGCCGCCAAGCTCAATTTCGATCTCTCGGCTGCGTGGGAGGCAGTCGGAGCCCCGGAGCGTTTGGATCCGGAGTTGGTGGAGCGGCTGACGCGTGCGCGAGCAGCGCGCCCTCAGCTCGACAAATGCCTGGCAGCAGAAGCGATGCCGGGCGATCGCTCAGCGCGAGACTACGCCGTTGCCGCCGCGGTGATCCAGGCCGGCATCTCGGAACCAGCCGACGTGGCCGCGATCATTGCGGCGTACTCACCGGATAAGTTCGAGGCGGAAGCCGAGGCCCGCGACGATGGGCGGGCCGAGTACTACCTGCGCAAAACCGTCGCGAACGCTCTGGCTCGGGTCAAGCCGGACGCTCAGCCAGGGGACTTCTTCGAGCCCATCGAGGACGGGTTCGAGGTGGCCGGCGAAAGGGAGGGTGAGAAGGCTGCCAGCGAGATCGGCGAGCTGGTCGACATCTTCGGCGACGATGATCCGGCGGATCTGTCGACACCGCCCGCCGGCAGCCTGCCGGGCGTGGTCGACGGGATCGCGCGCACCATCGCGACCCAAATGGGCGTGCCCGAGAGCTTCGTCGCGACCGCGGCCGTGGCAGCCCTCGCCGGTACGATCGGCAACGCGCTCAAGCTTCAGGTGAACGCACACAGCGCCGACTTCAGCGTGCCAGCCACATTGTCTGTGGTGATCGTGGCCCGGCCCGGTCGTAAGAAGTCGCCCACAATCGCTGCGGTACTGCGACCGGTGAAACAGATTGATCGCGAGCTGTATCGCCAGAGCTGCCAGGAGCAGGCCGCTCGCGAAGCCATGGTGCGGGCGGCGAAGAGCAAGCGTGAGGCAGCCGGAGGACTCCCACCTGCACCGCCCATGCGGCGGCTCTGGGTCGATGATGCGACCCTGGAGAAGCAGGTTCGCATCCATGCAGACAATCCGTGCGGGATCATTCGCGCGCCCGACGAGCTGTTCGCGTTTCTCGGCAGCTTCGGAGCCTATAAGCGCAACGGCGACGGCGATCGAAGCACCATGCTTCGCCTGATCGATGGCGGCGACATCAGCGTCGATCGCATGACGGGCTCCACACGAGCCGACAGTGCCCTGATGGGCCTCATCGCCTCGACGCAGCCAGACAAAATCCGTCAGCACGCGCAAAACCTCGGCACTGACGGCTTCCTACAGCGCCTGATCTTCGTGACAGATGACGGTGCGGAGCGGACGCCGCTCGATGTGCCCGCAGACGGTGCTGCGGTAGCTGAGTACGAGCGAGCTGTACGAGGGATGTTCGCGCTCCGCGCGGCGGCCGGGCGTACAGTGCAGCTCTCGCCGGAGGCCCGCACGATCCTCACCGGGACATGGACGCGGGTACGGGCGCTGGGTCGCCTGCCGGGTGCTTCAGCGGCTTGGGAAGGCCACATATCCAAATGGGAGGGGCTGATCTACCGGATCGCCCTGACGTTCCACGCGCTCGACACCTGGGATCTAACGGGAGGGGTGTCGACAGAGTCGGGACACGAGGTGACCGCTGAGACCGCGCAACGCGCATCTCGCTTCGTCGCGTTCCTCGTCCGCCACGCTCTACGCTTCTACAGCGAGTTCTGCGAGCCGGCGGAAGAGACGGTCGAGGCGCGCGAGGTGGCCGGATATCTGCTCACGCGACCAGACATCCTGTCCGTAACGGCGAGAGACATTGAGAAGGCGAGGCGGCCGCTCAGCGGCAAACGGCACCTTACGCGCTCCGCGATGCGCGCGCTCGCGGACGCTGGATGGGTATCGGTCGCTGAGATGAGCGCGGACGGGCCGACGAAGTGGACTATCGATCCGAGAATCCATGTGCGGTTCGCCGAACGAGCCGACCGTGAGAAGGCGCGGCGCACCCAAGCGCACACCCAAATGCTAGCGGCATTGTCGGCGAAACGGGAGCTTCGCGATGTCTGAGGCCCAAGAGGCGCCGACAATGCCGCTCGCGTGCGCGATAGGTATGTCTCTTTCCTCTCTCTTCTACCTTTATATTCCACAGACCCCTTCATTCCCGAACTTCTTCGCGCGCACGCGAGCGGCATTGCCGGCGCTGGATCGGATGCCCCATCGGGGCTGTGGAGGTCGCAACGACATACCGCATGGAGGAACGCCGTGAGCCGCCGCCGTCCCCCCGCGAGCACGCGTCCTGAATCACGTGGCTCACGCCGCACCGTTCGGCCAGACTTCCCGTCCATTGGGGCTCGGGCGCTGCGGCGCTTCCATGCCGAGCGCGAAACCTTCCCGATGTGTGGTGCCATGGCCCGATCAACCGGCGAGCCGTGCCGACAGACTCCCGCGAAAGGGCGCACCCGCTGCCGCTTCCACGGGGGAGCCACCCCACGCGGCGATGGGCCAGCTGGCTGGCACACGCCGGGATTTCCAGACGGCCTTCCGACCGGCAAGCCGCGTAGCGACGCACACAAAGCTCGCAAACGTAGACAGCGGCGCGCTGAGATCGCCGCCATGACCGCCGAGGAGCTGGCGCGGCTGGAAGCATGGAGGAACACGCACAAACCGGGCAGCGAACGCGATCGGACGTTTGGGCGCCGCGCACGCGAAGCCCGGCACTGGCTCCATACGATCATGCAGGAGGCACCCTCAGCGCCCACGCCGGATCGAGCCGAGCTGGACGCACTGCGGGCGAGGTTTCGTGCTCACCTGGCGCGGCTTGACGCCGAAATGAGCGAGCTTGAAGACGAGCCATCGATCGGCGGCCTATTCGACTGAGCCATGGTCGATCGAGGACTGCGTCGGGGCAGGGTAGGGCGGCCACGACCAAGCCCCGGGCTTGCGGGATTAGATCAAAGCGTGGCCTGCCGTTGCGAAGCGGGTACGAGGCGAGCTCGCAGGCGCGCCACGGCGACCGGCGTCCATAGGCTGCGCCCCCGCGCCGTCGGCACGTTCTCGGCCGTTAGCGCCCGCGCCAGTGCATTCAGCGAGGCTGTACCGTCGGGATCGAGTCGCTTCAGGATAGGCGCTAGTGCTGCCGCCCGCTCGTCAGCGTTGCATTGGAGGGCAGCGCGGGCTCGGGCTGTATCGTCACCCGTACCGGCTCGACCGCGGAAGCCGCCGAGTACGCGACCGCGCGCCTTCGCAGCAGCAAGCGCCGCTTTCGTCCGTGCAGAGATCATCCGCCGCTCCTCCTCGGCCACCACGGCCATGATGCCGACGGTCATTCGATTAGCCGAAGGCATGTCGCAGGCGAGGAAGTCGACGCCGGCCTTGTGCAGGCCCAGGAGGAAGTGCGCGTCGCGGGCAAGGCGGTCGAGCTTGGCGACGACGAGGATCGCGCGGTGAGCCCGGCAGAGCGCCAGGGCGCGATCCAATTCAGGTCGATCGCTCTTAGCACCGCTCTCGATCTCGACGACCTCGGCGATCAGCGTCCAGGCACCGCCGTTTAGATAGTCGGTGACGGCTGCACGTTGCGCCTCTAGCCCGAGACCGGATCGGCCCTGACGATCAGTGCTGACGCGCAGGTATGAGATGAAGCGGCCATGGGTCATCGAATGACCATACCATTCTATGCAACGGACGTTGCTCAGAATGATACGTCAGGATTGGATGTCAACGATGCTTGAATGAGCGTTGCGCTGTTTTTGATCGCCTCACTCGAGGGCCGCCCCCAGCCCCCCCGGGTACACCCTCACAGCGATCTGTCAGCGCTTGCGAGACACCCGGATAAAATTGCGCTGGTTGAGACCTTCCGGACAAATTGTCCGAGCCGTCGCCTGCGTCTTCTGGGCTGTTGTCGCCTGGTCCACTCAGGAGCCGACACGCCGGAAAAGCCGACAGGCTCCTACCGACCCAACCCAGTCATTGCTGTGAGGAAACAGAGCTCCATAAAGCAGCCATCCGGTGTGTGCTTCAGCACCGAACGGCTGCTAGTCTGGGAAAGTGGTGTTCGGTCGACCGGCTTGAGCGCCGGAGCTCGCCTATGCCGAAGCCGACGTGAGACGGCCTCAGGCGCTGCGGGCCTGCTCCGGATGGCGCCCTTCCGCGAACTCCTCGACGATCTTGGCGCAGAACGCCGGCAGGTCCTTCGGGTTGCGGCTGGAGACGAGGCCCTTGTCGACCACCACCTCCGCGTCGACCCATTCACCGCCCGCGTTACGGATGTCGGTCTTCACGGTCGGGAAAGAGGTAAGCTTGCGCCCCTTCACGACGTCGGCCTCCACCAACGTCCAGGGCCCGTGGCAGATGACGCCGACTGGCTTGGCCTGCTGGAAGAAGTCCCGGACGAAGCCGACCACGGCCTCGCTGCCGCGGAGCTTGTCGGCCCCCACGCTGCCGCCGGGGATGACGAGCCCGTCGAAGTCTGAGGCGGACACGCCGTCGATGACCTTGTCGACCGGATACTTCCCAGCCGGGTCGAGGTCGTTGTTGACCGTCTCGGCCTCGCCCGCCTCAAGCCCGACCACCGTGACGGTCGCGCCGGCTGCGAGCAGCGCCTCGCGGGGCTTGGTGAACTCCGGCTCCTCCGTCCCCCGAGGGGCGATCAGGATGGCGATGGTCTTGCCCTGAAGGGTCATGGTTGGCTCCTCTGTGCGTGGCGGAAAGGGGTCGGCGTCAAGCCGGAATGCTCTCCGGTGAGGCGGTGTTCTCGGCGGTCACACCGTTCTCCCGGTGGCGGAAGTCGCTCAGCGCTCGGTAGACCTGAAGCCGCGCCCGCATCACCGAACCGAGCGGCTGATGCGCCGCGAGGCTGTGCGCGGGGCGGAAGGTCATCACCTCGTCGAAGTAACGCACCCGCTCGGGGGAATAGGCGTCCTGCCGGGGCAGGCGGAGCGTTGCCACCGTGCGGTACGGGCTGACCGCGACCGGCCAGTCGACCGAGGCATCCTCGATGGGCTGGCGCTCGGCATCGGCCCAGAGCTGCGCCTTCAGCTCGTAGACCACGTCGGACTCGCGGAAGAACGCCGCCGCCGCGTTTCGAAAGCCGTCCTCGTCGCCGTGCGGGTCGAGCCGCCATTCGGCCAGGTCCAGCTGCGCCTGCGAAGCCGGGACTGCACCAAGCTTGGCGACGTAGTCGCCGAACCGCATCGGAGCCTGACTGAAGTAGCTGTCGGCGAGCGGGTGGCTGTAGGGATGGCCGAGGAAATCGGCCATGGCACTCTCCGTGCCGAAGGCGTGCAGCACGCGGTTGAGGTTGCGCGCCGTGGCGGCGACCGCGCTCTTCACGCCCTCTGGCAGGCCCGTCGATTTCCCGATGACCGTGCCGTCCCGCAGGAAGCCCGCCGCCGTGCCCGACGGGAAGGTCGTGCCGGTGGCGAGCACGAAGTCTTGGGTCTCGACATCGTGGCCCGGCAGCTTCTCGCCGGGCACCTCGAAGACTTTGATCGACATGCCGCGGTGGGTCGACACCCGGTCGCCCAGGATCTCCCCGGGCCCTTGCGCGAAGCGCACCGCCACCTTGTGCGTCCCCGGTTTGGCGAACAGGCCCTGTGCGAGTTCCGGAGGCAGGTTCTCCGGGACGACCAGCTCCCCGACGACGCAGGCCGAACTCTTGGCGTGGCTCGCACGCACGGCGCGGTGCTCGCGCTTCTCGACGACCTGCGACTGCTGGGTCATCCCTTGGATGATCCCATCGATGGACTTCTGCTCGTCCGGTGCGGGCGTCTCGATGTCTGGCGCGTAGCGGAGATAGGCCATGCTCGTTCCTCGGAAGAGGGTCTAAGGGCAGACGGTACAAGTCAGAGGCCGGGCGTCGTCGGCCAACTGAAGGGGCAGCGCCTGCATGCGTGACGCGACGATACCGATTGGCTTAAAGTGGGGACTAGCGGGTGTACGCTGCCCAAGCCTTTCCACCCTGGCTTCGAGCAACCTCCGTCTCGGTCGCGGGCTCACGGGCCGACATCATCATCGAGGCACCCGCTGACACCAAGCCTGCCATGGCCCTTAGTTCGTCCGACTGCCGGGGGTCGCGCGAGATGGCGTCCGCCTCTTTCTGGAGGCGCAGGTTGCAGGCCTTCGTGGCCAACCCGCCATCGGGGGTGCATGCATCGTGTCGGGCGCAGGCCGCATCGAGCGCGTCCACCGGAGCCGCAGGAGCGTTGTTGCCTGGTCCGCAGTAGTTGCCGTGAATCAATACCGCCCGTGCCGTATGGCCTGCGGTCTGGGCCGAAACGGGCCAAGCCAGGAAGGCGAGGAGTGGAAGACTTAGGGCGAGCTTATAGTTCATTGTGGGGTCTGCCCCTTCGACCTCTAGCCACAGTGTGCTTGCACCAAAGTGGCTTCCATTGCGATTGTCGCGGGAGAAGCCCCTCCACCGGGCTCTGGTTCCGGACTGGTCGCAATGTCGCAACCTGTCGCGTCGTTCCGGTTCGGCGGGTGCGGACGGTATCGAATTAGGGTGAGCACTTTTTGGTCTTCACTCGAATGCAGCGCCACTTTGTAGGGGCGCTTGCCCGCGACGAATGAAGAATACAGCCGGCGTTCTCAAGCGTCGGCTTCTGCCTCCGCGGTACGTCTTGTCCACCGCGTGATCATCTTTGGGAACGCCGCACCGAGAACGTCGTTCATCCCGGCGCCACACCCATCCGGAGCCATCGAACTTGCAAGCGCCCGTCCGCTACAGCCCTCACGTCGAACAAGTCGGCCCCAATGAGGCGGCAACAATCGACAAGTTGAACGAGACCTTCGACACGATCCTGCGAACGGTCGCCGATCATTCGGGACATGCCGTCAGATCGGTCCATGCCAAGTCGCACGGTATCCTGGAGGGGACGCTGACGGTGGACGCTGGACTGCCCCCCGAACTGGCCCAGGGCCTGTTCGCCACGCCCGGCAAGCACAAGGTCTACATGCGGTTGTCGACCAACGCCGGCGACATCCTCCCCGACGCAGTTTCCCTGCCCCGCGGCGTCGCCCTCAAGGTGCTGGACGTCGAGGGCGAGCGCCTGCCGGATGCAGAGGGGACGACCCAGAACTTCATCATGGTCAACGGCAAGGTGTTCCAGGCGCCGAACACGGAGAAGTTTCTGGGCAGCCTCAAGCTGCTGGCCGGTACCACGGACCGCGCCGAGGGGCTGAAGGTGGCCGCCTCCACGGTCCTGCGGGGCGTCAACAAGGCCCTGCACGCGGTGGGCATCGACAGCCCCACCATCGGTTCCCTGGGCGGCGCGCCCAATGTCGATCCGCTCGGCGAGACCTATTACAGTCTGACCCCGTTCCGGTACGGCGACTACATCGCCAAGTTCTCGCTGGCCCCCGTCGCGCCGGCTCTGACCGCCCTGACCGGCACTGAGATCGACGCCTCCGGCCGCCCGAACGCCATCCGCGAGACGGTGCAGTCTGAGATGATCGGCATCGCCGGCGAGTGGGAATTCCGCGTGCAACTCTGCCGTGACCTCGAACGCCAGCCGGTCGAGGACCCGACGGTGGAGTGGAAGGAGGACGAGGCACCGTTCCAACGGGTCGGGATCGTCCGGGTTCAGCCGCAGGACAGTTGGGACCCTGCCCGGGTCCAAGCGGTGGACGAGGAGATGCGCTTCAGCGTGTGGACCGGCCTCGCAGCGCACCGACCTCTCGGCAACATCAACCGCGCCCGCAACGCCCCCTACCGGCATTCGGCCGAGTTCCGCGAGCGATTCAACCGCTGCCCGATCCACGAGCCGGGCGCGGTGCGCTGAAGCGACATCCTGAAGTTGCAACTGCTGCAGGCCTCAGATCGGGCGCAACGGCGATGTCTGCTTCATCGCTAAACCGCTCGAAAGCGGTCAGGCGGAAATCCACCCGACCGAGACGTTCCTGGCGTCGTCGTCGGCGACCGAATCTGGCTGAAAGCAGCCCTACTGCTTGCGAATAAAGTCGCTCAAGTAGCGGACACGCCGCGCGAGACCAAACACGGCGATCGCTTCACGTTGTCACGCGCTAAGCCGAGGCTCGGCGGTCGCCGACACAACGCACGGCCCCAGTCGAAATCAGCAAGCCCTTACCTGGTATCGGTTCGAATCTCGCCGTCGTATGGTTCTCCGTCGCGGAAGAGGACGGTTCGCTTAGCGGGCAGCGTCGCGCGCTCTCTACTCTGCTGCGATGGAGGCCTCGGCCACATCAACCTGAAGAATATCGTTGAAGCGGTTGAAGGCGCCGCAGAGAGCGATCCGCCATGTCAGCTCGACGACTTGTGGTTCGCTAAAATGCCGGCGAAGGCGGGTGAAGATCTCGTCCCTCGTCCGGTTCCAGTTGTTCGTGACCGCGATGCTGTACTCGACCACCAGCTTGTCGACGTCGTCGAGTTCAGGATGGTTCGTGTACTCGAGGAGGCGCTCCGCCCCAGCCTCGGACACGCCCTGCACCGCGAGCTTCGGCGCGTGGTGGGCGACGCAGTACTCGCATTTGTTGAGGAGCGAGACGGTGACGATCGCTAGTTCGAGATAGCGCTTCGGCAGCACTGCCTCGTCTGAGAGCTGCGTGAGCATCGTCCAGGTGTGCTCGAAGATCGGCAGGCGCTGCGCCATCACGCCGGCTTGGTCCGCGAAGTCGCCGTAGGTGGTCATCTTATCCCAGAGCGGGTGTAGCTCCGCCGGCAGATCGTCGCGGGTCTTCATCGTTACGCGGGCCATCAGGGTCCCTCCTTCGCTGCAGATGTCAGGCGGTACTCGCGCACGAGGCCGTCCGGTTTGAAGATCAGGATCGCCACCAGGGCGACGCCGACCAAGAGTAGGCGAAGGGCCGCCAAACGGGCACCATCCAGCAGGCCGAACGCGTCGATGAGAAAACGGCTCCCTTCGAGGAGCAGGACCACGGTGAAGCCCGCGAGCAGGACGCCCGTATTGCTGCCGCGGCCACCGATGATCACCGCCATGAACGCGTAGGCCGTGATCACTGGGCCGAATTGGGTCGGGTCGATGTAGGTGTAGTTGAACGCGTGCAGGCTCCCCGCGATGCCGAGGGCCGCGCCGCCGATGCCGAAGGCCCTCAGGCGCAACCACAGGACGTTCTTACCGAGAGCCTCGGCCACAGTCGGATCGTCCCGGGTGGCCCGGAGCGTCCGGCCGAAGGGCGACCGAGCCAGCTTCTCGAACACGGCATAGACGAGGGCGAGGCAGGCGACCGCGAAGGCGAGAAACACCGCGTCGGCCGCTGCGGGTGGGACCCACCCGGTGAAGGGCCGCACAATGCCTGGAACCCCGAGTGTCCCGCGGGTGAGCCACTCCTCGTAGCTGATGAACAGCCGCAGGCTCTCGGCGAAGCCGAGGGAGACGATGGCGAGGTAATCGTCGGACAACCGGATCGAGATCAGGCTCACCGCCGCGCTGGCCGCCGCCGTCACGAGGATGGCGGCGGCCATGGCGACGAGCGGCGGCCAGCCCGCCACATTCAGCAGCCCGCAGGTGTAGGCGCCGAGCATGACGAAGCCGAACAGGCCGAAATTGACGAGGCCGCCCAGGCCCCACTGCAGGTTGAGGGCGAGCCCCGCGATCGTGCTGATCGCGACGAGGGCCAGAGTGGCGACGAGGTAGGCGGTCATCGCGTCATCCACCGGGCGCCGAACAGACCGGAGGGGCGGGCGAGAAGGATGACAGCCATCACCAAGAAAGCCACGATGGTGCGATACTGCGGGGCGAGCACGGTGGTGGCGAGCTCTTCGGCCACCCCGAGTACCAAGGCGCCTGCAACCGCCGCCATCGGGCTCGCGAGGCCGCCCAGGATCGCGGCGGTGAACACGGGCAGGGTGTAGTTCCAGCCCATCTGCGGATCGAGCGTCGCATCGAGTCCGATCAGCACCCCAGCCAACGCCGCGAGGGCGCCGGATAGGGCCCAGACCACCGTCACGACGCCCCGCCGCCCGATGCCCCGCACAGCTGCGAGGTCTGGGTTGTCGGCCACGGCCCGCATGGCGCGGCCGATCCGGGTGAAGCGAAACAGCACCCAGATGCCAGCAAGAGCTGCCACGACCGCCGCCAGTGTCGTGATCTGCTCAGAGTTGATGCGCAAGCCGAACAGGCGCAGTGGCCTGGCGAGCGCTACCGCGTAGCCTCGGGGTGAGTTGCCGGCGACGAACCGGACTACGTTCTCCAGAGCCAATGCGACGCCGATGGAGGCGACGAGCAGCGTGACGCCCGAACGCCCGCGCAGGCGCTCGTAGACGAGTTCGTTGACGCCGACCGCAACGAGCGCCCCCACGCCCATCCCACCCACCGTCGCCAGCGGAAGCGGCCAGCCGGCGAGAGTGTTGAAGGCGAAGGCGGCATAAGCCCCGACCGTCAGCATGGCGCCGATGGCGTAGTTCGCGAAGCGCAGCACGCTGAAGGTCAGTGCGAGGGCGAGGGCGGGGAGCGCGATCAGGAGGCCGGTGACGAGGCCGTTAAACAGAAGCTGGATCATGGTGCCGCCTCGGCCCCGAGATAGAGTCGTCGCATCTCCGGGTCTGCGAGGAGGGCGTGCGCCGGGGCGCGGGCCCGCACCTGCCCCGCGACCAGGACCAGACCGTCTTCGACCGCGCCGAGGCCGAGGCGCGTATTCTGCTCAATCATGAAGACGGCGACACCTGAGTCCACGATCCGTCCAATCGCGGCGAAGAGAAGCCCGGCATTGCGCGGCGACAGCCCGGCCGAGGGCTCGTCGAGGGCGAGCAGGGCAGGCCCGGGCATCAGTGCGGCGGCCATCGCCACCATCTGGCGCTGCCCGCCGCTGAGGTGGCCCGCGAGCGTCCCGAGCCTGTCCGACAGTTCGGGAAACAGATCCAGCATGGCGTCGAGCCGGCCGGCGAACCCGCCGGGCTGCCACGACGGGATGAATTCGAAGCCGAGCTTCAAGTTCTCGCGCACGCTCATATTGCGGAAGACGTTGGCCTCCTGCGGCACGTAGCCGACGCCGCGCCGGGCGCGGGCCGACGCGGCGAGCCCGGTCACATCCTCGCCGAGGAGCCGGATACTCCCTCGCGTCGGGCGGATAAGACCGACGACCACCTTCATCAGCGTCGACTTGCCGGACCCATTGGGGCCGACGACCGTGAGGCTACCCCGGTCGGACACCGCGAGGTCGATCCCGTGAAGGATGCTGCGGGCGCCGTAGCCCGCCTCGATACCCTGCACCTCGAGGGCGCTCACGCCGCACCCCCGAGATAGGCCTGCGCCACCGTGTCGTCCGCCGCGATTTCGGAGAAGCGCCCGTGACGGAGCACCCGTCCTTCGGCCAGGACGTAGATCGGATCGCAGAGGGCGGCGATGAGATCCATGTTGTGCTCGACGATTGCGAAGGTCAGCCCCTCGTCCCGGAGCGTGCGGACGAAATCCGCGATCTCGCCCACGAGGACCGGGTTGACGCCCGCGGCCGGCTCGTCGAGCAGCACCACGCGGGGCTCCAGCATCAGCGCGCGACAGAGTTCGAGGAGCTTCTTCTGGCCGCCGGAGAGCGCGTCGGCCGGCTGGTCGGCGAGGCGCCGTAGGCTGACCCGGGCTAGGAGCGCGTCCGCCCGCGACAGGGCTGCCTCTTCTGCACGGCGGACGAGGCCGGGGCGGGTGAATACGTTCCAGATCGCTTCACCCGGCTGACGGGGAGCGGCGAGGAGCAGGTTCTCCAGCACCGTGAGGCTGCCGAGTTCCCGGGAGATCTGGAAGGTCCGGGTCAAGCCGAGCTGCGCCCGGCGTTGGACCGGCATCCGCGTTACAGTGCGGCCCATCAGGCGCACGGCCCCCGCTTGGGGCCGCCGCCGGCCGACGAGCACGTCGAACAGCGTGGACTTGCCCGCGCCGTTCGGCCCGACGAGGCCGGTTATCGAACCCGCCCGAACCGCCACATCAACCCCGTCAAGCGCCGTGAAGCCGCCGAAGCGGACACGGACGCCGACGGCCTCCAGCATTGCCGGTGTCGCTTGACTCACCGCGTCGTGCCGACGCGGCGGCTCACGCCATCGACGATGCGAAAGTGGCCGTAATCGAGATCCGTCTGGTCGCCATTCGGCGTGAACCTGAAGTCGGCGGCGGCCCCGCTGTATCGAAATGGCTTGCCGTCGCGGGCGAGCGCGAGGGCCTCCGCCGGATCGGATACGTTCGGGCCCGGCCCATTGGCGACGGAGGCGATGGTCTTTGTGAAGTCGGCGGCCTTGACGCTCTTGGCCTTCTCCATTGCGAGGGCCAGGACGACGATCTCGTCGAACACGTTCGCGCCGAAGGGCACGATGGTCCCATCCGGTTGGTTCGTCGCCTTCAGGTAGATCTTGTAGGCTCCGGCATCGCCGACCGGCACCGCCTGAACGTGGTTCACGCTCTCTGCCGCTTCCTTGCCGACGTTGCGCACGAAGGCGCCTTGGCTGTCGGCCGCGTGGCTGAACGTATAGAGCTTGCTCGTATACCCGGAGCGAAACGCCTCCTTCACGATGGCGCTGAACTCCGGGATGTAGCTGGCAACGAAGACCGCGTCCGGCTCCTTGGCGAAAACCTTCTCGACCTCCGTGCGGTACGAGGGTTGGTTCGGGTTGAAGTTCACCACGTCGAGGATCTTGCCCCCGTCCGCCTTAAAGGCGTCGACGAAAGGCTGGACGGTCGAGAGCGTGAACGGCGTCTGCAGCACGAGTAGAGAGGCCGTCTTGGCCCCGTCCTTCCTCACCACGTGGGCGAACGCCGTGCCCCAGGCCTTGCCGGTGGTCTGGAAGCGCCAGACGAGCCCCTTGGTGTCGCCCTGCGTAATCTCGTCGGCGGAGCCATTGACGAAGAGCGCAATGCCCTTCTCGATTGCCACAGGACGTACGGCGAGCGCCACTGCGCTGCTCCACACACCGGCGATGGCCGCGACGCCGTCGACATCGATCAGCTTGCGCGCCGCGGCGACGCCCGAAGTTGGGACGCTCTCGTCATCGGCGACGATGAGCTCGAGCTTATGGCCGAGCACGCCCCCCGCCGCATTCACGACGTCCACTGCCGCGCGGGCGCCGCGCTCTTCCTCCCGGCCGTAGGGACCGCCGGTACCCGAGAGCGGGGCGAGCAATCCGATCCGCGTCGTCGCATCCGTCGCCATCGCGGTTCCGGGATTGCTCGCGCTCATTGCCAAGCCGACGGCCGCGAGGAGGCGGAGGATGCATACGCGCACGGTCGGTCCCCAAAGGCTGGAATGGGACGCGGTCGAACGAGCGACGCCGTCCCTAAAAGCCTCCCGCCGGCCCAATTCCGTCAGGCGTAAAGGAGAGGCTTGCTGGTTCGACCCATACTGTCGTCTCCAGGGGACGGTCAATCGCATCGTTCTTTTTTCCGAACGAAATTTGACTCGGTGGCTGTCTGGGGTTCAAACAAAGCCGTGCGTCGAGCCAAGGGAATGGACTGGAGCGGATGACGTTGCAGCGTGAATTGCGCCTCAACACCTTCCAGATGGCTGCCCCGTCCCACAACTGGGCCGGCTTGTGGCGCCATCCCCGGGACAATCAGTCCGCGTACAACCGGCTTCAGTACTGGACTGACCTCGCTCAGACCGCCGAGCGCGGATTCCTCGACGGTATTTTCATCGCCGACGTCTTCGGCATCTACGATGTCTACGGCGGCAGCCCGGAGGCGGCGCTCCGCGCAGGTGCGCAGGCGCCGAGCGCGGACCCGGTGCTCGCCGTCTCGGCCATGGCGCATGTGACGCGCCATGTCGGGTTCGGCATCACGGCCAACCTCACCTACGAGCACCCCTTCCAGTTCGCCCGCCGGTTCAGCACCCTCGACCATCTCACGCAGGGCCGCGTCGGCTGGAACATCGTGACGGGATACCTCGACAGTGGCGCCCGCGGCATGGGCCTCGCGACGTCTCGAGCACATGACGAGCGCTACGAGGCAGCCGAGGATTTCATGGCCGCGGTCTATAAGCTGTGGGAGGGATCCTGGGAGGACGGCGCTGTCGTGCGCGACCGGGAAGCCGGGATCTTCTCCCGCCCCGATAGGGTGCATCGCATCCGGCACGACGGGCCATACTACACGGTGGACGGGCGGCATCTCTCCGAGCCGTCCCCGCAACGCACGCCGGTGCTTTATCAGGCGGGGACCTCTGCGCGAGGCTCCAGCTTCGCCGGGCGCCACGCGGAATGCGTCTTCCTCAACGGGCCGACCAAGGCGGCGGCCGCCAAGGCTGTCCGGGGCGTGCGCGAGGCGGCGCAGGCGGCCGGGCGTGCGCCCCACGACATCTTAACATTCCTCGGCGCCACGCTGATCGTCGCCCCGACGGCCGCAGAGGCCCGGGACCTGCGCGACGACTATCGCGGCTATCTCGACGCCGCCGGCCAGCTCGCCCTCGTCTCCGGCTGGACGGGGATCGATCTCGCCACTCTTGGCCTCGACGCCCCCCTGCCATTCGTCAAAACGAACGCGATTCAGTCGACGGTAAAGCATCTCGCCGGCGACGCCGCGCAGCCGACGCGGGTGCGCGACCTTCTGGATTTCACTCCCGCCGGGGCACGGGCCCCGGTGATCGTCGGCTCGCCCGTCGAGGTGGTGGACGAACTTCTTGCCTGGGTTGCGGAGACCGATGTCGATGGCTTCAACCTAGTGCGCACGGTCATGCCCGAGTCCCTCGACGCGATCGTCGATCTCGTCGTCCCCGAGTTGCAGAACCGGCGGGCCTTCAAGACCGCCTATGGCGAGGGCACGCTGCGCGAGAAGCTCTTCCCTGGCCGATCGCCCCGACTAAGCCGGACGCACCCAGGAGGCCGTCATCGCGCAATTGCAACTTGACGGAAAAGAATGCGGCGCGATCGGGCAACTTATGCCCCCGTCCGCCGAGCTGCGTCACGATCTTCATCGAAGGCGCATGTAGCACCGCAGGTGGCGCCACGCCCATGTTCGACCTTCAGGCACGGCCGAGAGTAGCAGTCGCGTAGAAGCATACTTTGGTGAATGGTAGAGCTTGCCTCTCGTCTCCAGCTCGACGACTTGTCAGCGCTCGGCCGGCGGCGCAAACCGCTGTGGTGCCACGAACGGATGCAGACGTTCGATCTCGGCGGCAAACGCGAGTGTCGTCCGGTCTTCGAGATATGGCCCGATCACCTGAATCCCGATAGGCAGGTGAGCGTCGTAGCCGATCGGGACGGCGGTCGCGGGCAGGGACGGCAGCGTTGCTAGCCCGGCCCAGAAGAGCTGATCGTTATAGTCGACCGCGTGTCCGTTGATCTGTAAGACGCGCTCTTCCCGAGGTCGGGCTTCGTCGATCGGGAAAGCGGCGCAGACGGTGGCTGGAGCGAGAAGCACGTCGTAGCTCTCGAAGAATGTCGCCCAGTCCCGCTTCAGCACGGCGCGCCGCTCTTCCGCCATGATCCAGTCGCGATGGCGCTGCGCATGCGCCTGTGCCATCCGCAATACGTACGGCGTCGCATTCGAACCCGGTTCGGTAAGGCGGTGAACGGCATCCTCGAAGACCGCCTGCGGGAGGCGGGCCGAAGCCGATCCGCGTAGGAGTTGAAGATAGGTAGCGTGATGCGCCACATGATCGTCGAACGGTAGCGTGTCCGCCGTGACCCGGACTCCAAAAGTCTTCAGGCGCTCCACCAACGCTCTGATCGCGACTTGGACGGGCTCGTCCACTTCAGCGATAGGCGAGTCTGTCACGTAGGCGACCCTAAAGTCTGCCAAGCGCCGCGCCCGCGGCGGCGGGAGATCCAGACGCCAGGCTTTCGCTGCGGGTCCCGCCGGTCCTGCGATGACGTCGAGTGCGCGCTCGAGGTCAGCGACGGTCCGGGCGAGCGGACCGCTCACTACGAGGTCGTTGTCGACGAGGCTCTCTCCGCGCTCGTTGCCGGAGACGGGGACGATACCGGGCGTCGGCTTGTGACCATAGACGCCACAGAAATGTGCCGGGAAGCGGATGGAACCGCCTGCGTCGCTCCCGATCTCGAGCGATACGAGACCTGCAGCGAGGGCCGCGCTCGAGCCCCCGGACGAGCCGCCCGGCGTCCGATCGAGATCCCAGGGATTGCGCGTCGTGCCGTAGATCGTGTTGTAGCTCTGCCAGTCGAGTGCATGGATCGGCACGTTGGTCTTGCCGAAAATAATCGCGCCGGCCGCCCTAAGCCGCTCCACGATGACGGCGCTCCGCGTCGGGACAAAGCGCGCCATGGCGGGATCGCCGTAGGTTGTCGGCCATCCGGCGACGTTGTTCGTCTCCTTCACGGTCATCGGCAACCCGTGCAGAGGTCCGCAGCTTTCGCCGCGGGCCATCGCCGCATCGGCCTGGTCCGCGCGTTCGCGCGCCGCGGGAAGATCGGTGAAGACGATCGCGTTGATCTCGGGATTGAGGCGGTCGACGCGCGCGAGGGTAAATTCGAGCAGAGCGCGGGCTGTGAATTCACGGGCTTCCAGACGTCGTACCAGCTCGGAGGCCGAGGCGAAGGCGAGTGCGTCCGGCAGCTCGATATCCAGGCTCACGCGCGTTCTCCCTTTGCCGATTGACCGGTCGTCTGTTCCCAGAACACGATGCGCCGCTGGGCGAGGCGGACGAGCGCACTACCGACTATGCCGAACCCTGCCAGCATCAGAACACCCGCGAACATCGTGGGCACGTTCATGTTCACAGTCGCCGAGCCGATCAGATAACCGACGCCCTTCTCGGCGGCGACGAACTCGCCGACGATCGCCCCGATGAGCGCCAGTACGATCCCGATCTCGAGGCCCGCGAAGATCGCACCGGCGGCCGCCGGAAGCTTGACGTGCAGGAAGATCCACCAGCGCGGCCGAGAGAATGACCGGGCCATATCGATCAGTTCAGGGTCGGTTCGACGAATGCCCGCGATCGTGTTCACGAGGAGCGGGAAGAAACAGATCAGGGCGACGAGTACGACTTTGGAGGCGAGACCGAAGCCGAACCAGACGAGGATCAATGGCGCGAGCGCGACCTTCGGCATCGCCTGGATCGCCACGATGTAGGGAAAGACGAAGCGTTCGAAAGTCCGACTTTCGGCGACGAGAATGCCGGCAGCCACTGCCGCAATCGATCCGATGCCGTAGCCGAGGAGCGTCGAGGTCAGGGTAAACTGGATGTGCGGCCCATACTCGCCACTGGCGAGCCCTGCCCAAAAGGCCCTGCCGACCGAGAGCGGATCCGGCAGGAGATAGCTTGGAAGCCCTCCCGATCCGGTCGCGTAAGCCCAGACCGCCAGCACCAGCACCAGTGTGATCAGAGGCGGGACGACGCTGCGCAGGATCGTCATGCCGCGAGGGTTCCCTGTCGAGCAGCCGTGTCGAAGAGCCGGCGAAGCTCGAGCGCGAGCGCGCCGAAGTGCGGCTCGCTGATCGTCTCGAGGGTGCGTGGACGCGGGAGAGGGATCGGCATGTCGGCGAGGATACGGCCCGGCCGCCCCGCGAGCACGACGACCCGGTCGGCTAGGAACAGCGCCTCGGGGATAGAGTGAGTGACGAAGAGCGCCGTCCGGCGCTCCTCCATCCAGAGCCGCTGCAGTTCCAGGGAGAGATGCTCTCGGGTCATCGCGTCGAGGGCCGAGAAAGGCTCGTCGAGCAGCAGCAGGCGCGGATCGTGCAGAAGCATCCGCGCCAGGCCGACCCGCTGGGCCATGCCACCGGAGAGCTGACCTGGATAGAGGCCCGCGCTATCGGAGAGGCCGACGGTCGCCAGCAAGGCGTCGGCGCGCGCGGCTTCACGGGCGGTCGCCGCGCGGGCGAAACCGGCCGGTAGCAGGACGTTGTCCCGCACTGTCCGCCAGGGCAGCAGCATCGGCTTCTGAAACACCGTCCCGACGTCGCGGCGCGGACCGGTTACCGGCGTATCGTCGATTTGGATGGTCCCACCTTGGGGGCTGACGAGGCCGGACAGAAGTTTCAGCACCGTCGACTTGCCGCCGCCCGATGGCCCGAGAATGGCGACGAATGCGCCGTGCTGCACCGCGAGCGACAGGTCCTGCAAGATCGGCGCTCCGGTCGATCCGCCATAGGCGAACCGGACGGTGTCGATGCGCACGTGCTCGGAAGCCGGCAAAGCCGTCATCGAAGTGCCCGCGCCTTCGCCTCAAGGGCAGCCCGGTCGAACTGAGCGAAGCCAGGCACGAGTGCGTTCGAGAAATAGGCGTCCAGGGGCAGGTCGGCCGTCGCGAACTCGCCGTATCGATGCATTTCGCGGACATACGCGCCGATGCGCGTGAGATCGAAAGCACCGGGCACGCGTGTCGCCCCGGCCTCGTCGCGCATGATCGGCTCGATCCACCGCCGAAGCAGGCGTGCACTCGCTTCCAATGCCTTCTCGCGCTCCGCCTGAGGCGCCATGGACGGGCTTCGACGCCAGAACGCTTCGATGCACGCCTTCGGATTGACGTCACAGACGATCAGGGCCTTCGTCCAAGCCCGACCGAAGCGCTCGAGAAGCCCCGGATCCTGCTCGAGCGTCGACCGGTGAGCGAGGAAGCCGTTGACCACCATGCTTCGGAAGACCGGTGGGTAGCTTAAACGGCGCGCCTGAATGCCCTGATCTTCCATGATGTCGATCCAGGTGCTGTTGAAGTTGAGCGCCTGGACCCGATCCTCCCGAAGGGCGTGAAAGCCCGCGCCCAGCACCCCGGCGGCGACGATGCTGACATCCCGCCCGGGCTCCAGGCCGACCGAGCGCATCAAGGCGCGTGTCTGTGGGATCGTGCCCCAGGTCAGCGCGCCAACGCCGATCCGTTTGCCTTTCAAGTCGGCCAGGCTCCGAATGTCGGAGTCTGCCCGCACGGCAAGTTCAAGCGTGTTGCGCGGCCCTGCATTGTAGAAGTAAGCGACGGGGAGCGGCGGCTCTGCTGGCTTATGCGAGGCGAGCAGCGTTTCGGGCAGTGGCAACGCTATGGTGATGGTTTTTTGCAGCAATTGCGGCAATAGTGCACCGGCACCAGGAAGGACGACGTACTCGACCTGCAGATTTTCCTGTTTGAAAAATCCGAGTTCTTCGGCGATTGCCTGAACGCCGCCGTCGGTCACCGTCGATGGGATAGCCAGGCCGATCTTTAG
The DNA here is from genome assembly GCF_050281105.1 of Methylobacterium sp. NPDC080182. Lineage (NCBI taxonomy): Bacteria > Pseudomonadati > Pseudomonadota > Alphaproteobacteria > Hyphomicrobiales > Methylobacteriaceae > Methylobacterium > Methylobacterium sp. NPDC080182. The sequence continues at coordinate 262,073 of NZ_JBNNWO010000005.1, forward strand.
GCGATCTTGAGCATGAACGTCTTTTGGAAAGCAGAGGCCGAGTGTGACGATCGTCGCGACCAGGCTGAGAAGCGGACATATACCGGAAAACATCCGAAACTGCGGTTTCACGAGCACAATACCTAGCGTGACCATAAATCCTGTTCGGTATATACGAAATACAATTCGCTCGAAGGAGAAATAATTTCCGATATGGCCCGTTTTAACGGCATATCCGTCTATTTTTTGAACGATCGACGCCAGCCGGTCTGGCAATATGCGTCTCGGGAAACAAGTCGCTCGGCGGTTGGCTAAGACCGATCGGCAGCTCGCCGCATCATGCGGAGAGCGAGGCACCCTCGGCCGCGTAGCGACTCGCAGGCCTTCGGAGGCCGAGGTGATCGCGCAGCGTCGCGCCCGCGTAGTCGCGTCGGAACAGGCCGCGCCGCTGGAGGATCGGAACGATCGCGTCTACGAAGGTCTCCAGCCCGTCCGGTAGTACGTCCGGCATCAGGTTGAAGCCGTCGGCCGCGCCAGCCCGGAACCAGGCCTCGATGTCGTCGGCGATCGCCTCCGGCGTCCCCACGACGATGCGGTGGCCAACGCCGCCACCCAATGCCCGCAGCAGCTGACGCACGGTCAGGCCATCCCGCCGGGCAAGCGCCACGGTGCCGAGGAACATCGTGTGGTTGGCATCCGGCGGGAGCGGCAGCGGGTCCGGAAGCGGTCGGTCGAGGTCCAGCAGCGCGGGATCAATCCGCAGCGTCCCGGCGAGTCGCGCGAGGCTGTACTCGACCGGCACCAGGTCCCAGAGCGCGTCCTGGCGTCGGCGCGCCTCAGCCTCAGTGGAGCCGATCACCGTGGCGAGGCCGGGCAGGATGACCAGCGCGTCCGGTCCGCGCCCGTAGCGCGCCGCGCGGGCGCGCAGGTCCCGGGCGTAGGCCGCACCGTCATCAATGGTCTGGGCCAGGGAGAACACCGCGTCGGCAGTGGCGGCGGCGAGCTCGCGCCCGTCCTCCGAGCCGCCCGCCTGGAAGGTCACCGGGCGGCCCTGCGGGCTGCGCGGCACGGTCAGCGGTCCCTCGACCGCGTAGTGGGCGCCGCGGTGTCGGACGGCGTGGACCTTCCCGATGTCGACGAACCGCCCGCCCGCCTTGTCGCCGACGAACGCGTCGTCCTCCCAACTGTCCCACAGGGCGTGAACCAGCTCGGTGAATTCCCGCGCCCGGGCGTAGCGGGCGCCGTGCTCCGAGGCCCCGGTGAAGCCGAAATTGCGGCCCGCCGCGGCGTCGGCGGTGGTCACCACGTTCCAGCCGGCACGGCCGCGGCTGACGAGATCGAGGCTCGCGAAGCGGCGGGCGAGGTTGTAGGGCTCGTTGTAGGTCGTCGAGGCGGTCGCCACGAGGCCGACATGACTGGTCGCTGCCGCGACGCTCGCCAGCACCACCGTGGGTTCGAGGGCGTTGAACGGCCGGTAGTCGATCCGGTCGTTGATCGCCGGCGTGTCGGCCAGGAAGATCGCGTCGAGCTTGCCCCGCTCCGCGACGCGGGCGACGCGAACGAAGTGGTCGATGTCGACGAAGGCGTCCGGCCGGCTGTCCGGCAGCCGCCACGCGGACGGGTAGACGCCCGAATGCAGCAGGTTGACGTTGAGATGCAGCGTGCGTGCGCTCATCGAAGTCTCCGGATCAGCGGACGCGCGGCAGGACCTGCTCGGCGAAGCGGCGCATCTCCGCCTCGAACGGCTGGAACTGCAGCATGAACAGGTCGATGCCGGCCGCGTGGAACGCCCGGATCCGCTCCGCCACGGTGGCGTAGCTGCCCACCAGCCCGGCGGCCGTGCCGCCGTTGGTGCCGACATGCCGGCTGGCGGCGGCGTCGGTCTTGGCGAACATCACGCTGGCCTGGTCGGTGCGGGCGCGGGTGTCGGCGCGAAGGTCCGCGTCGCGCTGCGCCAGGGCGAGGAGCCGCGCGTGCTCTGCCTCTGCCTCCGCGTCGGTCGCCCGGGCGATCACGAAGGCCGAGAGGCCGTAGCGCAGCGGGCCGTTGGAGGCGGGCCGGCGGGCGACGTCGGCGATCAGGGCGGCGACTTCGGGCAACGGCTGGCCGTTGATGAACCAGACATCCGCGTGGTCGGCGGCCAGCGCCCGGGCGGGCTCGGACTCGCCGCCGAGATAGATGGTCGGTCGCTTCCGGAACGTGCCGGCGGGGCGGAGCTGGTAATCCTCGACCCGGAAATGCGCGCCCACGCCGGTGACGCGCTCGCCGCGCATCAGCCGATCCACGATGCTGATCCACTCGCGGCCGTAGGCGTAGCGGTCGTCGTGCGCGGGGAACGGCAGGCCGGCCCGCTCGAACTCGGCCCGGTTCCACGCGTTCACGAGGTTCAGCGCGAAGCGGCCGCCGCTGATGTGCTCGATCTGGAGCGCCATCTTGGCGAGCACGACCGGGTGGTAGAGACCGGGCTTGATCGCCGCGATGATCTCGATGCGCCGGGTGAGCGCCGCGAGCGCGGCCGCTCCCGTCCATGCCTCGAGCTGGTCGCGTTCCCCGTCGTAGGGGTTCATCGTGTGCTGGGCGACCAGCACGGAGTCAAAGCCCAGGGCCTCGGCCTCCAGGACCAGGGCGCGATTGCGGTCCCAGCTGGCGTCGTCCGGCTCGTCGGGGTCGTGATGGGATGCCCTGGAGCCGTGCACGGCCGCCCAGATGCCGAAGCGGGGCGTGTCGGTCGTTCCGACCATGGCCTCAGCCCCGGCCTACGGGGGCCTGCCAGATCGGCACGTCGGTGGCGTCGATCCGGCGGGGAATGAGCTTGGCCTCGTAGAATACGTCGGCGATGGCCTGCTGCTCGCCGAGCTGTGCGCGCTCCACGGGCTCGACCGCGTAGGTGCGGCGGCTGTTGGCGGCGGCCACGACTGCGGGCGGCAGGTCGCCCCAGATCGGAGCGAGGAGCGCCACCGCCTCCTGCGGGTTCGCCCGCATCCAGGCGCCGGCCTCGACCAGCGCCCCGTAGACGGTGGCTACGACATCCGGCTGCGCGGCGACGAAGCTGTCGTTGACGAGGTAGTACCGGTGGTAGCTGGTCAGGCCGGTGGCGTCCGCGATGACCCGCACCGGACGCTTGGCCTGTGCGAAGGCGAGGAACGGGTCCCAGATCGACCACGCGTCGAGGCTGCCCTGCTCGAAGGCTGCCGCACCCTCCGGCGCCTGGAGATAGGCCGGCTTGATGTCGGCGAAGCTCAGGCCCGCCTGCTTCAGGGCGGCGGCGAGCACGTAGTGGCTGCCCGAGCCCCGCGAGACGCCGACCGTGCGGCCCTTCAGGTCCGCGATCGTGCGGATCGGCGAGTCCGCCGGCACGATGATCGCCTCGGCGGCGGGCGCGCCGCGCTCGCGGGCGTAGAAGGTCAGCGGTGCCTTGGCGGACTGGGTGAAGATCGGGACGGCGTCAGCGACGTCGGCGTGGATGTCGACGGCGCCTGCCGACATGGGCTCGATCACGCTGGTGAACAGGTGCCAGCTCGGCGTGAACCCCAGGGGCGCCAAGCGCTCGGCGAGCGTCCCCTTCACCTTCAGCACGGTGAACAGCACGGACGAGCGCTGCATGCTGATCTTCAGCTCGCGAGGCGCCGCGCGCACAGCCGGGGCACCTAGCGCCAAGGCAGCCGCCCCGCCGAGCCCGCCGCGCAGAAGCGTGCGGCGGGAGGGGCCGAACCGGCCCGTTGTGTCGTCGGTCATCAAACGCTCGCGAAGCGGAAGAAGAAGCAGGGCCTGGTAGCCACGAAGCGGATCTATTGAATGCCGACAGGATACACCGGGTCAATGAAACGTGTTTTCGATTTGTGGCGCGCATGGGAGATTTCCGCTCTGCAAAACCGTTTGGGGAAGAAATATTTCTTTTCGTCTCTGCGGCCATGGCAAAATCCTAAAAGGATTTGCGGGTTTTTTGGAGGAGAATGTACTTTTGTCAATTTCCGTCATCAAGAAATAAAACTTCTCGTGTTAGGCGGCTGAAGATGCGTTAATCCCAAAATTAGTGTCAAATGAAAAATCAGGCTTGAGATAGCGGAACGCCTCGCCGATTCCTCTGGCAAACGCCCGCGGGGCGGTGTCGGGATTCGGAAAGTCGAAGCCATGTCGCAAACGGATGCGGGCTGGGGTGCGGGGCCAAGCGCGCGCTACGAAGCCCTGGCGGACAAATTCCGCCCTGTTTTTTCCGAGATCCGCGCCACCGCCGTCGAGCGGGATCGCACCCGCGGACTGCCACACGCCGAGATCGGCTGGCTGCGGGAAGCGAACTTCACCACCCTGCGGCTGGCCCCCGAGGAAGGCGGCCACGGCGCCAGTCTGCCCGAACTCTTCGCTCTGCTCATTGAACTGTCGGCCGCGGATTCGAACGTCACCAATGCGCTGCGGGCACATTTCGGTTTCACTGAAGACGCGCTGTGCTCCTCCACGCCAGAATGGCGCGCAGCCTGGATAAAGCGGATCGGCGCGGGCGAGACGATCGGCAGTGGTGTCTCGGAAACAGGTCCGGCCAAGGTCGGCGCGTTCGACACGAAGGTGCGGCGGCGCGACGGCAGTCTCGTGGTCGAGGGGCGGAAGTTCTACACCACCGGCTCGCTCTTCGCGGACTACATCCACCTTTCGGCCGAGGATGAGGCCGGCGGGGCGGTGACGGCCGCCGTGCCGGTGCGCGCCCCGGGCGTCACTATCGTGGACGATTGGGACGGGTTCGGGCAGGCGCTCACCGCCAGCGGCACCGCGACCTTCGAGGGGGTGGCGCTCGATCCCGCGCTGATCAAGCCTGACCCAGCCCGCTTCCCCTACGCGATGGCGTTCTTCCAACTGGTGCATCTGGCGACGCTTGCAGGCATCGGCCGGGCGGCAGCGGACGACGTGGCGCGGCTTGTGGCAGAGCGGACCCGCGTCTACAGCCACGGTAATGCCGGGCGTACCGCCGACGATCCGCAGATCCAGGCGGTGGTGGGCCGTGTCCGCGCGAACGCCTATGCGGCGGGCGCCGTCGTGCTCAAGGCCGCCGAGGCGATCCAGAGGGTGTACGACGCGCACCGGGCCAGATCGCCGGACGCAGAGCGCGAGGTGACGCTGGCCGATGTCGAGGTCAACCAGGCGGTGGGCGTGGTGACCGATCTGATTCTGACCGCGACGACGAGCCTGTTCGACGCCCTGGGCGCCTCGGCGGTGAAGGTGGGCGCCGGCCTCGACCGGTACTGGCGCAACGCCCGTACCATCGCCTCCCACAATCCACGGATCTACCGCGACCGCACGGTCGGCGCCTTCGCGATCTCCGGCGAGGCGCCGCCGCGGCAGTACCGCGTCGGATCGGCGTGAGGTGGCGGGCATGGCACGTCGCGACCACATGCGCCTGGGCGCCTTCCTGTATCCCGGCGGCCACCACGTCGCCGCGTGGCGGCATCCGTCCTCCGAAGCCGATGCTGGGATCAACGCCGCCCATTACCGGCGCCTTGCCCGCACGGCCGAGGCGGCGAAGTTCGACCTGATCTTCCTCGCGGACGGCGTCAGCATCCGGGGCGACGATCTCGACGCCCTGAGCCGGACAGCGATCCGCTATGTCGGCCAGTTCGAGCCGCTGACCCTGCTATCGCACCTCTCGGCGGTGACCGAGCGCATCGGTCTCGTAGCCACCGCCTCGACCACCTACAACGAACCGTTCCACGTCGCCCGCAAATTTGCCTCTCTCGACCATCTGAGCGGCGGCCGGGCGGGCTGGAACCTCGTCACCTCAGCTGATCCGCGGGAAGCCTGGAACTTCAGCCGGGAGAGCCACCTCGCCCATGCCAACCGCTACGCCCGGGCCGAAGAGTTCGTCGACGTTGTGCGCGGCCTGTGGGATTCATACGAGGACGACGCTTTTGTCCGCGACCGCGAGGCTGGGCGTTTCTTCGATCCGGACAAGCTGCATCTGCTGGCCCACGAGGGCGTGCATTTCTCGGTCCGTGGCCCCCTCAACGTTCCCCGCCCGCCGCAGGGGCATCCGGTGGTCGTGCAGGCGGGCTCGTCCGAGGCCGGCAAGGCGCTCGCCGCGCGCACCGCCGAGGTGATCTTCACCGCGCAGCAGACCCTGGAGGATGCGGTCGCCTTCTACGCCGACGTAAAGGGCCGAATGGCCGATCAGGGCCGCGATCCGGACCACCTCAAAATCATGCCGGGCGCCTTCCCGGTGGTCGGTCGGACCGAGGCGGAGGCGCAGGACAAGTTCGCCTCGCTGCAGGATCTGATCCACCCGGTGGTCGGCCGCTCACTCCTGGAGCAGCTCACCGGCGCCGACCTGTCGGCCTACCCGGACGACGCCCCCGTTCCGGAAATGCCCGAGACCAACGGCGGCAAGAGCCGCCAGGACCTCTTCTTGCGCCTCGCCCGGCGGGAGGGCCTGACGATTCGTGAACTCTACCTTCGCGCAGCCAGCGCCCGGGGACACTGGACGATCGTCGGTACGCCGGTCCAGGTCGCCGACGCTCTTCAGGAGCGCTTCGAGGCCCATGGCGCAGACGGCTTCAACATCATGCCGCCGACCCTGCCCGGCGGGCTCGACGATTTCGTCTCCCTCGTGCTCCCAGAATTGCGGCGCCGAGGCCTGTTTCGGAATGAGTACGAGGGAGCGACGCTGCGCGAGCATCTTGGCCTCCCGCGTCCCGCCGACCGGTTCTACGCGCGGCACGATGCGTCCGTGCGGGGCGCGGCATGACTATGATCAGGCTGGAGACACGTTCGATTTCGGATCAACTAGCCATGACCGACGACAACACGACCATACCGGCACGACGGCGCTTCCTTCGACGTGGGGTCGCCGCCGCCGTCGGGATGGTGGCAGGACACGGTGCCCGGGCAGAGGAAGCGAGCCCGCCCGGTATACCAGAGAGCATGAAGGCCCCCGGCGCCGATGTCGGCAGCCAGACCTACGGCCAGCCCTCGCGCTTCGAGGAGGGCGTCATCCGCAACGTCCCGAAGGGTCTGAAGCAGTACATCTCGGCGTCGAGCCGCACGCCGCTGCAGGATCTCGACGGCATCCTGACGCCCAACGGCCTGTTCTACGAGCGCCACCACGGCGGCATCCCGAACATCGATCCAGCCCAGCACCGGCTGATGATCCACGGACTCGTCGAGACGCCGCTCATCCTGACGATGGACGACATCCGCCGCTTCCCGTCGGAGTCGCACATCTACTTTCTCGAATGCTCGGGCAACCCGGGCTTCGAGGCGATCAAGGGCAAGACGGCGTCGGACCTCGTCGGCCTCGTCAGCTGCGCCGAATGGACCGGCGTGCGCCTCGCGACGGTCCTGGCGGAGGCCGGGCTCAAGCCAGACGCGCGGTGGGTCGTGGCCGAGGGCGCGGACGCCGCCGCGCTGACCCGCAGTATCCCGATCGCAAAGTGCCTCGACGACGCCCTGCTGGTCTACAGCCAGAACGGCGAGCGGCTGCGCCCCCAGCAGGGCTACCCGCTCCGGGTGCTGCTGCCCGGCTACGAGGGCAACATGAGCGTGAAGTGGTTGCGCCGGCTCAACGTCACGGCGGAGCCGGCCTATTCCCGCGAGGAGACGTCGAAGTACACCGACCTGATGCCGGACGGCACGGCGCGGCAATTCACCTTCGTGATGGAGGCCAAGTCGATCATCACGCGGCCCTCGGGCACGCAGCGGATCGCCCCCGGCTTTCACGAGATCACTGGCCTTGCCTGGAGCGGGCGGGGCAAAATCCGCGGCGTGCAGGTCACGACCGACGGCGGAAGGACTTGGCAGGACGCATCCCTGCAGGAGCCGGTGCTCAACCGGGCGCTGACGCGGTTCCGCCTACCTTGGACTTGGGACGGGACGCCGACGACCATCGCGAGTCGGGCGATCGACGAGACCGGCTATGTGCAGCCGAGCTTCGAGGACCTGACGGCGGTGCGCGGTCTCAAGTCCTTCTACCACAACAACGCCGTCGTGCCCTGGCTCATCGCGGCGGACGGCGAGGTCGCCAATGGCTACGCGTAGGTTCGGCTCTCTCGTCGGCGTCGCTCTCATATTCGGCTTCGCCGGCGGCGCCCTGTCCGCTGAGCGCTACGGGATCGGCCATCCGGCGACGGAGCCGGAGATCGCTGCCTGGAACATCGACGTCGACCGGGACGGCCGGAAGCTTCCGCCGGGAAGCGGCAGCGTCGCCCACGGCCGCGATGTCTTCGAGGCGCAGTGCGCGTCCTGCCACGGCGCTCGGGGCGAAGGCGGGATCGGGGAACGGCTCGTCGGTGGGCAGGGTACGCTTGGCTCGACGAGGCCGGTCAAGACCGTCGGCAGCTTCTGGCCCTACGCACCGACGCTGTTCGATTATATTCGCCGCGCGATGCCGATGAATGCCCCGCAATCTCTCAGCGATGACGATGTCTATGCCGTCTCGGGCTACGTCCTTCACCTGAACGGGCTGGTTCCGGAGGGGGCCGTGCTCGACGCGAGATCCTTGGCGGCCGTTCGCATGCCGAACCGTGACGGGTTCGTCCCGGACCCAAGGCCGGATGTAAGGCCCTGACCGGACCTGATCGACGGTATCATGATCCTCGGGCGATACGCCGGTCATGAGGAAGTCTGGCCGTCAGGTTCGCAGCATCGGTCACCCTGCTTAGATCTCGCTGCGCACTCGGTAGCCACTCCGATCGCGGCCAGCCCCAGAGGCACCACGTCTTCGAGACAAGACCGTCGAGCGGTACGGTGCCCGGCGATCCGCATTGTCGCCACATGCGCCGAAGATCCGCCGGATCGGCCAAAATAAATATGCCTCGCCGACGATCATATTAGCAATTCCATCCAAGAACCGAGAATATAACGATCAACAGAATACAAAATTCTATCAGATCAATGAAAACGGGACATCGCGCGTTGCCAGGCGGCAGCGTTGCATCTTACACATCTGCCAATGGTCGGCGCACCGATCCGGGCTTTCAATCCGAGATTTTGATCGCTTTGAAAGAAACAATGTCGCGCCAATGTACTGATCTGGCGCGCATAAGATTGGCTTGGTGAAATCTGATGCAAAAGATAGTTCACCGCGCCGCGGCACTCACCGCCTGCGCTGTTTGGCTTGCGGGGCCAGCTTACGCGGCGCCGTCCGGTCCGGCCCCGAAGTCCGGTGGCACGATCACATGGGGCGTCGCGACCGAGCCAAGTTGCTTCGATCCGCACCGGTCGTCCCAGCAGGCAGCGTTCTTCGTCGCCCGGAACTACATCGACTCCCTGGTGGCCAAGCGCGCGGACGGGAGCTTCGCCCCCTGGCTCGCCACGGAGTGGTCGATCACGCCGGACGGCCTGACCTACACCTTCACGCTTCGCGACGGCGTCATCTTCCACGACGGCGTGCCGCTCGATGCTGAGGCGGTGAAGGCCAACTTCGACTTCGTAAAGAAGCCGGAGAACGCCGCTAACGCAGCCTCTTTACTCGACCGCTACGCGCGGGCCGAGGTCGTCGCTCCCAACATAGTGAGACTGATCCTCGCCCGGCCGGATTCGAGTTTCCTGGAATCCGTCTCCAACGTGAAGCTCGGGATCATCTCGCCGAAGGCTCTTGCCAAGGGCGATCTCTGCGGCGGCGGCCCGGCACTTGCCGGTACCGGCCCCTTCGTGTTCGCGGACTACGTGCGGGGCCAATCGGCTCGGTTCACCCGCAACACGGCCTATGCGTGGCCGCCCGGCTACGCTGCCCATTCCGGCCCGGCCTATCTCGATGGTTTCACGATCCGCTTCCTGCCGGAGGCGGCGGTACGGGCGGGCGCTCTCTCCTCGGGCCAGCTCGACGTCATCGAGGGCGTGCAGCCGACGGATGCTCCGCTGTTCGCCGATCAGCCGGACTTCACCCTGCTCAAGGGGCCGCTGGGCGCCGGCACGGCCTTCACCCTCAACGTCAACTACACCCGCGCGCCCGCCGACGACGTCCGCGTGCGGCGCGCCCTGCGCGACGGGTTCGACCCCGAGCCGATCGTGCGCCAGGTCTATCTGGGCACAGTCCCGCGGGCGTGGTCGATTATCGGCCCGGACAACCCAGCCTTCAACCGTGCGCTGATCGGCGGCTGGGGCCGGGACGTCGCTGGCGCCAACCGGCTTCTCGACGAGGCGGGCTGGACTGGCCGGGATCCAGCCGGGTTCCGCACCCGGGACGGCAAGCGCCTGACGATCGAGGTCGGCTATCCGCAGCCCTACGTGCGCGACAATCGCGAGGTGCTGATCCAGGGCATCCAAGCCGCGGTGCGCAAGAATATCGGCCTCGATCTCAACCTGCGCATAATCACGGCGGGCGAATACGCCAAGAATAACGCCGCCGGGACCTGGGCGATCTACCCCAACACCGACAATCCCTCTGATGCCGCCCGCGAACTCTGGGACATGCTCGGCTCGAAGGGCTTCCTCTACACCAACATTCCGAACCCGGACCCGGAGATCACCGGACTGGTCGACGAGGCACTCGCCGCCACGGATCTCGTGCGCAAGCGCGCGCTCACCGACCGGATCCAGACGCTCGGCATCGAGAAGGCGTACATCGTGCCGCTGTTCGCGCCGAGTTGGTTTCTAGCGGCCCGCAAGGGCGTCGAGGGCCTCGGCTTCGAGGCCGGCCTCGACTCGCCCGCCAACGGCTACGACGTTTGGCTTTCCGGGGAATAAGCCGATGGCGGTACGCTCGATCACGGTCCGCATCCTGAGCCGTCTGGCCACGAGCCTCTTGGTCGCCTGGGCAAGCGTGACCGCGACCTTCGTCGCGCTTCACGCCCTGCCGGGCCGGATCGAGGATATTCTCGCGGGCGACGTTGATTTCCCCGGGTTGCGCGAGGCGATCGCCGCCGAGTGGGGTCTGGACCGGAGCCTGCCGGCCCAATACGCCGACTTCCTGCTCCGCATCGCCCACGGCGATTTCGGCACCTCCTACGTGCTGCGCCGGCCAGTCATCGAGGTCGTCGGCTCCCAGCTGGGGCCGACCGTCGAACTCGCACTTGCGGGGGGGCTGCTGGCCGTCGTGCTGGCTGCCGGGCTCGCGCTCGCGACGGCCGGACGGGGGCGCATCGCCCGCGGACTCGCCTCGAGCCTGGAACTCGTCGCGGCCTCCACGCCGGTCTTCTGGCTCGGCATCCTTCTGCTGATGGCGTTCTCGTTCACCCTGCGCTGGTTCCCGGTGGCGGGCGCCAAGAGCTGGAACGCCCTCGTTCTACCGGCCATCGCTCTCGCCCTGCCGACCGCCGGACTCCTGGCCCAGGTCCTGCGCGAGGCGATGGAGAAGGCCCTCGATCAGCCCTTCGTCACCACGGTCCGGGCCCGCGGCGTCGGCGAGACCGCGATCCGGACCCGCCACGTTCTGCGCCACGCTCTTCTCCCGGCGGTGACCCTCGGAGGCTGGCTGATCGGCGGCCTGCTCGGCGGCGCCGTCATCACCGAGAAGGTGTTCGGCCGACCGGGGCTCGGCACGGTGACGCTCGGGGCGGTCCTGACCCACGACGTACCGGTGGTGCTGGCGGTGGTTCTGCTCGCTGCCCTCATCCACGTCGCCGCCTCGACCCTCCTCGACATCCTCTATCTCCTCATTGATCCGAGGCTCAGGGCCGCATGACCGCCTTCTCTCACCCTGCGCCCGCCACGGTCGCGCTCTCGTCCGAAGATCGCGTGGGGTCTACGGTCAGCGCGTCGGCCCCGGTCAGACGCGCGACGCGGTCCCGGCTGCGTCATCCACCGCGCTTCATCCTGGCGACCGGATTCCTCATCCTGCTGGCCCTCGTCGCTCTCGGGCCACGCTTTTTCACCGGCTACGACCCCCTCACCGGAGACGTGTCGGAGACCCTGCAAGCGCCGAGCTGGGTCCACCCCTTCGGTACGGACCGCCTCGGGCGCGATGTGCTCGCCCGGACCCTCTACGGCACGCGCTACTCGCTCCTGATCGGGCTGGCCGGCATGGCGGTCAGTGCCGCCGTGGGCGTGCTTCTCGGCGTCCTGGCGGGATTGCGCAGCCGCTTTCTGGACGAGGTGGTGTCGCGTCTCTTCGACGTGCTCTCGTCCTTTCCGGGCGTGCTGCTCGCCATGCTGGTCGTCACCTTCCTGGGGCAGGGTATGGCCAACATCGCCCTCGCGGTCGGCATCGCCGGCATCCCGAAATTCGGCCGGGTCGTGCGCGCGCAGACGCAGCTCGTGCGCGGCGCCGACTACGTGACCCACGCGACGATCTACGGGCTCGGGCGCCTCCAGGTCTTCCTGCGCCACGTTTTGCCGAACGTCTTGGTCGCGGTCCCGGTGATCGCCACCATCTACATCGGCAATACCATCCTTGTCGTGTCTGGCCTCAGCTTCCTGGGCCTGGGACCCCAGCCGCCGACGCCGGAATGGGGCGTGATGCTCGCTGAGAGCCGTGACGTGCTGCGGGTGGCGTGGTGGCCCGGCGTCTTCCCGGGGCTCGCGATCACACTGACGGTGATCGCCTTCAGCATCGTTGGGGGCGTTCTTCAGAAGCGCTATGAGGGACGTCTCGCATGATCGCGCTCAGCGAACCGCTCGTCGACGTCCGTGGCCTGTCGATCGCCTTCCCAGCCCAGAGGGATGAACCCGTGGTCGAGGGCATCGACCTCGCCATACATCCGGGCGAATGCGTCGCCTTGGTCGGCGAGTCCGGATCGGGTAAGAGCGTCACGGCGCGCAGCCTCCTGAACCTCGCGGGCGACGGTGCTCGCGTGGAGGCGGCGCAGTTCCGGATCCACGGCCGGGATGCGCGCATTTTCCGAGAGGCCGATTGGCGGCACCTGCGCGGCACCTTCACGGGTCTCGTGATGCAGGATGCGCTGGTGTCGCTCGATCCCCTGCGGACGATCGGCCAGGAGGTCGGCGAGGTGCTCACCGAGCACCGGCTGGTCTCTAGCCGTGTCGCGCTGGCGGAGCGCGTCCACGCGACGCTTGCGAAGGTCGGCATGCCGCGGCCGGCCGAGCGGGCCCGGCAGTTCGCCCATCAGCTCTCCGGCGGGCTCCGGCAACGGGCGCTGATCGCCGCCGCCATCGCGGCCGAGCCAGATCTGATCGTCGCGGACGAGCCGACAACGGCGCTCGATCCAGGCATCCAGGAACAAGTGCTCGCGGTCCTGGCCGCCCGCGTCCAGGAAGGCGCCGGCCTTCTTCTGATCAGCCACGATCTTGCACTCGTGGCACGGATCGCGCACCGCGTGATTGTGATGCGGGCCGGCCGCATCGTCGATGCCGGCGCGACCCAAGACGTCCTGACGCAGCCCCGGCATCCCTATACCCGCCAACTCCTCGCCGCGACCCCTTCCTTCGCCTCTCGGGGCGGGCGCTTAGCATCGGCGCGGATCGCCTGCGGCCACGATACATCCGCGATCACGCGCGACCCGCTTCCGTCGCGCGTGGCCGTCGAGCCGCGCCCCGTGCTCGAGGTTCGAAGCATCGCCAAGCACTACGCACAGCAGCGTGCCACGCCCGGCAAGATCGGCGCCTTCACCGCTCTGGAGGAGGTCAGCTTCACGGTGCGGGCCGGCGAGGTTCTCGGAATCATCGGCGCTTCGGGCTCGGGCAAATCGACCTGTGCCAAGATCGTCCTGGGTCTGCTCGAGCCGGATGCGGGCGAGGTGCGACTGCTCGGCGAGTCCTGGTCGGGTATTCCTGAGTCCCGACGACGCCCTCTGCGCCGGAGGCTCCAGTACATCCCGCAGGATCCGCTGAGCAGCTTCGATCCCCGCTACCGCGTCGAGGACATCGTGGCCGAGAACCTCCCGAACCCGGGCGCGAAGGATCGGCGCGCGCGCCTGCTGGCGCTCCTCGACCAAGTCGGCCTGAACGGCTGCGTACTCGATCGCCATCCGCGCGCCCTATCGGGCGGCCAGCGTCAGCGCGTGGCGATCGCCCGGGCTCTGGCCGCCGAGCCCGCGCTGATCGTGTGCGACGAGCCGGTGTCGGCCCTCGACATCGGCATCCAGGCGCAGATCCTGGATCTGTTGGCCGACCTCCAAAGCCAGCTCGGCACTGCCTTGTTATTCATTTCCCACGACTGGGGCGTGGTTCAGCACCTCGCCGATCGGGTGCTCGTGTTCCAGGATGGAAAAATCGTCGATCAGGGCAGCATCGTAGATGTTTTTGGAAGCAGGGGCCTGAGGAGCAGTCTGCCAAATCGGAATGCGGCTTGAGTGGCCGCGGAAGTCCTTCAGCGGACGACGCCCCAGCGCCGTACCGTCACCCTCTCCAGGGTGGCAAAGACGACATTTTCAACGGAGAGACCGATCAGAATGACGACAAGCAGGCCAGCGAAGACCCGGTCTGTGTAGAGTTCGTTGCGGTTCTGGTAGATGTACCACCCGAGGCCGCCCTTGCCGGAGGCTGCGCCGAACACGAGCTCGGCGGCGATCAGGGTGCGCCACGCGAAGGCCCAGCCGATCTTAAGACCCGACAGGATCGCCGGCAGCGCCGCCGGGATCAGGATCTGCCAGACGTAGGCGAGCCCGGTCAGCCCGTAGTTCCGGCCCGCCATGCGCAGGGTCTCGGGCACGCCCTGGAAGCCGGCGAAGGTGTTGAGCGCCAGCGGCCACAGGACCGCGTGGACCAGCACGAAGACAAGGCTACCGTTGCCGAGCCCGAACCAGAGTAGGGCCAGCGGCAGCAGCGCGATGGCCGGGAGCGGGTTGAACATCGCGGTTAGGGTCGAGAGCAGATCGCGACCGAACTGCGTCGAGACTGCCAGCGTCGTCAGCCCGAAGGCGAGGAGGGCGCCGATCGCGTAGCCCTGCGCCAGCACGGCGAGGGAGATGCGCACGCGCTCGATCAGTTCGCCGTCGGCCAGCCCCTCGGCCAGGGCCGACAGGGTTGCGGCGAAGCCCGGTAGCAGGAGGTCATTGTCCTTGAACCGCGCCAGTCCCTCCCAGGCCACGGCCAGGATCGCGAGGATCAGCGCCTTACGCAGCCAACTCTGCTGCCAGAGGCGCACGCCGATCGGCAGGGCGCGAGTGACCGGCGCCTCCACGAAGGGCGGCAGGACCCGATCGACCTCCGGGCGGATCGGCGGTACTGTCCGCGCTGTCGTGGCGAAAGCGGTCATGCGGCGCTCCCGTCGGTCTCGAATAAGCGCTCGTGCAGGCGCCGGGCGGCGGCCTGGAACTCGCGGCTGCCGAGGCTCGTCAAATCGAAGGCGTGGCTGTTGATCTCGCTGCGCACCCGCCCCGGATGGGGCGAGAGCAGCGCCACCCGGTTCCCGACGACCAGGGCCTCCTCGATGGAGTGGGTCACGAATAGCAGCGTGAAGCGGACCTCGTCCCAGAGGGCCAGCAGCTCCTCCTGCATCCGGCGCCGGGTGAGGGCGTCGAGCGCCGCGAAGGGCTCGTCCATCAGCAGCACCCGGGGCTGCATGGCGAGCGCCCGGGCGATCGCCACGCGCTGCTTCATGCCCCCGGAAAGCTGGTGCGGGTAGCTGTTGGCGAAGGACGTTAGGCCGACCTTGTCGATGGCCTGCCGCGCCCGCTCCACGGCCTCGCGCCGGCCGAGGCGGCGGGAGGCGCGCAGAGGGAAGGCCACGTTCTGCAGCACCGTCTTCCACGGCGGCAGCTGGTCGAATTCCTGGAACACGACAATGCGGTCCGGCCCCGGTCCCCGCACGGGCACGCCGTCCAGGGTGATCTCACCCTCGATGGGCGGGATGAACCCCGCCACGGCCTTGAGCAGGGTGGATTTGCCGCAGCCCGAAGGACCGAGCAGCACGAAGCGATCCGCCTCGAAGACGTCGAGGTCGATGCGATGCGCGGCGCGCACGACCCGCGCTGGCGTGCGGTATTCGAGGCTGACGCCCGCGATGCGCAGGAGCGGGTCTGGCAAGGTGGGTGACGCCGTGGCCGGGCCGCTCCGGGCCGCGGTCTCCGGCTCCGGAGGCACGACGCGGAAGCTCGTTTCCGTCAGGGTCATGCGCCTGCTCAGCTACCGGTGGCGGTGCGCGGGCTGGCGAAGAAATAGTCCGACAGGCTCTTCGGCTCCGCCTTAATCGCGCCCACCCGGTGCATGAACTGGCCGAGGCCGAGGGTGTTCTGCGGCTCGATCTTGAAGCTGACCTGCGGGTTCTTGATCACTTTAAGAAGAAATTCTCGGTCGAGCTTGCTGTTCGTCGCACTTAGGTAGATGTCGGCCGCTTTCTCGGGGTTAGCCGTGACGAACTTCGCCGCCTCGTCGAGGGCGTCGACGAAGGCTGCATAGGTCTTCGGGCTCTCCTTGTAGAAGCGCTCGGTCGCGTACAGGACCGTCGAGGACGAGGGGCCGCCCTGGACATCATAGGAGTTCAGGACAACGTGGGCGTTCGGGTTCTCGGCTAGTTCCTGGTCCTGGAAGGGCGGGTTGGCGAAGTGACCCGTCACTTCGGTACCGCCCTTGACGATCGCTGCCGTTGCCTCAGGATGCGGGATCGCGACGGTGAGCTTGTCGAGCTTGGCGAAGTCCTTGTCGCCCCAGAGCTTGGCCGACGCCCATTGCAGGATGCGCGACTGCACCGACACGCCGACCGCAGGCACGGCGATGCGGTCGGAGTCGGTGAAGTCCGCAATGGTCTTCACGCCCGGCCGATTGCTGACGAGGTAGTAGGGAAAGTTGCCGAGCGAGGCGACGCCCTTCACGCCCTGCCGCCCACGGGTGCGGTCCCACAGGGTAAAGAGCGGTCCGACGCCAGCCCCGCCGATATCGACCGAGCCAGAGAGCAGCGCGTCGTTCACGGCCGAGCCGCCGGAGAGCTGCATGTACTCGACCGCGATATCGAGGCCCGCCTCCTTACCGTGCTTTTCGACGAGCTTCTGATCCTCGATGACATTCAGGAGCAGGTAGACGACGCCGAACTGCTTGGCGATGCGCAGCCGGCCTTCCGCCGCCGCTGCGGGACCGATCATCCCGGCAAGCGCTAGACTCCCGACTATGAGGGTAAACCGCCTGCGCGCACGCCGGCTCCAGCGCTGATTGAACATGTCTGGCTCCAGAATGCCTGTATCGTCGCGGAGATACGGACTTATTCACGAAAAAGAGATGCAGGTCTGACTATTTATTGCAGGCCAGTCAACAAGAAGATTGTTTTACTCATATGAAGGCAAGTGGATTTTCCAACTATAAATTCCTTCGACTGTGGAAATCCAACCCTGTGGGAGCCGGCGCGTTGGCTTCGCTCAGCGGGGTCCACGGTTCATCGGGCTTATGTGCAGAGGGCGACTTTCGGCGCACCCCAGGGCCGCCCATGAAGGGGATGGCCCTGCGCAGAGAACCGGAGCCGCCATGGCGCGCATGCCGTCGTTGATGTTTTGGTCGCAGCGCCGCACCGGCGTGCTCGCTCTGGCGAAACTCCCGACCGACGCAGGCCAGGTCGGCATCGCCTGGAAAATCGTTGCGGCGCGAGCGGTGCAAGGTGGCTCGCCCTGGAATGGCTGGAGCGCGGGGGCCGCCGGTGCGTGAGACCGGCAAGCGCGAGTTCGGCACGCGCTTGATCTCCGGCGGGGCCAGCTGTGAGCTCGGCGGCACGGTCAGCCTGGAGTTCGCGCCCAGGGGCCTGCGCCGCAGCTTCGACGTGCCCCTCGACGGTCTCGACAGGCTCACCGCGTTCGTGGCTCCGACCGAAGTGCGGCCGGTCGACTGGGCCTGATGGCTTAACCCGACCTTAAACGACCCGTTCAGCCTGCGGCAGCGGCATGTCGGCATGCTCCAACCGTCCTCAAACGGCACCGACACGCGCAAGGAGCTGTCCCATGCCCATCATGCCCTGGATCCACGACGCGCTCTATGTCGGCGGCTTCGCCGGCCTCGCCCTCGTGGCGCGGCAGGCGCTCGTAGGGCGCGATCTCAGGCTGTCCGGCCTGCCGGGTCTCGAACACCTGCGCCGGCCTTTCAGGCTCGGCACCATGACCGGCGAGCGGCCCTCGTTCACCTCGGCACGGACCAGCGGTAACACCGCCTTCGACGAATGGCGCGACGGCGAGATCTGCCGCATCGAGGCACAACGCCGAGATCTTGAAATCCGTCTCCATGATTTCGAAGACTTCGTCGACAAGCTGAAGCGCGCCACGGATCGCGCGACCTTCGAGCGCTTCACGGCGGAACATCCCACCGGGCCAGCGACCGCGTCCGACATAGCCCGAACCGCCGGCCAGCCAGATCACCGACCCGGTTAGCACCCGATACTGGCCCTGAGGCGGGACGGCGCGCAGGAGGTCTTCTGCCTCGTATGGCTTCTAGATCACTGGCGCGTCGGAAAAATCTTCAGAGATGCGGAAGCCTTGGCCGAAAGCGGTGGGGGAACCATAGGGGGCTCCCGGGGCGTAAACTGCCCCGGGTCGAACGCGTCAGGCCTTGCCTGTGACCTTATCGGCGACATGCTTGGCCCCGTCCTTGACGTCGCCTGTGGCCTTCTGGGCACCGCCTTTGAGTTCCTGCGCCTTGCCCTCGACCTTCAGCCTGTCGTTGTCGGTCGCGTTGCCGATGCCCTGCTTCACGTTGCCGACGGCCTCGTTGGCCAGGCCCTTGATCTTGTCGGTGGTGCTGCTCATGGCGGTTCTCCTTCGCGACCAGGGCGGCCACGGGTACCGGGAGCGGCTCTCGCCCAGGCGTCGTTCCGCGTGGTCGGTCACGGTCACGGGAGGGTCGTGACGCGCGCCCGGCGGAAGCCCGAATCGACTCGAAGGGTAGCGCGTAGCGGGCGGCGCTACGCTTGACCGGCTACGAAAATGTGCTGGCCGCTGGCTTGAGCGATTTCCGTTTCGGAGACGCACACGAGAGCCATCTGGTGACTGGAATAGGCGCACAGCCGAACGTTAGCTTTCTGACAACATGGCTCGATCCGGTCGATCACCCACAGCGGACTAGAGATCCTCGATCCACTGGTGGAAGGGCTGCGCGGCGGGCGCGGCGGCGGCACCAGCGCACTTCGAGGAGTTCGGTCACCAAGTCGACGCCCCTCGAACATTGGTTTCCACGCTCAGATTGAGGTCACGGGCCCGGGCCTGAGCGGCCTTCGGGCTACGGCCCTCAAGGTCTGCGGATTAGGTGGCATGTCGATGGACCTCGGCATCCGCGAGTCCGAAGCGAATGGGAAACCTGCGCGACTGGGGCTAAGCGAGCGTTGCCGCTGATACAAATCAGAAATCTTTCAAGAAGGAGAATGATATCCGCCGCATTCTCGCAGAAACCCGTGAATAT
Organism: Methylobacterium sp. NPDC080182; assembly: GCF_050281105.1. Classification (NCBI taxonomy): domain Bacteria; kingdom Pseudomonadati; phylum Pseudomonadota; class Alphaproteobacteria; order Hyphomicrobiales; family Methylobacteriaceae; genus Methylobacterium; species Methylobacterium sp. NPDC080182. Next base: position 281,237 of record NZ_JBNNWO010000005.1, read on the forward strand.
CACTTGACTATCGTTCGCATTTGCCCCGTTCGTGGCGCAGCTATCGAGGAGTTGCAAATGGACGAGAGTCCCACAATTTTTGCTTCGGAACAGACCGACTTTATTGAACTGACCACCGAGATCGTTGCGGCCTATGTGTCGAAGAATTCGGTGCGACCGGGCGACCTTCCGCCTCTCCTGGCCGAGGTCCATGGGGCTCTTTCCGGGCTCAAGGGTGCCGCTGCTTCCGCCGAGTCAAAGGTAGAGAAGGCGACCCCCTCGCAGATCCGGAAATCCATCACACCCGACGCGCTGATCAGCTTCATCGACGGCAAGCCGTACAAGACCCTCAAGCGGCACCTGACCGGCGCCGGCCTGACGTTCGAGGAGTACCGGGAGCGCTTCGGCCTACCGCGGGACTACCCGACCACGGCGGCCAACTACTCAGCCATGCGTGCCGAGTTCGCTCGCAACGCGGGGCTGGGGACACAGCGCCGGAACGCAGCCCCGAAGGCTGCTGCCGCCGACGAGACGGTTGCGGAGGCGCCCAAGGCCTGGGGCCGGAAGAAGGTGGTCGAGCCTACCGCGGCACCGGCCGAGAAGCCTGCCCACACTCGTAAATCGAAGAAGGCCGCTGCAGCCGCGTAGCCAACCCGGTAACTCGCTGGCTATTCGTTCGTGGCCATCGTGCTACAGTCCGGCTCAGGCGCCCGTCTCAACCGCTGACGCCGAACCAGAGGTCCCGCGTTGACACTACGGCCTCTGGTGAGAAGCCCGCCCGGTTCACCGGCGCGGGCTTTTCGCGATGCCGCGGCACTCAGCTCACCGCGTTGGGCTGATTACCTACGAAGGGACCGATCCCGGCTGCCTCCACTGTCGCGAGGAAGGCGGCATGGGCATCCGCATCCGATTCGAATGTGCCCTGCCAGCGGGAACAGCCGGAGAAGTGCACCACCTCCATCCGCCATCGATCCTGCGTGCCGGCAAGGCGGTAGATCTCGACCTCGACCTCGTGTCCGTCGCGCGTGAAGAAGCCCGATAGCGGGGAATGCTCGAAGTCGTTTTCTTCGTCATCCATAATTGCCGTCTCGAATTGCTACGCTATGCACAGCCGAACGGATCACCAGAACCAGATCAGTCGGGCCGCCTGCATATAGATCGGCACCCAGATGGCGATCGCAGCGACGACTGAGGCGATGACCAGCGGCAGCGGAGGGCGATTTGTCGCTCTACCCTGAAAGCCCGTAGGAGCGATCGCTTCAGTCACTTCAGTGATCCCAAATCAAAATCCGTGGCGGCTCAGGCCAGCAGCAAACGTAATGGCGCATCAATCAGAGCAGAAGGCGGCAGCTGCATTCGCAATGCGCATTTCTGATATGTCGTGAACAGAGAATTTGACGAATATCCCTATCGCTCAGATATTTACAATCTTCAATTTTGCGCCATGAATCTAAATTCTGCCAACCGCCGATCACGTCTCCGTGACTCGGCGTCGGCTTGAAGATTTGGGTGAGAATGACCGAAAGGCACGCGTCCTCACCATCAGGGAAAACCGCATGCCGCGCTACTTCTTCAAAATCGGCAGCAGTGTCGAAAACGAAGAAGACGGGGGTGTCGAACTTCCTGACCGAGACGCCCTGCGCGTGATGATTCGCCGGACGTTAACCGCGATGCTCCGTGACGAGGCGGATAACTGTGGGGTCAACGCGTTGACTGCCAAGGTCTACGATGAGGACCGACGACTGGTTATGCGAGCACAGGTCAGCCTCACCGTCGTCGAGCTGTAGTATCGCATCGGGCTCACATGCTGGTGAGATCGGACGCCTCCACGCCCCGCGAGCAAGTCGTGGCATGGCCGAGCGGATGAGACGCGGTCAGCCTCGCGCACCTCGCCATCCGGCCGCCTTCGCCTCGTCCTCGCTGCAGAACATGCGCTCGCCGGAGCTCGTGGCGATGACGGTCCGGTCGTAGTCCCGCGTCCCGGGCAGGTGGTAGATCTTGTCGCCCTTACGCGAGATGTTGCCCTTGATCGCACAGGCGGCCTGTAAGGGCGCCGGAGCGACCGCCGGTGGCTTCTCCATCTCCGGCCGGGTCTCGATGCCGCTGGCGCGCTTGGCGCGCCTCCAGTCTGATGGCGGATCAAAGGTGCCAGCCCAGAGCCCGCGCTTCAGCGCCCTCGCGGTGGTCTCGGCCCCGACGTAGTCGCGGGAGTAGCGCTGGTAGGCCGTGGCATAGCCCTGGCTCACCATCCAGGCGTTTAGGTCCTCGTCGCCCTTCCGACACACCGCAACGGTGCGGCCGTACCGGTCGGTATCGCGCGGCTCGCACGAGATGTTCGCCTCTCCGATCCGGTCCGCCAGAGCGAGCGCCGCCACCTGCCCGCAGCGGTAGGACTTCCCGGCAGCGTCCTGGCAGAGCTGCGCGCTCTCGGGCGCGTCGATGCCGTGCAGCCGGATGCGGGTCCCACGGATCACGACGGTGTCTCCGTCGGTGACGGAGGCACGGCCCACGATTGGCTCGGCGGCCAGGGCAGGGCCGGTGAGGATCAGAAGGGCGGCGAGGGAGTGGCGCATCTGCGAGCGATAGCGCATCTCTGCCTGTGGGGAAGCCCGTCTAAGAGGTCGCGCGGCGCGGCGACACGCAGGCTCGCTAGCGGACTAATCGGCTGCCCAGCAAACCTCACGCTCGCCGAGATCCTTGACCGCACCTCGTTGGAACGAACTGCCGGTCCACACGATCTCCTCGAACTTGCAGCGGTCCTCCGCGATATAGCGAGCGGCAATCAGCCGGCTGTTGACCTGGTATTTCATGTCGAGCGAGAGCTGATCCTCGCCCCCAAGCGGTGAGTCGAACACCCTTCCTGTTTGAACATCGACCACAGGCACGAACACGCATCCGGCCCCGCAGCCGATAGGCACAAGGGTGAGGTGGCCTGCGAAGTTCGGACCGGCCTTGGCACCGGCCAGGATGCGGGTGCGATATGAGGCGTGCTGGCGGTCACGGCCTCGAAAATCCGGAAGGCCGATGGGTCCGCGGTATGGAGCGACCGCATAGGCGGCGAAGTCCGGCGCCTTCGGCTGGGTCGCCACGGTAGGTGCACTGGGCGCGGCCTGAGCCGCCGGCTTCGAGACATCGTCGAAGCACCGCAGACGGAGCAGCGAGTCCTTTACGTCTCGGCAGGCGGCGATGTCTGATGCGCTCTGCGCCTGCGCGTCCCCGGAAGCGACGATAAGTGCGAGGGCTGCGAGGGCTGTACGCATGGCGGCAGGATAGCGGAGGCGTGGTCGTCGGCAACCTTCAAGGCCGGGTACGCTCTGTTACTGCGCATGCTCGCCACGTCCAAAACTAGACGGTTCCTCTCCGCGCCAGAGGGGATGTGACATAACTGCAATGCCGCACCTACAGGTGTGGAACAAATAGGGAACTAGTGCTATAAGCTGTGGACAGCGTGCATATGGTGCACATATCCACAGGCTCCTGGCTTTCATTGGACAGGCAGACAGGGAGAGGGGTCGTCCGATGCGCACGTACACGGCCCACGAGATCGCTCGCTACTTCCTTGCGAAGGCCGACGCTGGCGTTGGCGATCTCATCTCGAACCTCAAACTTCAGAAGCTCTGCTACTATGCGCAAGGCGTCGGAACGGCGACACGAGGCCAGCCGCTCTTTGAGGAACCGATCGAGGCGTGGCTGCACGGTCCGGTCGTGCCGCAGCTGTATCACACATACAGCTCTTATGGGCGTGAGGCCATCCCGGCTCCGGTAAATTTTGATATCGAGAACTATGAACTGGCCGATCGGCTGATCATGGATGATGTCTATGATTATTACGGTCAGTACTCTGCTTGGCGGCTTCGTCAGATGACGCATGACGAGCCGCCGTGGAAGAACGTCTACGATGAGGGGTGTAGCAACCTCATCACGATCGATGCTTTGAAAGAATATTTTTCCACGCAGATAGACGACGATTATAGGCGCAAATACGGTGAGCAAGTTTAAAGGCTCAAATCCTAAACAATCGGCTTTTGGAAAAACTACCGCTCCGCCCCCACCTGTAAACACTAACCGCCAATCACCTCAGTTCTCTTTTGAGTACATGAGGTCAAATAGCGGCTATAGTGTCGCATGCTGCGACAATGAACACAAGGCATCGTTAGCGTCTAAACTTTTTACGCTCAGTCGGATGACGTGGCAAGACATACAAGGAGCACCTCGACACGGACTGGGCTGCGAGATTATTTCACGCAATTCTTTCAAGACGGAAATTCCGGCGAATGTACCGGCCGACGCAGCAATGCTTGCGCTGCGCTATCACGGATTAAGTCCCGTTGTCGGCTTTCGAGACGGGCGCATCTTTCACATTGTTTTCCTGGATCACAATTTCACTGTATACAACCACGGATAGCGCAACCTGGCCGGCACATATGCTGAGCAAGATAGGGATACGCTGCCTTCCGTAGCCGTACTTCCGACCCCGCACAGTTCTCGTCGATGGAACGCCGGCAACCTCGGGGCTGGCTGTAATCTGGTGGGCTCGGCAGGACTCGAACCTGCAACCAGACCGTTATGAGCGGTCGGCTCTAACCGTTGAGCTACAGGCCCCGCGTCCGCATAGCTGTCGCTGCCCGGCAGGTGCAACCTATCGTCAGAGCACGTAGGGCTGGTGGGCCTACTCGGCGGCCTCAGCCCTCTCGCTGTCTTCCTGATCGTCCTCAGTCCGATCGTGCTCAACAGCGCCTTCTTCCTCTGCGCTCGCCGTCAGAGCACCAGCCCGGTACTTATCGCCCTGCCGCTCCAATTCGCCGCTGTTCGCCATCACGCTGAGGTACGTGTTCAGAGTGTTGGCCGCCACGTCTGTCAGGCGCTCGCTGATCTCGGCGTGCGTCAGACCCTCAGAGCCAGCCTCCTCAAGCAGTGCCTTCAGCCGCCCCTTGGCCGAATTGGCGCGCGGTCCTCGGGGGCCACGACTACCACGAGGCCGGTCCTCGCTCGCCGGCGCGCGACGGCGAGTTGATAGATCTTCGGCAGGATCGTCCAGCGGCGTGCCTTCCAAGATAGATGCAAGTGAGCGCTCAGCGAGGTGGAGCTTCGTCAGCTCGCCGCTCACGCGCTCGTACTCAGCCTCAAGGCTCTCGCGCTGGTGCCGGACGTTGGCCAAGGCCCTAGCGAGCGTGTCGTCATTTGCCATCGGTAACTCGATTTCTTCCTTCTTGGTGCCCGGGATCAGGGGAGCAGTCGCAAACCGTATCATTGCACCCCTCATGGTCCTCGCGGTGCCGAACGTGACGCCCGCCCGAGACCTCTCAACGTCGTGCGGCATGCTGCCACGCTCCGTTGATACGATTTCTCGATCAGTTGGCTCGCCGTGGTTCCGGGACCAATCACAAACGACAGCGGCATCGTGATCGTATGAAACCGCAAGGTTCCCGCCACCGCATGGGCGGCCACGCTAGCAGCGTCTCACACGTTGACGCGCTCAGGCTGCAATCTCACACGCTGTCGAGATCGGCTGTGTGAGACGCCAGTGTGAGCCGCATCAGCAATTTCAGCTAAGTGCTTGATTTTGCTGGCGCGCCCTACGGGAATCGAACCCGTGTTTTCGCCGTGAAAGGGCGACGTCCTGGACCGCTAGACGAAGGGCGCTCTGGCTGGGCCGGGGTTCTATAGTCGGACCGGAGACGCCCGGCAACCGTCCAGGCGCGGCACAGGTGCCACAGGTCCCGAGTTTGCAGGTCCTGAGGTCACAGACCCTGACTCTGTCGGTCCTGGGTTTGACCGCGCACCGGGTTGGGGCGATGGAGAGCCATGCCCCAGCCCACCCCTCGCATGACCCTCGTCCTCGGCGGGGCGCGGTCCGGCAAGAGCGCCTACGCGGAGGGGCTGATCGAAGCCTGCCCCGGCCCGTGGCTCTATCTCGCCACCGCCCAGGCCTTCGACGACGAGATGGTCGACCGCATCGCCCAGCACCGCGCGCGGCGCGGCGGCGCCTGGCGCACCCGCGACGTGCCGCTCGCGCTGCCGGAGGCGGTCGCCGAGGCCGAGGGACCGGCCCTGGTCGACTGCCTCACGCTCTGGCTCACCAATCTGATCCTGGCGGAGGCCGACGTGGCGGAGGCGACGGCGCGGCTCCTCGCCGCCTGCGCCGACGTCCCGGGCCCGCTCGTGCTGGTCGGCAACGAGGTCGGGCTCGGGATCGTCCCCGACAACGCCCTCGCCCGGCGATTCCGCGACGCCGCCGGCCGCCTCCACCAGCAGCTCGCCGCGCGGGCCGACCGGGTCGTCCTGACCGTGGCCGGCCTGCCGCTGGTCGTGAAGCCGCGAACCTCTGAGACAGGAGCCTCCGCATGAGCGACGACGCCGCGCGCCACCGCGAGAAGATGGAGAAGCGCAAGGCCGTCCAGGACGCCGAGGTCGCGGGCAAAACCCTCGAGAAGGGCCTGCTCCTCGTCCATACCGGCCCCGGCAAGGGCAAGAGCACGGCGGCCCTGGGGCTGATGCTGCGGGCGCTCGGCCGCGGCTGGCGGGTCGGCATGGTGCAGTTCATCAAGGGCGGCTGGGACACCGGCGAGCGCCACGCCGTGGCGGCCTTCGGCGAACGGGTCGCGTGGCACACCCTCGGGGAGGGCTTCACCTGGGAGACCCAGGACAAGGCGCGCGACATCGCCGCCTGCCGCCACGCCTGGACAGTCGCCGAGGGCCTGATGGCCGATCCCGCGATCCGCCTGCTCGTCCTCGACGAGCTCAACATCGCGCTGCGCTACGACTATCTCGACCTCGACGCGGTGCTGGCCGCCCTGCGCGCGCGCCGGCCGGACCTGCACGTCGTCGTCACCGGCCGCAACGCCAAGCCCGCCCTGATCGAGGCCGCCGACCTCGTCACCGAGATGGGCAGCGTCAAGCACCACTTCGCCGCCGGCGTGAAGGCGCAGGAAGGGATCGAGTTCTGAGCCCGCCGCGCGCGACGGCGCCCAAGAAGGCCCTGATGATCCAGGGCACCGGCTCCGATGTCGGCAAGTCCCTGATCGTGGCGGGGCTGGCGCGCGCCTTCACGGAGCGGGGCCTGAAGGTCCGGCCGTTCAAGCCGCAGAACATGTCGAACAACGCCGCCGTCACCGCCGACGGCGGCGAGATCGGCCGGGCGCAGGCGCTCCAGGCCCGGGCCGCCCGGGTGGCACCCTCCGTGCACATGAACCCGGTCCTGCTGAAGCCGCAGAGCGAGGTCGGCTCCCAGGTGGTCGTGCAGGGCCGGATGGTCGCCACCGTGAAGGCGCGCGACTACCAGGCCTGGAAGCCCCGGCTGATGTCCGCCGTCCTCGACAGCTTCTCCCAACTCGCGGACGAGGCCGACTTGGTTCTGGTCGAAGGCGCGGGCTCGGCGTCGGAAATAAACCTGCGCCCGGGCGACATCGCCAATATGGGCTTCGCCCAGGCCACCGACACGCCGGTGGTGCTGGTCGGCGACATCGACCGGGGCGGCGTGATCGCGAGCCTCGTCGGCACGAAGGCGGTGATCGACCCGGCGGACGCCGCGATGGTCGCCGGCTTCCTCGTCAACCGGTTCCGCGGCGATCCGAGCCTGTTCGCCGACGGGATGCGGCTAATCGCCGAGCGGACCGGCTGGCCGGCGCTCGGCCTCGTGCCGCACTTCCCCGACGCCGCGCGCCTGCCGGCCGAGGACGTGCTGGGCCTCGCCGGCTCGGACCCGCGCGGGGCCGGCTCCGTCACGGTGGCGGTGCCGGTGCTGCCGCGCATCGCCAATTTCGACGATCTCGACCCGTTGCGGGCGGAGCCGAACGTGTCGGTGGTGCTGGTCCGGCCCGGCACGCCGATCCCCGCCGGGGCCGCCCTGGTGCTGCTGCCGGGCTCCAAGACGACGATCGACGATCTGGACTTCTTCCGCGCCGAGGGCTGGGACGTCGACCTGCGCGCCCATGTCCGCCGGGGCGGCCGGGTGCTCGGCCTGTGCGGCGGCTACCAGATGCTCGGAAAGAGCCTCGCCGACCCGCACGGGATCGAGGGGGCGCCGCGCACCGTGGAGGGCCTCGGGCTCCTCGCCGTCGACACCGTGATGTCGCCCGAGAAGCGCCTGGCCGCCGTCACCGGCACGAGCCTGCCCGACGGCGTGCCGTTCTCCGGCTACGAGATGCATATCGGCGCGACCGCGGGCCCCGACGCGGCCCGGCCGCTGCTGCGCCTCGCCGACGGGCGCCCGGACGGGGCGGTCTCGGCGGACGGGCGCGTGGCCGGGACCTACGTGCACGGCCTCTTCGCCGACGACGCCCAGCGGGCGGCGTGGCTCGCGCGCCTGGGCACCGTCTCGGCGGGCGCCGGCTACGAGGCCGGGGTCGAGGCGGCGCTGGACGGCCTCGCGCGACACATCGCGGCCCATGTCGACTGCGACCGCCTCCTGGCGCTTGCCCGGTAGGCGGGGCGCGGGCCAGGGATTACTCTGTGTTATGCCGGCCCCGCCACGAAGGGCCGCACGCCCCCGGAGGAACGCCCCATGCCGCCCACGCCGTCCCCCGCCGGGGAGGATCTCGCCGCGAGCACCGTCCGGACCGTGACCCTGCGGCTCATGCCGCTCCTCGGCCTGCTCTACCTGATCGCCTATATCGACCGGCAGAACGTCTCCTACGCCAAGCTGGAGATGGTCGGCAGCCTCGGCCTCTCCGAGACCGCCTACGGGCTCGGGGCCTCGCTGTTCTTCCTCGGCTACTTCCTGTTCGAGGTGCCGGCCAACGTCTTCCTGGAGCGGGTCGGCGCGCGGATCTGGTTCGCCCGGATCATGATCACCTGGGGGATCGTCACCGTTCTGCTGGGCTTCACCCAGGGCACGGCGATGTTCTACGTGCTGCGCTTCCTGCTCGGCGCCGCCGAGGCCGGCTTCTTCCCCGGCGTGCTGTTCGCGCTGACCCTGTGGTTCCCGCAAGCGCACCGGGCGCGGATGATCGGCTGGTTCATGATCGCCAGCGCCATCGCCAACGCGGTCGGTGCGGCGATCGGCGGCGCGCTGCTGGGCCTCGACGGGCTCCTCGGCCTCCAGGGCTGGCAGTGGGTGTTCCTGGCCACCGGCGCGCCGGCGATCCTCATGGCCGCGGTGGTGCTGTTCGTCCTGCCGGACGGCCCCGAGACCGCCCCCTGGCTGTCGCAGGCCCAGCGCGACTGGCTCGCCCGCACGCTCCGGGCCGAGCGCGAGGACGGCGGCCACGTCGACCACGGCAACCCGTTCGCGGCGCTCCTCGACCGGCGGGTGCTGATGCTCGCCGGGGTCTACGTCTCCCTGCCGCTCGCCGCCTACGGCCTGGGCTACTGGCTCCCCACCGTGGTCAAGGGCTTCGGCGTCTCGAACCTCACCAACGGCTTCCTCAACATCATCCCGTGGCTCGCCACGGCCTTCGCCCTGTGGTGGGTGCCGCGCCACGCCGCCCGCACGGGGGCGCAGGGCAACGCCCTGACCTGGCACGTGGTCGGGCCGGCGCTGGTCGGGGCGGCGGGCCTCGCGCTCTCCGTCGTCCTGCCGGGCAACGCCGTGAAGTTCGCCTGCCTGTGCGTGGCCGCGGCCGGGACCTTCGCGGCTCAGCCGGTCTTCTGGTCGATGCCCGGGACGTTCCTGCGCGGTGCCTCGGCGGCCGCCGGGATCGCGGCGATCAATTCGGTCGGCAATCTCGGCGGCTTCGTCGCCCAGAACGCCGTGCCGTTCATCCGCGACCAGACCCAGAGCGACCTCGTGCCGATGCTGTTCCTGGCCGCCTGCCTCGCCGTGGGGGCGGGCCTCATGTTCGTGGTGCTCTCCGCCCTGCGCCGCGACGCGGCGCGGCGGGCGGTGCCGACGGCCGCGAGACCGGCCTGAACACGGTCCGGATTCGTGCGTTATCCTTCCTCAGGCCGGCACGACCGGCAGGATGATGCAGACCCGCAAGCCCGCGGGCCATCGTCGAGGAGGGCACCGCGATGAGTCAGGGATTTCCGCTCATGATCCTCGCCTTCGGGACGCTCGGCGGCATCTGGTTCCTGGCCGCCGCGGCCCGGAAGCAGGTCGCCGACGCGAAGGGGAGCCCGGAGCGCTCCAGCGTGATCCACCACCACGGCGGCGAGCCGCGCCCGAACATGCAGGGCACCGAGCACTAGGAGAGCCGAGCACCGGGGCGGCCGCTCCCGCGGCGCAGCTGTCAGCCGGCGGCGATCCGCCGGCAATGGTCGAGGGCGGCGCCGATCAGGTTGTCGCTCGCCTCGGGCGTGCGGAATGCCGAGTGCGCCGACAGGGTGACGCTGGGCAGGTGCGCCAGCGGGTGATCCGGCGGCAGGGGCTCGACGGTGAACACGTCGAGCCCGGCCCGCGCCACGTGGCCGGTGCGCAGGGCCGCGACCAGGGCGTCCTCGTCGAGCACCGCCCCGCGGGCGGTGTTGATCAGCATCGCGCCGGGCTTCATCGCGGCGATCCGCGCGGCCGACAGGAAGCCGCGCGTCGCGTCGGTCAGGAGCAGGTGGAGCGAGACCACGTCGCTCTCGGCGAGCAGGCGGTCGAGCGGGACGAAGTCGACGCCGGGATGGGTCTTCGGGGTCCGGTTCCAGGCGAGCACCCGCATGCCCGCGCCCCGGCAGAGGCGCGCCATCTCGGCCGCGATCCCGCCGAACCCGACGAGGCCGACGGTCTTGCCGGTGAGCTGGATCCCCTCGGTGCGCAGCCAGGATCCGGCGCGCATCGCCCGGTCCATCTCGGGCAGGCCGCGGGCGGCGGCCCACATCAGCGCGAAGGCGCACTCGGCGACCGCCGTGTCGCCGTAGCCCTTGATGGTGTGGACGGTGACGCCGAGGGCGTCCCGGAGCGCCTCCGGGTCCATGTAGCTGCGGGCGCCGGTGCCGAGGAACACGACGTGCTTCAGGCCCGCGCAGGCCCGGGCCACGTCGAGGGGGAGGGCGGTGTGGTCGATCACCGCGGTCTCGGCGCCGTCGAGGATCGCGGGCAGGTCCTGCGGCGCGATTCCGGGATCCGCGTGGATCGCGAAGGGCGGATCGTCCGGCCGCAGCAGCCGCCGGGCCACCGCCGCCAGGGTCTCGCTGGCATCCACGAACACGGCACGCATCGGCGTCTCCCTCATCCAGCCCCGTCCGGCCACGATGCGTCCGGTGCGCGGGCCGTGCCAAGGCCCGATCGGGAATTGCCGCCGTCTCTGCGAGCGGAGCGAAGCGATCCCGTCGGCGCCACGATCTCAGAGGTCGCGCGCCCTTGGCGCGCTTCGCTCCGCTCGCGAGGACGGCTCAGCCGGTGAGCGACAGGCAGAGCGCGAGGAGCGCCAGCACGAGCCCGCCCTGCAGCCAGCAGGCGGTGCGGTAGAGGGCCAGCGCCCGGGCGATGTCGTCGGCGGTGGCGGCGTCCCGGCCGTCGCCCATATGGGCGTCCGGGACGAGGGTGCCGTCGTAGACCCGCGGCCCCGCGAGCCGCAGGCCGAGCGCCCCCGCCATGGCGGATTCGGGCCAGCCGGCATTGGGCGAGCGGTGCCGGCGCGCGTCCCGGGCCATGGCCCGGAGCGCCCCGCGCGCGTCGGCGCCGCGCAGGGCCGCCGCCCCGGCGATCAGCAGGCCCGCGAGCCGGGAGGCCGGCAGGTTCACGCCGTCGTCGAGCCGGGCCGCCGCCCAGCCGAAGGCCTCGTAGCGCGGGCTGCGGTGGCCGATCATGCTGTCGGCGGTGTTGACCGCCTTGTAGAGGGCCCCCCCCGGCAGGCCGAGGCAGCCGATCCAGAAGGCCGGCGCCACGATCCCGTCGGAGAAGTTCTCCGCCAGGCTCTCGATCGCGGCCCGGCAGACAGCCGCCTCGTCGAGGCGGTCGGGGTCGCGCCCCACGATCATCGCCACGGCCCGGCGCCCGGCCTCCAGGCCGCCCGCGCGCAGGGCCGTCTCCACGGCGGCGACGTGCTGGTGCAGGCTGCGCTGCGCCGGCAGGCTCGCGCCGAGCAGGCCGAGGAGGAGCAGAGCGGGGAGGGGGCCGGCGAGCCCCGCCAGCGCCGTGACGGCGAGGGCGGCCGAGCCGACCGCGGCGAGGAGCAGCGCCAGCGCGGCGCAGCCGGCGACCCGCCGCCGGCGCGCCGAGCCGCGGTTGAGGCCGCGCTCCAGGGCGGTGATCAGCCGGCCGATCCAGGTGACAGGGTGACCGACCGCCCTGTAGAGCGCGTCGGGATAGCCGGCCGCCGCCTCGATCCCGAGGGCGACGGCGAGGACGGCGAGCGTGTCGGCGAACGTACCGGGCAGATGGACCATTCGGTGTGGAGCGTTCCCGCGCGTGAGGCCGCCCCGATCGCGCATGGCGGCGATCTCGGCGGGCTCCGACAAGCCTTTCCCGACGCGCCGGAGCCCTGGCTCGACCTCTCGACGGGGATCAACCCGGTCCCCTATCCCGTGCCCGCGCTGGAGGCCAGCGCCTGGGCGCGCCTGCCCGAGGCCGCCGAGGTCCGCGCGCTCCGGGAGGCGGCCGCCGCGGCCTACGGCGCGCCGGACGCCGACCACGTCGTGCCCGCGCCCGGCACGCAGGTCCTGATCGAGACCCTGCCCCGGCTCCTGACCCCGACCCGGGTCGCGGTTCTCGGGCCGACCTACGCCGAGCACGCCGCCGCCTGGGCGCGGGCCGGGCACGCGGTGGCGGAGGTCTCGAGCGTCGACGCCCTCGGCGAGGCCCGGGTGGCGGTGATCGTCGATCCCAACAACCCGGACGGGCGGACCCATCCCCTGGCCGAGCGCCGGGCGCTCGCCGCGGCGCTCGGCCAGCGCGGCGGCCTGCTCGTCGCCGACGAGGCCTTCGCCGACCTCGAGCCGGTGGAGAGCCTGTGCCCGCACGTCTCCGCACCGGACTCGGGGCCCGGCACCGTGGTGCTGCGCTCCTTCGGCAAGACCTACGGGCTCGCCGGCCTGCGCCTCGGCTTCGCGGTCACCGAGCCCGGCACGGCGGCCCGGATCGCCGCGGCGCTGGGCCCCTGGGCGGTGTCGGGCCCGGCCCTGGCGATCGGGCGCGCGGCCCTGTCGGACGCGGGCTGGCGCGTCGAGGCCGCCCGCGCCCGGGCCGCGGATGCGGGCCGCCTCGACCGGATGATCGCCCGGGCCGGCGGCCGGGTCGTCGGCGGCACCTGCCTGTTCCGGACCGCCGATTTCCCCGACGGGCCGGACCTCTACCGGCGGCTCGCGGCGTCCGGGATCGCGGTGCGGCGCTTCGCCGGGCGCCCGGAGCGCCTGCGCTTCGGACTTCCGCCCGACAGGGTGGGCTGGTGCCGGCTGTCGCGGGTGCTCAGGTAGCCCGGGCCCCCGGTGGGTGCGGGTCGCGGGCCGCCACGAGCACGGCCAGCGCCGAGAAGGCGAGGCCGACCGCGCAGACGCCCGGCCAGCCCACGAGCAGGAAGGCCTGCGAACCGGCATAGGCGCCGAGCGCCCCGAACACGAACAGGGTCGTGAACAGCACGGTGTTGATGCGGCCCCGCGCGCCCGGGACCAGCGCGTAGGCGCGGGTCTGGTTGGCGATGAGCGCGCCGTTCATGCCGATGTCGATGAGCAGCACGCCGAGCGCCACCGCGGCGAGCGACCACGTGCCCCCCGCCCAGAGCACCACGAAGGACAGCGCGACCAGCAGGCTGCCGCCGAGGACGACGGGCTTCGCCCCCCGCCGGTCAGTGAAGCGGCCCGAGATCGGCGCCACGAAGGCCCCGCAGACGCCGATCACGCCGAACAGCCCGGCCCCGGCGGCGGTGAGGCCGAAGGGCGGCGCCTCGACCAGCAGGGCCAGGGTCGCCCAGAAGGCGTTGAAGCCGGCGAACAGCAGCGCCTGCGACAGGCTCGCCGTGCGCAGCACCGGCTGCGTGCGGGCGAGGTGGAGGATCGACAGCATCAGGGCGCGGTAGCGCAGCGGGTGCGTCTGCACCGTGTGGGGGAGGGTGGCCCGCGCGATGCCCGCCATGGCGAGCGCCACCACGGACGCGACGAGGAAGACGGGCCGCCAGCCGAGATGCGCCCCCAGGAAGCCGCTCGCCGTGCGGGCGAGCAGGATGCCGGTGAGGAGCCCGGTCATGACCTGGCCGACGATCCGCCCGCGGCTCGCGTCCGGGGCGAGCTCGGCCGCGAACGGGACCGCCTGCTGGGCCGCGCAGGACAGCACGCCGACCACCAGATGGGCGAGCGCGAGGCAGGCGAGGTTCGGCGCGAGGCCCACGGCGAGCAGGGCCAGGGCGAGGCCGAGGCACTGCCCCACGATCAGGGCGCGGCGCGGCAGGGCGTCGCCGAGCGGCACGAGCCCGACGATGCCGAGCCCGTAGCCGACCAGGGCCGTGGTCGGCACCCACAGGGCGGCGCGGTCGCCGAACTCGGCCACGATCAGGCCGAGCAGCGGCTGGTTGTAGTAGATGTTGGCCACGGCCCCGCCGGCGATCAGCGTCAGGCCGAGCCGGGCCTTCGCGTCGAGGGGTGCGGTCACGGCCGGGTCGGGGGCAGGCGGGTGGGCCGCCGCGGGAGAGCCATGGTCGGGTCCGTGTGGGGAGGGCGATCGGAGCGGCGAGCGATACGGGCGGAGCGCGCCGCCGGGCAAGCTGCGGCGATGCATCCCTGCCGGGACGCCCCGGGCCCCTTCACCGGAGCCGGCGGCGCACCATATGCAACAGACGCAGCCGGCGCCGCCCGCATGCCAGCGGGCGCCGCGACCGATGCGCCGGGCGCCGGGCCTCGCGAGGTTTACGGACCGGACTACGAACGAGAGGGCGGTTTCGTTCCGTGCGAACGGCGCCGGGGCCGCCGCAGCAGGGAGTACGGGATGCCGAACTACCGCGTCGACTTCGCCAAGGAGATCCTCGGGGTGCCGTTCACGATCGGCTCGGTCGCGATCGCGCGGGCCCGCGATCCCGAGCGCGCCCGCCGCGCCGCGGAGCTGCGCTTCGCCCGCCAGCACGGCGTCGGCGACTGGCGCGAGCGGGCGGACCTCGCCACCGTGGCCGAGCGGCTCTGACGACCGTCCGGATCCGTCGCACCACCCCCGTCACACGATGGTCGTGCCGCGCCCGCACACGGGGAGCCCCGTGGGGAGCCCCGTGTCGGCGACCGGTCAAGCTCTGGTCGCGGCGGCCGCGGCGCCGTAGAATGGCGGGCGGATCGGGACGCCCGCCGGCGTCCGGATCCCGTTCCGTCCGCGCCCGACCGACGAGCCGGCGTCGCGGGACCGGACACGTCTCGAATCCGGGTCGACAGGGGTCAGTGCGAAGGTCATGGCGGCGATCTCCTTCTTCGGCGACCTGCTTCAGACCATCAGCGAGCGCGGCCGCGACCTGATCGGGATCGGGCGCGGCGACATCGGGCCCCGGGCGAGCGCCGGCGACCTCGTCAAGCTCTGCGAGGACCTGATCTCTCGGCGCGGCGAGGCCTCCGGGGTGGCGCTGGCCCGCCTGATCCTCGACCGCTACGCGAGCTTCGGCCAGGCGGAGCGCCACGCCTTCCTGCGGGCCATCGCCCTCGACTTCGACGCGGACCACGCCGCCGTCGACGAGGCCATCGCCGCCTACCGCGCCGCCCCGTCCCGCGCCCGCCTCGGCAGCCTGCACGAGGCCGCCGAGCCGCGCAGCCAGGAGCTGATTCGCCGCCTCAACCTCGCCCGCGGCGGCACGCTGAGCCTCGTGCGGATGCGCGAGGACCTGTTCGACCTGCGCCGGGCCCTGCGCGCCGGCGACGAGGCCGACCCCGCCCTGATGGACGCCGTCGACAGCCTCGACTGCGACTTCGAGCACCTGTTCGCGTCGTGGTTCAACCGCGGCTTCCTCGTGCTGCGCCACATCGACTGGACGACGCCGGCGCACATCCTGGAGAAGATCATCCGCTACGAGGCGGTCCACGCCATCTCCGGCTGGGACGACCTGCGCGCCCGCATCGAGCCGCCGGACCGGCGCTGCTTCGCGTTCTTCCACCCGGCGCTCGCCGACGAGCCGCTGATCTTCGTCGAGGTGGCGCTCACCGACCAGATCGCCCCGGCGATCGCCCCGATCCTGTCGCAGGAGCGCAAGCCGCTGCAGCCGCAGGCGGCCACCACGGCGGTGTTCTACTCGATCTCGAACTGCCAGAAGGGCCTCGCCGGCGTGACCTTCGGCAACTTCCTGATCAAGCAGGTGGTCGAGGACCTGACCCGCGAGGTCCCCACGCTCAAGACCTTCGTGACGCTCTCGCCGGTGCCGGGCTTCGCGGCGTGGCTGGCGCGGGAGCGCCGGGCCGACAGCCCGCAGGGCCTGCTGCCCGAGGATGTCGAGACCCTGCGGGCGCTGGACGACCCGGCCTGGCCGGCCGACAAGGCCCGGGCCGAGACGGTGCGCCGGGCGCTGATCCCGGCCGCGGCCGCCTATTTCCTGCGCGCCAAGAACGAGCGCGGGCGCCCCCTCGACCCGGTGGCCCGGTTCCATCTCGGCAACGGCGCGCGCCTCGACCGGATCAACTTCCTGGGCGACACCTCCAAGAAGGGGCTGGCGCAGTCCCACGGGCTGATGGTCAACTACCTCTACGACCTCGCCGCCATCGAGCGGAACCACGAGACCTACGCCAATCTCGGCACCGTGGTGGCGGCTCCGGCGGTGACTCGGGAGCTGCGCGCCAAGCTGCCGCCGCCCCGGGCCGTGGTGCTCGCCGAGGCGTAGGCGTCGCGACTCACCGGGCCGCGCGGACGACGCGCCGCCGGAAAGGGCTCGCCGAGGGGGCCTCCGGGCGGCTATGGGTGCGCGCGACCCATAGCCCGTGATAGCCCAGCCTCACGATGACGAACCACCTCTTCTCCCTGGTGCGGGACGGCGCCGCCGATCCCGCCAAGACCGTGATCGAGACGCCGGACGGGCGCCGCTACGCGTACGCGGACCTGATCGCCCGCTCCGGCGCCTACGCGGCGGCCCTGCGGGCGGCGGGCGTCGCGCCCGGCGACCGGGTGGCCGTGCAGGTCGAGAAGAGCCCCGAGGTGATCTTCCTGTATCTCGGCGCGGTCCGGGCCGGCGCCGTGTTCCTGCCGCTCAACACCGCCTACACCCCGGCGGAGATCGGCTACTTCCTCGGCGACGCCGAGCCGACCGTGTTCGTCTGCGACCCGGGCCGGCGCGACGCGCTCGCCGAGGCCGCCGCCGGCGTCCGGCAGGTCTGGACCCTCGACGCGGCGGGCGGCGGCAGCGCCGCGGAGGCCGCTGACCGGGCCGCCGATGCGGGCGCCGCCTTCGCGGACGTGCCCCGGGGTCCGGAGGATCTCGCGGCGATCCTCTACACCTCGGGCACGACCGGGCGCTCCAAGGGCGCCATGCTGACCCACGACAACCTCGCGTCGAACGCCCGGACGCTGGTCGCGTACTGGCGCTTCACCGCCGACGACGTGCTGATCCACGCCCTGCCGGTGTTCCACACCCACGGCCTGTTCGTGGCGACCAACACGGTGCTGGCGAGCGGCGGCTCCATGCTGTTCCTGCCCCGGCTCGACCCGAAGCTGATCCTGAGCCTGATGCCGCGGGCGACCGCCCTGATGGGCGTCCCGACCTTCTACACCCGGCTCCTCAAGGAGCCGGGCCTGACGCCGGAGGCGGCCCGGGGCATGCGCCTGTTCGTGTCGGGCTCGGCGCCGCTGCTCGCCGAGACGCACCGGGAATGGCAGGCCCGCACCGGCCACGCCATCCTCGAGCGCTACGGCATGACCGAGACCAACATGAGCACCTCGAACCCCTACGCGGGGGACCGGGTCGCCGGCACGGTGGGCTTCCCCCTGCCGGGCGTGTCCCTGCGGGTGGTCGATCCCGAGACCGGCGCAGCCCTCGGGCCCGACGCGGTCGGAATGATCGAGGTGAAGGGCCCGAACGTGTTCCAGGGCTACTGGCGCATGCCCGAGAAGACCGCGGCCGAGTTTCGGGCCGACGGGTTCTTCATCACCGGCGACCTCGGCAAGGTCGACAGCCGGGGCTACGTCCACATCGTCGGGCGCGGCAAGGACCTGATCATCTCGGGGGGCTTCAACGTCTACCCGAAGGAGGTCGAGACCGAGATCGACGCCCTGCCGGGCGTGGTCGAATCCGCCGTGATCGGCCTGGCGCACCCGGATTTCGGCGAGGCCGTCACCGCCGTGGTGGTGGGCGGCGCCGGCTGCCCGGACGAGGCCGGCGTGCAGGCCGCCCTGGAGGGGCGCCTCGCCCGGTTCAAGTGCCCCAAGCGCGTCCTGTTCGTGGACGAGCTGCCGCGCAACACGATGGGCAAGGTCCAGAAGAATCTGCTCCGCGAGGCGCATGCGGGGCTGTATCGGGACTGACGCGCCGTCCCGTCAGAAGGGTCGACGGAGCGAGCATCCGGCCACCGCGTCGCTGCGAGCGGAGCAATCCAGGCGGCGCCGCGCTGCTCGACGTCGCGCAACTCCGGGGCACGTCGCCTCGCCCGGGATGACGGCGCCGAGGGCCCCACGGAGGGGCCCCGGCCACCGAATCAGAGATTGTGCTGCGTGCGCTCGCCAGCGGGCGGCGTGTGACTCTCCGGATCGACCACCTTGCGGGCGGCGGCGTTGAGGTTGTCCGGATCGAGGGCGGTCTGGACGAACTCGCGGCCGATATTGGTCACCTCGCGGGCGTAGCGCAGGCCCTGGTCGCGGACCTCGTCGGCCCAGGGACCGATGCTCCGGTCCTCCTGGCGGGTGCGCGGCAGCAGCGCGCCGAGGAGCAGGCCGGCGGCCACGCCGACGACGCCGACGAGGAGCGGGTTGTCGTCCACGAAGCGCTCGACGGCGGTGCGCCCGCGGTTGATCCCCTCGATCCCCTGGTTGGTCAGGTCGTCCAGCGCCCGCATGTTGCGGCGATGGAGGGCGCCGGCCCGCTCCCGGGCCTCGTCGTAGGCCGCGGTGGCGCGGTCGCGCGCCTGATCGGCCGCCCCGCCGAGACGGTCGTTGATGTCGTCGGCGAGGCCCGAGACGGTGCGGCGCGCCTGCCCGGCGAACTCGGTGGCCCGGTCGCCCGCCGCCCGGATGCCGTCCTTCGCGGCCGAAGCGGCGTCCTGGGCAGCGTCCTGGGCAGCGTCATGGGCGGCGTCGTGCGAGCCCGTCGCCGCGCCGGGCCGGAGCGGGTCGTGCAGGCCGCGCGGATCGGGCCGGAGGGTGAAGTCGCCCGCGGCGGTGCCGGGCGCGCCCGGATCGCCGAGGCCGGCCGGATCCGGCCGCAGGCTCTTGTCGTCGGCGCCGTGCGGCATCCCCGCCGCGGCGGCGAGCTGCTCGGGGGTGCTGGAGGGGATACCCGGCTTGTCGGTCATGGCGCTGTCCTCAGATGTCGGTCTCGCCGGCCCGCCTTCGGCGCCGGTCTGCCCGGTCGTCCGGCCGGTCGGCACGGTGTCTCGTCCCGGACCCGGCCGGATCCGGCCGGACCTGGACGGGTCCGGTCCTCAGATCTCGGTCGTGTCCAGCGGATCGCGGGCCGGGCGGACCGTCGGGCGGTCGGGGTCGTAGCCGCGGGCCGCGCCGGTGTTCAGGGTGGGCACGCGCTCGGCCGAGACCTCGGTGCGGCGGCGCTGGGCGTCGCGGGCCATCCGGTTGAACAGCAGGCCGACGCCCGCCGCGATCAGCAGCACCGGCACGGGATTGCGGCGCACCGCCTCCAAGGCCGAATCGTAGGTCGTGTTCAGCGCCGGCACCCGCCGGGCATTGCCCAGCATCTCGTCCACGAGATTCGGCACCGAGAGCCGGCCCTGGATGCGGTCGATCGTGTCGTCGAGCCGGGCGCGGCTCTCCTCGATCTCCTTCTCGAGGTCGTTCATCGTACTCATCCGGACACGCGCTCCGAGAGGGCCTGGGCATCCTGGCGGACCTGGCGCGTCGTGCGCTTCGGGGCCAGGGTCGAGAGGGAGAGGACACTGCGCGCCCACAGGGCCATCCCGAGGGCGAGGAGCAGCAGAACGCCGCCGACGATCAGGGCCGAGAGCCACTCGGAGCCCACGATGGTGGCGAGCCACTTCACGAAGGCGCCGATCAGGACCAGCAGGGCGACCACGGCGAACACCGCCGAGCCGACCATGCAGGCGAGGCCGACGATGAGCTGGCGGACGTTGCCGGCCATCTCGGCCCGGAACAGCGCGATCTCCTTGCGGGCGAGATCGTTGGTCTCCCGCAGGGCGTCGCCGATCAGGCTCTGGATGCTGGAGGGGCCCGTGGCTGGGCCCGTGGAGGAACCCGTGGAGGGGCCCGCCTGGCGCGGGTCGGAGCCGTAGGTCATGGCGTCAGGCCCGGAAGCTGTCGCGGGCGTCGCCGTCCGGCGCCTCCGGCGGCAGGCTGGACGACTTGATGAAGCGGGCGGCGATCAGGCCGGCCACGAAGGTCCCCACGGCCACCGCCACCGGCGCGCGCCGGGCGAAGGACTCGGCCTCGCTGTAGAACTCGCCGAGGCTGCGGCGCTCGATCGAGGAGCCGAGCTGCTCCAGCCCGTCCGCGGCGCTGTCGAAGAAGGCGCGGACGTTCGGCTTGTCGCCGAGATCGCGGCCGGAATTGCGGATCGTCTGCGCCAGGTCGTGGACCGACTGCGCGGCGTCGCTCTTGCGCTGCTCGACGTAGCTCTGCGCCTGCAGCCGGGCCGCGTCGAGCAGACCGCGCCCGCGCTCGGCCGCCACGTCGGCGAGCCCCTCGACGTCGCCCTGGAGGGCCCGCCACTGCGCGCGCTCCTCCGCGGCGGTGTGGGGCGCGTCGTGCGGCGCGGCGTGCGGCGCGGCGTGCGGCCCCTCGCGGTGCGGATCCGCGATCGGATCCGCGGGGGTGCCTTGCGGTAACTCGTTGCCGGCCATCTCGAAAACACTCCTCGCGGCGCGGGGACGGGGCCGCTCGCGGCGACCGCGGGCCCCGCGATGGCTGAGTAACCGACTCGGCTGTCGCGGGTTCCGGTCCCTGTGCGCCCTTCCGATGCGTGCGCGGGGTCCGGCGCGACGGGCGGCACCGCTCACGCGCCGTTCAGGCAAGATCTGCCAGAACCGCCACGCTTGTACAACGCCCGCACGGGGCGCCCGCACGGGGCGCCCGACCGGGGCGCCCAACCGGGACGGAGCGGCCGCCCTGTCCCGGAACGGCAGGGCCTCGACTTGACCCGCGCCCGGCTTCACGCTTGGGTTGCGGGACGACCGACAAAGGATCGCGCAGGGCCTCCGCGCGTTCTGACATAGTAGTGACGTCCCGATGCAGGCGCGGCGAGATCCTCGACCCGACCCGCGCCCCTGATCCGGAGCCGACCCGCGTGGCACGCCTTGTGATCGTATCGAACCGCGTCGCCGTCCCGGAGGAGGGCGGCAAGGCGGTGGCGGCGGGCGGCCTCGCCGTCGCGGTCAAGGAGGCCTTCACGGCCTACGAAGGTCTGTGGTTCGGCTGGAGCGGCACCATCACGGACGAGCCGTCCGAGGAGCCGACGCTGATCGACCGGGGCCGGGTCCAGTACGCCGTCGTCGACCTCTCGCCGCAGGATCACCTGGAATACTACGCCGGCTTCGCGAATCGCGCCCTGTGGCCGATCATGCATTACCGGCTCGGGCTCGGCGCCTTCTCGCGCTCGGACTATGCCGGCTACAGCCGCGTGAACCGGACCTTCGCGCGGGCGCTGGCCAAGCTGGTCGAGC
Organism: Methylobacterium sp. NPDC080182; assembly: GCF_050281105.1. NCBI lineage: Bacteria > Pseudomonadati > Pseudomonadota > Alphaproteobacteria > Hyphomicrobiales > Methylobacteriaceae > Methylobacterium > Methylobacterium sp. NPDC080182. Next base: position 302,810 of record NZ_JBNNWO010000005.1, read on the forward strand.
CCGACGACATCATCTGGGTCCACGATTACCACCTGCTGCCGCTCGCCGCCGAGCTGCGCGGACTCGGGCTCGACAACCCGATCGGCTACTTCCACCACATCCCCTGGCCCGCCGCCGACGTGTTCAACTCGCTGCCAGCGAGCGGCGAGCTCCTGCGCGCCATCGTCGACTACGACCTGATCGGCCTGCAGACCGAGGCGGACGTCCAGAACCTGCAGCGCAACCTCGTCGATACCCAGCGGGCGATCCCGCTCGGCGGCGGCTCGCTGATGGTCGACGGCCGCCGGACCCGGATCCGCGCCTTCCCGATCGGCATCGACGTCGCGGGCTTCAAGGAGGCCGCCGAGAAGGCCAATTCCAACAAGGTCGTGCGCGAGACCATCGCGGGCCTGCGCACCCGCAAGCTGCTGATCGGCGTCGACCGGCTCGACTATTCCAAGGGCGTGCCCGAGCGGATGGAGGCGGTGGAGAGCTTCTTCGCCTCGAATCCCGACCAGCGCGGCAACGTCACCTACATCCAGATCACGCCGAAATCCCGCAGCGAGGTGCCGGAATACGAGCAGCTCGCCCGCGAGGTGAATGAGAAGGTCGGCGAGATCAACGGCTCGCTCGGCGACCCGGCCTGGACGCCGATCCAGTACATCACCAAGGCCTATCCGCGACCGGTGCTGGCCGGCCTCTACCGGGCCGCCCGGGTCGGGCTCGTCACGCCGATGCGCGACGGCATGAACCTCGTCGCCAAGGAGTACGTCGTCGCCCAGAGCGAGGACGATCCGGGGGTGCTGGTCCTGTCGAAATTCGCCGGCGCCGCCCGGCAATTGCCCGAGGCGCTGCTGATCAACCCCTACGACCGGTTCGAGGTCGCCGAGGCGATCCGCGCGGCCCTCTACATGCCGAAGGCCGAGCGGCTGGCGCGCTGGAAGCCGATGGTCGAGCGCATGACCCGCGAGGACGTCGACTGGTGGGCGCGCAACTTCCTGGCGGAGCTCGAGAACTTCCGCACGGTCGAGCGCGAGCCGCCCACCGCCGCCGCGGCCGCCGAATAGCCGGCGCCTCCCGCTGCTCCCGCCCGCCGCCATCCGTGTGACCGGACGCCCCGCATGATCGCCGTCGACGACGGGGTGCCGGCACCGCTCGGCGCCCATTTCGACGGGCGCGGCGTCAACTTCGCCCTGTTCTCCGAACACGCCACCGCGGTCGACATCTGCCTGTTCGAGCCGGGGGAGCGGCACGAGACCCGCACGGTGCGGCTGCCCTGCCGGACCGACGACGTCTGGCACGGCTACCTGCGCGGCGTGCTGCCGGGCCAGCTCTACGGCTACCGAGTGCACGGCCCCTGGGACCCGGCGGCGGGCCACCGGTTCAACGCCTCGAAGCTCGTCCTCGACCCCTACGCGCGGGAGATCCGCGGCCGGATCCGCTGGCACGACGCGCTCTACGGCCACCGCCGGGGCGGCGGGCGCGAGGACCGGATCGACCGGCGCGACAGCGCGGTCTACATGCCGCGCTGCGTGGTCACCGCGCCGGAGGTGCCCGACCTCGCCCTCAACCCGGTCCGCCGGCCGCTCGCCGAGACGGTGGTGTACGAGGCGCACGTCAAGGCGCTGACCCGCACCCATCCCGACATCCCCGAGGCGGAGCGCGGCACCTACGGGGCGCTCGCCCACCCGGCGATCATCGAGCATCTCGTCAAGCTCGGCGTCACCGCCCTGGAGCTGCTGCCGATCCAGGCCTTCGCGGACGACCGCTTCCTGGTGGAGAAGGGGCTCGTCAATTTCTGGGGCTATCAGCCCCTGGGCTACTTCGCCCCGGAGCCGCGCTACCTGGGGGAGGGCGGCCTCGGCGGCCTGAAGGCGGCGATCCGGGAGCTGAACGCCGCCGGGATCGAGACCTGGCTCGATGTGGTCTACAACCACACCGCCGAGGGCGACCATACCGGCCCGACCCTGTCGTTCCGCGGCATCGACAACGCCAGCTACTACAAGCTCGATCCCGCCGACCCGCGCCGCAACCGCGACTGCACCGGCTGCGGCAACACCTTCGACGCGAGCCACCCGCGGGTGATGCAGCTCGTGCTCGATTCCCTGCGCCACTGGGTCACCGCCTACGGCATCGCGGGCTTCCGCTTCGACCTCGCCTCGAGCCTCGGGCGCGCGCCCTTCGCCTTCACCCCGCAGGCGGCGTTCTTCCAGGCCGTGGCGCAGGACCCGGTGCTGGCGCGGGTCAAGATGGTGGCCGAGCCGTGGGATGTCGGGGAGGGCGGCTACCAGCTCGGCGGCTACCCGCGCGGCTGGAGCGAGTGGAACGACAAGTTCCGCGACGCCGCCCGGGGCTTCTGGAAGGGCGATTCCGCCACGCTCGCCAAGGTCACGCAGGGGCTGACCGGCTCGCGCGAGGTGTTCGCCCCGTCCGGGCGCTCGCCGCTGGCCAGCGTCAACTTCATCGCCAGCCACGACGGCTACACGCTCGCCGACACGGTGTCGTACGAGGAGAAGCACAACGAGGCCAACGGCGAGGACAACCGCGACGGCCATAACCACAACGTCAGCCGCAACTACGGCGTCGAGGGCGACACCGACGACGCGGCGATCCTGGCGCTCCGCGCCCGCCAGAAGCGCAACATGCTGGCGACGGTGATGCTGGCCCAGGGCGTCCCGATGCTGCTCATGGGCGACGAGCGCTCCCGCAGCCAGGGCGGCAACAACAACGCCTACGCCCAGGACAACCCGACGAGCTGGATGGACTGGAGCGTCGATCCGGATCCGGCCCTCACGGACTTCGTGGCCAACCTGCTGGCCCTGCGCCGGGCCCAACCGGCCCTGCGGCGGCGGCGCTTCTTCACGGGCGCGCTGATCGACCCCGACGAGCCCCTGCGCGACGTGCACTGGCTCTCCCCCGAGGGCATCGAGATGGAGGTCCGGCACTGGTCCGACGACGGGCTCCAGGTGTTCGGCATGCAGATCGGCAACGACGGCGACCCGGGCGAGCGCCTGCTGATGCTGTTCAATGCCGGGGCGGAGGCCGTCAGCTTCCGCCTCGCCCCGGTGATCGGCGGCCCGTGGACGCCGGCCTTCGACACGGGCGAGCCCGCGGGCGCCCGCACCCCCGGCGCGCCGGCGATCGCGGCCGGGACCGCCGTGCCGCTGCCGGGCCGCACGGTCCTGGTGCTCACCGCGCCGGGCACCGAGACCGGCAACCGGGGCGGCTGGGTGCCGGGCCGGTAGGGGCGGGGCGCCTCAGGGCCGGCCGGAATCGGCCGGACGGCGCCGTCAGTCGAACAGGCTGGAGACGCTGGATTCGGTCGCGGTCCGGCCGATCGCCTCGCCGAGCAGCGGCGCGATCGTCGCCACCCGGATGTTGCGGGCGAGCTTGACGGCCTGCGTCGGCTGGATCGAGTCGGTGATCACCAGCTCCTTCATCCGCGAGGCGGCGATGCGCGAGACCGCGCCGCCCGACAGCACGCCATGCGTGATGTAGGCCGAGACGTCCTTGGCGCCGGCGTTGAGCAGGGCCTCGGCGGCGTTGACCAGGGTGCCGCCCGAATCGACGATGTCGTCCACGAGAATGCAGGAGCGGCCCTCGACCTCGCCGATGATGTTCATCACCTCGGACTCGCCGGGGCGCTCGCGGCGCTTGTCGACGATGGCGAGCGGGCAGTCGATCCGCTTGGCGATGGCGCGCGCCCGGACCACGCCGCCGACGTCCGGCGAGACCACCATCCGGTCGGCGCTCGGCAGCCGCTCCTTGATGTCGCGCACCATCACGGGGGCGGCGAACAGGTTGTCGGTGGGGATGTCGAAGAAGCCCTGGATCTGGCCGGCGTGGAGGTCGAGGGTCAGGACGCGGTCGGCGCCGGCCTCCGTGATCAGGTTCGCCACCAGCTTGGCCGAGATCGGGGTGCGGCCGGAGGTGCGCCGGTCCTGCCGCGCGTAGCCGAAATACGGGATCACCGCCGTGATGCGCCGGGCCGAAGACCGGCGCGCGGCGTCGATCATGATCAGCAGCTCCATCAGGTGGTCGTTCGCCGGGAACGAGGTCGACTGGACGATGAACACGTCCTCGCCGCGCACGTTCTCCTGGAGCTCGACGAAGATCTCCATGTCGGCGAAGCGCCGGACCATGCACTTGGCGAGCGGCAATTCGAGATAGGCCGCGATCGCCTCGGCCAGGGGCCGGCTGGCATTCCCGGCGATGATCTTGATCGAGGATTTCATGGGCGGCCGCTCGCTCGCGGCCGGACCTCCCGCCGCTCTTGTTCAGACCGGTCTCCCGAGGAGCCGGAACGATCCGATGACGGGCGAGGCTCTTAGCAGCGGGCCGGAAGTGTCACAATGCCTTCACGGCCGCGCCCTCACCGCGCTCTTACCCCGCTCTCACCGCGGACGCGCGCGGCGGACCCGGACCCGGACCCGGGTTCGGATCCCCGCGCGCCCGGTCCCCTCAGGGGGCCGGCGGCTCCAGCAGCCGGTGCAGGTGCACCACGAAGTAGCGCGTCTGCGCGCTGTCGACGGTGGCCTGAGCCTTGGCCCGCCACGCGGCCTGGGCGGTGGCGTAGTCCGGGAAGATGCCGACGATGTCGAGGTTCTTGATGTCCCGGAACCGGACCCCGTCGAGATCCTGCAATTCACCGCCGAAGACCAAGTGCAGTCTCTGGTCGCTGTCGATTTCCGTCGTCATGGCCCGTCCTCCGTTCCTGCGCGGCGCTCGCAAATGGCGGGCTCGCGGTCAAGCCTGAACATCCGCAGGCGAGCCCCGAATCCGCCGCAGGTCTGCGGCGGCCGGGCGAAGGGCGGGGCGCGGGGGCCGGGCGAGGGGGCCGGCCGGGGGGCTGAGCGTAGCGGCGCGGTGGATGCGCAACACCGGACGCGCCGTGCTACGAGCGGCCCATGACACGCCGCCTCCTCCCCGACGCCGTCCTCGTCGCGCTGGCCCTCGGCCTCGGCGCGGCGCAGGTCCAGGCCCAGCAGGCGCCCCGCGCGCCCCGCCCCGACAGGAGCGTCCCGGACCGGCGGGCCGGGCCGCCGGTGATCGGCTGCCCGTCGCTGGCCAATTACCGCATGCTGATGCGCGACGGTGCGGCGGCGGCCGCGGCGCACTTGGCCGACCCCAAGGCGGACCATCTCGGCTGCGCGGCGCTGGCGCGCACGGACCTCGCCGGCATCGTCGACAAGGTGACGCTGGGCGGCGCGAGCTACGACTGCGCCGCCGTGCGCGGCACCACGGCCTGCCACTGGATCGCGCCCGGGACGATTCCCGAAGGCCCCGCACCGGCCAAGCGCTGACGGTCGGCCGCGCGGCCCGCGCTCAGCGCAGGTGGCCGCTGGCGCGCAGGTCCCGCTCGACGGCGTCGTGGAGGGCCTGGAGGGGATTGTCGTTGATGGCGGCGGGCGGGTGCAGCGGCGCCATCGGGGCGGGCCGCGTGTCGAGCCCCGGCAGGATCGTGGCCTCGGCGCCCGGCCGACGCGGGGGAAGTCCCACGGGAAGTCGCACGGGCCGGCGCGCCGCGAGGGTTCGCAGCGCCTCGCGGGCGCCGGGCGGGAGGAGCGTGACGAGTCTGTCCAGCATGGCCGGCCTCAGCGCGCGCGGCCGGCCGCGGCCGGCGGGAACGGGACGGTGGCGGCGGATCGGTTCTTCACGCGGGCACCCGTGCGGGATCGATCGCGGGAAACGAGCCGGCACCCCCACAGTTCCGATGAAGCAGTATCGCGAATTTAATCGCACGTGTCGCCTGAATATCGGCGAACACTGGTTCATCGGTTTCGATTGTCTGAAGCGTGGCGGAAGCGGATGGGAATCGAACCCACCGTACGCTGTTGGCGTACCGCTGGTTTTGAAGACCAGGAGGGCCACCAGACCCCGTTCGCCTCCGCGACCGGGGGTACGGGCGGGGCGGGGCGGGGTCAAGGCCGCCCGCGTGCGGCGGATCGCGCCGCCGATCCGCCGCCCGGACGCCTGGATTCGTATTAATTCCGCCACACTGTTGTGGCCCTGCACCAGTCATGCCGTTCCTGAGACGCTCACGGACAGAGGAAGGCCCCGCGTCGGTCCCCGAGAGGGGTGCCGACGGGGCGGGCCAGGACGCGGTCCAGCAGGACGCGGTCCAGCAGGACGCTGTCCAGCCGGACGCTGTCCAGCCGGCCGCGGATCAGCGGGACGCGGGCACGCCCGCGGGCCCCGAGGCGTCCCAGCCGTCCGGCACGCCCCTGGCGGAATCGCTGCGGCCGGGCCCGCGCGGTCCCGGCTGGATCGGCGCCGCCATGGTGATCACCGCCCTGGTCTCGGCGCTCGCGACCTTCCTGATCCTGGCCGGGGTGATCCGGGTGACGCCGACGCCGGCCTACGGCGTGACGCTGCTGGCCATCAACGCCGCCCTGGTGCTCGGCCTCGCGGTCATCATCGCCTGGGAGGCGCGGGTCTTCCTGCACGCCCGCAAGGCCAACGCCGCGGTGGCGCGCCTGCACACCCGCATCGTCGGCCTGTTCTCGCTGATCGCGATCCTGCCGACGATCCTGCTCGCCGTGGTCGCCTCGGTGACGATCGACCGGGGCCTGTCGCTCGGCTTCACCGACCGGGTCCGGGACGTGGTGCTGAAATCCGTGGAGGTGGCCGACGCCTACCAGGAGAACCAGTGCCAGAGCCTCGCCCGCGAGATCCGCATCCTCGCCGACGACCTCACCCGGGCCCGGCCGAACTTCGACGTGAACCGGGACTGGTTCCAGACCTTCCTGACCACCCGGGCGACCAATCTCGGCCTGCCGGTGGCGCAGATCATGCGCGGCCCCACCGAGGTGGTGGCCCGGGCCAAGATCGACGTCCTGAAGACGAACCGCCTGCCCTCGGCGGCGGCCTTCGAGGACGCGGCGAACTCCGCCGACCCGATCTGCCTCCTGCCCACCGAGGGCCGGGTCTTCGCCGCGCTGCTGCGCATGCCGGCCTACGACGACGCCGTGCTGATGGTGCAGCGGGAGGTGAGCCAGCTCGCCATCGAGTTCCCGGGCGTGTCCCGGGCGGCGGCGGCCGAGTACCTCACCTACGATTCGCTGCGCCGCTCGATCCAGATCACCTTCGCGTCGGTGTTCCTGCTGATCGCGCTGATCGCGCTGCTCTCGGCCGTCTGGTTCGGCATGAACTTCGCCAACCGGTTCGTGGCGCCGATCCGGCGGCTGATCAACGCCGCCGACCAGGTGGCGTCGGGCAATTTCTACGCCCAGGTGCCGACCAAGAAGACCAGCGGCGACCTCGCCCACCTGGGCGAGAGCTTCAACAAGATGACCCAGGAGCTGCGCCGCCAGCACGCCGGCCTGATCGCCGCGAGCGACCTGATCGACACCCGCCGCCGCTTCACCGAGGCCGTGCTGTCGGGGGTCTCGCCCGGGGTGATCGGCCTCGACGCGGCGGGCTTCGTCACCATCGCCAACCCCGCCGCCGAGCGGATGCTCGACCTCGCGAGCGACGCCCTGGTCGGCGAGCCGCTGGCCCGCGCGGTGCCGGAGCTCGCGCCGGTGCTGGCCGAGAGCGAGGCGCGCCCGCGCAGCCTGCAGCAGCAGCAGGTCCAGCTCACCCGGTCCCGGGGCGAGCGCACCATCACGGTGCGGGTCACGAGCGAGCAGGCGCAGGGGGCGTCCCGCGGCTCGGTGGTGACGCTCGACGACATCACCGACCTCGTCCAGGCGCAGCGCAGCTCCGCCTGGGGCGACGTGGCGCGCCGCATCGCCCACGAGATCAAGAACCCGCTGACCCCGATCCAGCTCTCCGCCGAGCGGATCCGCCGCAAGTACGGGAAGGTCATCACCGCCGACAAGGAGGTGTTCGACCAGTGCACCGCCACGATCGTCCGGCAGGTGGACGAGATCAAGCGCATGGTCGACGAGTTCTCGGCCTTCGCGCGGATGCCGAAGCCCGCCATCGCGCCGAACGACCTCACCGAGATCGCCAAGCAGAACCTGTTCATGATGCGGGTCGCGCACCCGGACATCGACTTCGCGTTCTCGGCCCAGGGCGGCGCGGGCAGTGCGGAGAAGATCGTGGCGGCCTTCGACATCAGGCTGCTCAGCCAGGTGATCACCAACATCCTCAAGAACGCCGTCGAGGCGGTGGCCGAGGTGCCGGAGGCCGAGCTCGGCAAGGGCAAGATCAGCCTGAACCTCGCCGTCGAGGACGGGTTCGCGGTGATCGCCGTCACCGACAACGGCAAGGGATTCCCGGCCGAGGGGCGCCAGCGCCTGCTCGAGCCCTACATGACCACCCGCGAGGGTGGAACCGGGCTGGGGCTTGCTATCGTCAGCAAGGTGCTCGAGGAGCACGGCGGCGGGATCGAGCTGAACGACAATCCCGCCGGCCGCGGCGGCCAGGTCCGGATGCGGGTCCCGCGCGAGCACGGGCCCGAGCCGGCGGCGGCGGCCCCTGAGACCAGTCCCGTCACGACAGAGGAGAAGGGCGCCGCGCCGACGGCCCCCCGGATCGCGGAGATGCACGCATGAGCGCCGATATCCTGATCGTCGACGACGAGGCCGACATCCGCGACCTCGTCGCCGGGATCCTGGACGACGAGGGCCACCGCTGCCGCACGGCCGGCGGCTCGGACGAGGCGCTCGCCGCCATCGAGGCGCGCCGGCCGCACCTCGTCTTCCTCGACATCTGGCTGCAGGGCTCCCGGCTCGACGGCCTGCAGGTGCTCGACCTGATCAAGGCGGCCAATCCCGACCTGCCGGTGGTGATGATCTCGGGCCACGGCAACATCGAGACCGCGGTCTCGGCCATCAAGGCGGGCGCCTACGACTTCATCGAGAAGCCGTTCAAGGCCGACCGGCTGATCCTGGTGGCCGAGCGGGCGCTGGAGGCCTCCCGGCTCCGGCGCGAGGTCCGCGACCTGACGGCGCGCTCCGGCGCCACCAACCGCATCGTCGGCACGTCGCTCGCCATCAACCAGCTGCGCCAGACCCTCGACCGGGTGGCGCCGACGAATGCCCGGGTGATGATCACCGGGGCGCTGGGCGCCGGCAAGGAGCTCGCGGCGCGCAGCCTGCACAAGGCCTCGGCCCGCTCGAACGGCCCGTTCGTGCTCCTCAACGCGGCGGCGATCCTGCCCGAGACCATGGAGGCCGAGCTGTTCGGGGTCGAGGGTGAGAGCGGCCGGCGGGTCGGCGCCCTGGAGGAGGCCCACGGCGGCACCCTCTACCTCGACGAGGTCGCCGACATGCCGCGGGAGACCCAGAACCGGATCCTGCGCGTCCTCGTCGACCAGAACTTCCAGCGGGTCGGCGGCACGACGCGGGTCCACGTCGATGTCCGCATCATCTCCTCGTCCTCCCGGGACCTTCAGGAGGAGATCGCCGCCGGCCGCTTCCGCGAGGACCTGTTCCACCGCCTGTCGGTGGTGCCGATCCGGGTCCCGGCCCTGTCGGAGCGCCGGGAGGACGTGCCCGAGCTGATCCAGTTCTTCATGGACAACATCTCGTCCCAGACCGGCCTGCCCAAGCGCCGGATCGCCGAGGACGCCATGGCGGTGCTGCAGTCGCACAACTGGCCGGGGAACGTGCGCCAGCTCAAGAACAACGTCGAGCGGCTGATGATCCTGACCCAGGCCGACCCGGAGCAGGAGGTCACCTCGGAGATGCTGCCCTCCGAGATCGGCGCCCTGGTGCCGACGACGCCGGGCGGCGCGGGCGGCGAGAAGCTGATGAGCCTCGCGCTTCGGGAGGCCCGCGAGATCTTCGAGCGCGAGTACCTCGTGGCGCAGATCGCGCGGTTCTCGGGCAACATCTCGCGCACCGCCGAGTTCATCGGCATGGAGCGCTCGGCTCTGCACCGCAAGTTGAAGTCCCTCGGCATCGGCCCGTGAGGCCGCGGCGCCGGCGCGCGCGTTGAGGGCGGGGCCGATCCGTCACGGATCGGCTGGAACGGGGGTTGCTTGCACCCACGCTTTCACGTCGTCATGGTGTTGGTATACACGGCCCTGGACCGGATGATCGGACGATCCGGCCCGCGGCATACTCCTCCCGGACCGAGCGAGCCGGGACAACAAGAAGGCCAAGAAGATGGCGGGCGAACGCGCACAGAACCTTCAGGACACCTTTCTCAACCATGTCCGCAAGAACAAGATTCCGCTGACCATCTTCCTCGTCAACGGCGTCAAGCTGCAGGGCGTGGTGACGTGGTTCGACAATTTCTGCGTGCTGCTGCGCCGGGACGGGCACTCGCAGCTGGTCTACAAGCACGCGATCTCCACGATCATGCCGGGCCACCCGGTGCAGCTGTTCGAGCCGGACGAGACCGCCGAGAAGGCGTGAGGGCCGGCGGCCCCGGCGCCTAGCGGGCCGGAAGCCGGGGATCGGGCGGGTCGGAGGCCCGATGCGCCGCGCGGGCGACGCCGCGCGACCGGCGCGGCCGCGGCGGGGGGAGGGCGGAGACCCCGCCCGCCGACGGATATCTGTGCCCGTTCGCGGCCGGCATCTTGGCCCGGCCCGCCCGCATCCCCATTCTGATACTCCGACCTCTCCAACGAAGCCGTCGCCCGGGGCGGCGGCGCCGAAGGCCGTATGACCGAAACGCTGACGTCCGGCGAAGCCCGCCTCCAGGCGCAGGCCGCCCCCGAGGGCGAGATCGCCGCGGCGACCCACACCCTGGTGATCGGCCCCTACCTCGCCCGTGGCGCGGCGGGGGCCGGCCCCGGACCGGCCGCGCCGTCGCGCTCCGTGGAGGCCCGCCTCGACGAGGCGACCGGGCTCGCCGCCGCGATCGAGCTCGACGTGGTCGAGAGCCTCGCCGTCAGCCTGCCGCGGATCCGGCCCTCCACCTATCTCGGCAAGGGCCGGGTCGAGGAGATCGCCGGCCTGATCCGCGCCCGCGAGATCGGCCTCGTCGTGATGGACTGCGCCCTGTCGCCGGTGCAGCAGCGCAACCTCGAGAAGGCCTGGGGCGCCAAGGTCATCGACCGCACCGGCCTGATCCTGGAGATCTTCGGGCGCCGCGCCTCCACGCGCGAGGGCACGCTGCAGGTCGAGCACGCCCACCTCGCCTACCAGAAGTCCCGCCTCGTCCGCTCCTGGACCCACCTGGAGCGCCAGCGCGGCGGCTTCGGCTTCCTGGGCGGCCCCGGCGAGACCCAGATCGAGGCCGACCGGCGCATGATCCAGGAGCGCATGACCCGGATCGAGCGCGACCTCGACGCGGTGGTGCGCACCCGCGGCCTGCACCGGCAGAGCCGGGCCCGTGTGCCGTACCCGATCGTCGCGCTCGTCGGCTACACGAACGCCGGGAAGTCGAGCCTGTTCAACGCCCTGACCCGGGCCGAGGTCACCGCCAAGGACATGCTGTTCGCGACCCTCGACCCCACCGCGCGGGCGACCAAGCTGCCCCACGGCGAGACCGTGATCCTGTCGGACACGGTGGGCTTCATCTCCGACCTGCCGACGCCCCTGATCGCGGCCTTCCGGGCGACGCTCGAGGACGCCATCGAGGCCGACGTGCTGCTCCACGTGCGCGACGTCGCCCACGTCGATTCCGAGGCCCAGGCCGAGGATGTCGGCGAGGTCCTGCGCGAGCTCGGCATCGAGACCAGCACCGACCGGATCATCGAGGTCTGGAACAAGGCCGACCTGCTCGACGACGACGAGCGCGCGCGGCTCCTGAACCTCAGCGGCCAGGCCAGGGCCCGCAACGACCGCGACAGCGCCGCGCCGGTCCTGGTCTCGGCGGTGACCGGGGAGGGGCTCGCCGCGCTGTCGGCCCGGATCGAGGCGCGGATCGGGCGCAACCGCGCGAGCTTCGCGGTGGCGCTGCCGCCGGAGGACGGGGCGGCGCTGAACTGGCTCTACGAGAACGCCGAGATCCTCGACCGCCGGTCGGAGGCCGACGGCACCCTGCACCTCGCGATCCGGATCGCCCCCGAGAAGGAGCCGCGCTTCCTCAACCGCTTCGCGGCGGCCCGGCGCCTCGGCCGGGGCGGTTGATGGCCTCGGGCAGCGCCGGCAACCCGACGCTCTCCGCGCTGCGGCCCGCGCGGGCTCCTGCCGAGGGCCGGGCGGATCCCGGATCGGACGACGAGGCGGTGCTGCGGACCATGCAGGCCGGCGGCGGCCTGCGCCTGCTCGGCCTCCGGGTGGTGATCGTGCTGGTGCTGCTGATGGCGGCCCAGGCCTATGACGGCTCTCTGCACGCCCTGAGCCACTGGTTCATCCTCGGCCTGTACGGCCTCGGCACGATCTGGTTCGGGCTGCGGGAGCGGGGCGGCGGCCCCGCGGCCACCGTCTACAGCTGGGCCGGCACCGGCCTCAATGCCGGGCTCGCCGTCTACGTGATCATCGAGCACATGCTGGCCGGGGGCGGGGCGGGGCTCGGCGCCGACGCGGTGAGCCGCCTGCCCGCCTTCCTGCTCCTGCTCCAGACCGGCCTGAGCATGCGGGTGGCGCAGACCCTGCTATTCTGCGGGCTCGTCACCGTCTGCTGGAGCGCGGCCTTCCTGGTTGGCCTGATCCATCCGGACCTGTTCCCGAACGCCGACACCTTCCCGACCGCGCAGCTCACCGGGCTCGCCACCTTCATGGCGGCGGGCCTCCTGGTGGTCGACGGCATGGTCCGCCTGCGCGCCGCGGTGGTGCGGGCCCTGCGCATGGAGCACGAGCGGACCCAGCTCGCCCGCTTCGTGCCCGACACGGTCGCCCTCGACCTCGCCGCCGACGACGGCGATTCCGGCCTCGGCATCCACCGGCGCCACGCCTGCCTGATGATCCTCGACATCCGCGGCTTCTCGCGGCTCTCCCGCGAGCACCCGCCCGAGGCCATGGTGACGGCCCTGCTGGGGGTCCGGGCGGCGGCCCAGGCGGCGGTGGCGGAGCAGGGCGGCCTCGTCGACAAGTATATCGGCGACGCGGTGCTGGTGCAGTTCGTCGTCGGCCATCCCGACGTCCAGGCGCGCGCGGCGCTCGCCTGCGCCCTGTCGATCCGCGACCGGATCGCCGCGCTCAACGCGGCCCGCGCCCGGGAGAATCTGTTCCCCCTGCGGGTCGTGGTCGCCCTGCACGCGGGCGACCTGCTGGTCGGGGTCTTCGACGACGGCGTGCGGGCCGAGTACACGGTGCTGGGCCCGGCGATGAACGCCCTGGCGCGGATCGAGACCCAGGCCAAGGCGGCCGAGATCGAGATCGCCGCGTCGGGAGACTTCCTGGACCTGCTCGGCGGCGTGCTCCCGGCCGGGATCCGGGCCGTGCCGGTGCCGGACGCCGCCCTGCCGGAGCACCTCACCCTGTCGGCGATCGCGGTGGCGCCCGGCGCCTGAGACGGATTTCCGGGTGGATCCCGGCGGCGTCTCGGCGGTCTCCCGGCGCCGCAGGGCGCCGGGATCGCGAGGATCGAGGCTGGCGCGCGCGGCGTCTTCTGCTACGCCCGCCGTGTTGCGAGCCCACCGTGCGTGGGCGTGGTGCCACGAGGACGCAATGCAGGGATCGACGCTGGGATCGAAGCCGGGCTCCAAGCCGGGCTCCAAGCCGGGATCGAGGTCGGGATCGAAGCCGGGACCGGGCTGGCTGGGGCGGCTCGCCCTGGGCGTCCTGGCGGCCCTGGCCGCCGCCGGGCCGGCGCGGGCGCAGGAGAAGCCGGCCGCGAAGGCGCTCCCGCCCCTCGTCTTCACCGGCATCCCCGACCAGGACGAGAGCCGGCTGGTCGAGCGCTTCGGCAAGGTCGCCGCCTATCTGGAGGCCGAGCTCGGCGTGCCGGTGCGCTACATCCCGGTGAAGAGCTACCCGGCGGCGGTCACCGCCTTCACCAACGGGCAGGTGCAGCTCGCGTGGTTCGGCGGCTTCACCGGCGTCCAGGCGCGCAAGGCCGTGCCGGGCTCCCAGGCGATCGCGCAGGGCGCCGAGGACGCGGCGTTCAAGACCTACGTCATCGCCAACGCCGCCACCGGGCTGAAGCCGGAGAAGGATTTCCCGAAGGCCGTCGCGGGCAGGACCTTCACGTTCGGCGCCCGCGCCTCGACCTCCGGGCGGCTGATGCCCGAGTACTTCGTCCGGCAGGCCTTCCCGGGGAAGACCCCGGAGCAGGTCTTCGCCCGGGTCGGCTTCTCGGGCGACCACACCCGGACGATCCAGCTGGTCCAGTCCGGCGCCTTCGCGGTCGGCGCCGTCGACTACTCGGTCTGGGACCTCGACTCGAAGGCCGGCAAGGTCGACCCGAAGGCCGTCTCGGTGATCTGGGAGAGCCCGACCTTCCCCGATTACCAGTGGACCGTGCGGGGCGACGTGGAGCAGACCTACGGCGCCGGCTTCACCGACAGGCTGCGGGCCGCGCTGACCGGCATCGCCGACCCGGCGATCCTGGAGCCGTTCGGGCGCTCGAAGTTCATCCCCGTGACCAACGCGGCCTACGAGCCCCTCGTCGAGGTCGGACGCTCCACCGGCCTCCTGGACTGACGCGCGTGTCGCGCGGCGCGGCAGCCGGCGAGGAGTCGGGCGACGAGTCGGGCGCGGGGTCCGGCGCGGCCATCGTCCTGGCGAACGCCTCCGCGGCCTATGACGGGCGCCCGGTTCTGTCGGGCCTCGACCTGACCGTGCGGGCGGGCGAGCGGGTCGCGCTCATGGGGCGCTCGGGGGCCGGCAAGTCGACCCTGATCGGCCTGATCCACGGGCAGGCCCCCGGGCGGGTGGCCCTGGTGCCGCAGGCGGCCGCCCTGGTGAGGCCGCTCTCGGTGTTCCACAACGTTTACATGGGCCGCCTCGACCGGCGCTCGACCCTGCACAACCTGCGGACCCTGGTCCGGCCGGCGCGGGCCGACGTCGCCGCCGTGGCGGCGGTCCTCGACCGGGTCGGGCTCGCGGACCGGCTCTGGGACCGGGCCGGGGAACTCTCCGGTGGCCAGCAGCAGCGCGTCTCGGTGGCCCGCGCCCTCTACAACGGACGGCCGATCCTGGTGGCGGACGAGCCGGTCTCGGCGCTGGACCGCCAGCAGGGCGGCCGGGTCCTCGCCGAGCTGGCCCGCGGGCACGAGACCCTGATCCTGGCGCTCCACGACGTGGCCCTGGCCCTCGCCCACACCGACCGGATCGTGGTGCTGGAGGCCGGCCGGATCGTCCTCGACGCGCCGTCGGCCGGCCTCGATCCGGCGCGGCTCAGCCCGTTCTACGAGGCCGCCTGATGGGCGCTCTCGCCGGCAAGGCCGGGTTCCTGCCGCGGCCGGGCTACGCGGCGGTGAGCCGCTGGTTCCTGGCGGCGGCGCTCGCCGGCCTGCTGGTCGCCGACCTGCAGGTCACGACCCTCCATCCCTTCGCCGACCTCGCCCGGCTGCTGGGCGGCCTGATCCGGCCCGATTTCCCCGCCGTCGAGGGCTGGAGCGTCCTCTACACCGTGGCCTTCGCGATGCTCGGCGTCGGGCTCGGGGCCGGGACGGGGCTGCTGCTCGCCGTCCCCTTCGCCCGCTCGCGCGCCGTCCGGCTCGCCTGCGCGGGCCTGCGCGCCGTCCACGAGCTGTTCTGGGCGCTGCTGCTGATGCAGGTCTTCGGCCTGTCGGCGACCACCGGCGTCCTCGCCATCGCGCTGCCCTACGCGGGCATCTGCGCCAAGGTCTACGCCGAGTTGATCGAGGAGGCCGACCTCGCGGCGCTCCGCGTCCTGCCCGCGGGCACCGGCGCGGTCTCGGCCTTCCTGTACGCGCGCCTGCCCGAAG
This sequence comes from Methylobacterium sp. NPDC080182, assembly GCF_050281105.1. Lineage (NCBI taxonomy): Bacteria > Pseudomonadati > Pseudomonadota > Alphaproteobacteria > Hyphomicrobiales > Methylobacteriaceae > Methylobacterium > Methylobacterium sp. NPDC080182. Next base: position 318,468 of record NZ_JBNNWO010000005.1, read on the forward strand.
TGGCCGGACGGATGCGCGACTACACCCTCTATCGCCTCGAATGCGGCCTGCGCTCCAGCCTCGTGCTGGGCTTCATCGGCCTGCCGACCATGGGCTTCGCCTTCGAATCCGCCTTCCGCCAGGGCCGCTACGCCGAGGCCGGGGCGCTGCTCCTGATCTTCTACGCGCTGATCGGCACGCGCCGGCTCTGGGTGCGCGCCCGGACCCTGCCGTTCCTCCTCGTCGGCGCCGTGCTGGCGCTGCCGCCGACCGTCGGCAGCGCGGCGATCGGCCCGAGCCTCGCCCGCTTCCTCGGCCACGACGTCGTGCCGGCCCCGCTCCGGGGCGCGCCGCTCGCCGAGCCCGAGACCTGGGCGCGGCTCTGGTCGTGGCTGCGCCCGATCCTGACCGAGCAGGTCCTGCCCGGGACCGCCCAGACCCTGATCCTGGCGCAGATCGCCCTGGCCGCCACCGCCCTCGGGGCCCTCGTCCTGTTCCCGCTGACCGCGCGGCGCTTCGCCGGGCCGATCGGGCGGCCGCTGGGGCGGGCGCTCCTCGTGGTGGTGCGCTCCACGCCGGAATACATGCTGGCCTACGTCGCCCTGCAGCTGCTCGGCCCCTCGATGCTGCCGGCGATCCTGGCGCTGGCCCTGCACAATGCCGGCATCGTCGCCTACCTGATGGGCCGGCACGCCGACGCGATCCCCTACCGGGCGGACGCCCCCCGGGGCCTCGACCTCTACGCCTACGAGACCGTGCCGCGGCTCTACGGGCAGTTCCTGGCCTACCTGCTTTACCGCTGGGAGCTGATCCTGCGGGAGAGCGCGATCTTCGGCATCCTGGGGGTCACGACCTTGGGCTTCTATGTCGACGCCGCGATCTCGGAATTGCGCCTCGACGTGGCCCTGGTGCTGATCGCCGCCACCGCGCTGGTGACGATGGCGGTCGACGCGTTCTCGCGGGCGCTCCGCCGGTCCCTGCGGATCGACACCCTGCCGACCCGGCTCTCCGGGCCGCAGCCGATCACCGGGGCGGAGGCTGCGGACGGCTGATCGGAGCGCCGCCGTCGCTGCGAGCGGAGCGAAGCAATCCAGCAGCGCCACACCCGCCGATGTCGCGCTGCCCTGGATCGCCTCGCTGCGCTCGCGATGACGGGGCTGGTCACCATGCTGCGGGCGGCCGCAAACAAGAACCGCCCGGGCCACCTCACCACTTGTAGCTGACCTTCGCCAGCACCCGCCGGGCGTCGCCGTAGAAGCACGACACGTTCGACTGGCAGGAGGCGACGTAGCGTCGGTCGGCGAGGTTCGAGGCGTTCACCTGGAAGCGCCAGTTCTCGTAATCGTAGTGCACCTGCGCGTCGAACAGCACGTAGTCGGGCACCCGCAGGGTGTTGCCGACATCCGCGAAGGAGCTGCCGACGTAGCGCACGCCGCCGCCGAAGCCGAAGCCGCGCCACGGCCCGAGCGGGATGGTGTAGTCGGCGAACAGCGAGGCCAGGGTCTGGGGGATGTTGACCGGCGTCTTGCCGACCCGCACCGGATCGGCATCCCGCTCGGTGGTGAAGTCGAACTTGGTGAAGGACGCCACGAGGTTGAGGCCGTCGGCGACGTTGGCGACGAGCTGCGCCTCGAAGCCGGTGGAGCGCACCGCACCGACCTGCGTCTGGAAGATCGTGTTCACCGGGTTGGGGGTGAGCACGTTGTTGCGGTGGATGTCGAAGCCCGCCAGCGTCAGGAAGTAGCCCTGGCCGGGCGGCTCGAACTTGACGCCGCCCTCGACCTGGTCGCCGGTATCGGGCCTGAAGGTGCGGTTGTTGATGTCCACGCCGATCTGGGGCTGGAACGAGGTCGCGTACATGATGTAGGGCGCGAGGCCGAAGTCGAAGTTGTAGATCGCCGACGCCCGGTAGGTGAAGGCGCTGTCGTTGCGGCCGTTGGTGTTGGCGGGCGTCAGGCGGTCGTAGACGGTGTTCTGGACGAAGTCCTGGCGGCCGCCGAGGATCAGGGTCAGCTCCGGCGTGAGCTTGATCTGGTCCTGGAAGTAGAGGCCGACCTGCTGGAACGAGTTGGCGTTGATCAGGTAGGGCGAGGCCGAGACCGCCTGCGGGCCGTAAGAGGGCGCGAGGATGTTGAGGTCGGGGCCGGGGAAGCCCGAGGCCTGGTTGTCGTGGATCTGGAAGTTCCGGTACTCCACGCCCATCAGGAAGTCGTGGCGGAAGAAGCCGTCGAAGAACTTGGCCTCGGCCTGCGTGTCGACGTCGAGCTGCGCGATCTTGGCGGAATCCCGGAACAGGTAGCGGCCGAGCCGGGTCTGGAGCGGGTCGGTGTAGCCGAGCTGGCCGATATAGGAGTTCTGGAAGCTCTGCGTGTAGCCGTAGCGGGCGTTCTGGCGCACCGCCCAGGTGTCGTCGAAGACGTGCTCGAACTCGTAGCCGATGAAGGCCTGGTCGCGCCGGAAGGTGTTGAAGCCGGCATCGCCCACGTTGAGCGAGCGCGGGATGCGCAGGCCGAGCACGGTCGGCCGGGCCGTGCCGTAATAGGGCAGGAAGTTCGCCGTCACGGCCGTGTTGTCGTGCTGGAAGCTCGACAGGACCGTGAACTTGGTCGACCCGTCCGGCTTATAGGTGAAGGCCGGGGCGATGTAGTAGCTGTCGTCCGGCGCGCCCTGGACCTGCGTGCCGCCGTTGCGGGCGTAGCCGGTCAGGCGGCCGAACCAGTGGCCCTCGGCGTCGGCCGGACCGCCGACGTCGAAGGCGGCGTAGCGCTGGTCGAAGGAGCCGCCGCCGACCTCGACGAGCCCGAACGGGGTCTCGGTCGGGCGCTTGCTGATCTGGTTGATCAGGCCGCCGGGATTGCCGGCGCCGAACAGCACCGCGGAGGGGCCGCGCAGCACCTCGATGCGCTCCAGCCCGAACGTGTTCACGCGGCTGTAGGCGAAGCCGTAGTTCAGGAGCTGCAGGCCGTTGAGGTAGAGGCCGTAATCGCTGACCACGAAGCCGCGGAGCTGGAAGAAGTCGAGGCGCGTGTCGGCGCCGAAGGTGCCCGCGTAGGTGCCGGCGACGTACTGGGTCGCCTGGGTGAGGGTCTGGGCGTTCTGGGTGTCGAGCTGCTTGCGGCCCACGACGCTGATCGATTGCGGCGTCTCGATCAGCGGGGTGTTGGTCTTGGTCGCGGTCGCCGAGCGCCGGGCCACGTAGCCGTCGATCGGGCCGGTCGGGCTCTCCGCACCGCGCACGGGTGCGCCGGCCGGGGCCCCGGAAGCTGGGCCGCCGCCCTGGCCGGTGACGCTCAGCTCCTCGAGCTGCACGCTGCCGCCGGCGGTCGGGCCGGCGCCGCCGCGGCGCGACGCGTCCTGGGCGAGGCTCGGCGCGGCCTGCGCCAGCACGGCGAGCGAGGCCCCGGCGAGCAGGGCGCGCAGGGTGATGCCGGGGAGGGGGTGGACGGCTCTCATGGTCTCTTGCCGGATGCGACGCTGCGGGCAGCCGACCGCGCGCGCCGGGACCCACCCCGGCGTCTCGGCCGCGCTGTTTAGAATTGTGATAAAGTACTGTAAAACTTGATCTTTCTCCATCCGGACTACGGGCAGCCGGACGCGGCCGCAAGCGGCCTTCACGCGGAAGGCGACGCCTGTTGCCGTAGCGACACGTATCGGTGGTGCGGCGGGGGGCGGTCCCGCGGGGCTACTTCACCCGGTCCGCGAGCCAGCCGGCCAGGACGTCCGCGACGGCGTCGCTGTTCGTCTCCAGCATCATCATGTGGCCGTTGCCGTGGAGGCCGCGGTCGGCCAGCCGGACCACGTCCGGCCTGGCGCCGGCCTGGGTCAGGAACGCGACGGTGCAGTCGTCGTAGGTCGCGTGGAAGGAGGCCTCCGCGGTCACCACCACGGCCGGCACCTTGGCGAGGTTCGGCAGGGACCGGACGGGCTCGCCCTGCAGCCAGCAGCGGATCCGCCCGTCCGCCGCCCTGTCGGACTTGGATTCGGACCCCTTGGCCGCCTGCGCCACCGTCAGGTCCTCGGGCGCCCGGACCGGCGGGTCGAAGGTCAGCGGCATGCGGGTCAGCCCGTAGGCGCGGGCGCGCCCGTCGCCGGTCTTCTCCCAGAACTCCTTGCCGCCGCGGAACTGCACGTCGAAGAAGGGCGGGCCGTTCGGCTCGACGGCGACATGGGCCTTCACGAGGTCCGGCCGCGCGTCCGAGGCCGCCCAGCCGAACAGGGCCGCCTGACCGTGGGTGAGCAGGATCGCCGGCCCGATCCTGTCCAGCAGCGCCACCAGGGCCGGGTCGACCCATTCCTCGGTCTGCTGGCTGTTGGCGAGGAACGGGACCTGGCTGGCGAAGAACTGGTCGAAGGCGGCGTTGCCCTGCACGCCGGCCCCGCCCGGCCAGCGGGTGTGGAGCTTGGCCTGCGGGTAGAGGTCGTAGACCTCGGGCGCCGTGTGGGTGCGCTCCAGGCTGCGGGTGCCGAGCCGGTCGTAGGGGCCGTAGACCTCCGGGTTGGTGCCCGAGCGCCCGCGCCCGACCTGATCGACCACGTAGACCTGGTAGCCCTTCTCGACGAAGCGCTGCACCCAGCCCGGGCGGCCGTCCGCGGTGGCGAGGTAGTTCACGCCGGTCTGGGCGAGGCCGTGGACCATCACCACCGGGTAGGGCTGCGTGACCCGGGCCGGGGTGCGCGACTGCACGAACATCTGGCCGACCATCACGGTCTTGTCGCCGAGCTTCTGGTAGCGGCCGCCGATGTAGAAGTAGCCGGCGCGGGTCACCGGCTCGGCCGGGCCCGGCTCCGCCGGCGCTCCCGGCGCGGCGGGGGCGGGCGCCGCGCTCCGGGGCGGGGCGTTCGGAGGCGTCGCGGGCTGGGGAGCGGGCAGGGGCGCGGGCTGGGCCGGGACAGGCCCCTGCGCCCGGGCGGGGCCCGCGACAGGCCCGGCTCCCAGCACAGTTCCCAGTCCGGCGGCCAGGATCAGCCCCTGAGCGGCGCGCAGCGCCGCGCGGGTGCCGTTCGCGGTGCCGTTCGCGATGCCGCCCGCGATGCCGCTGCCGGCCATGCCGTCTCTCCCGGATGCGCGCCGCTCCGCGCCGGCGCTTATTGCGGGAAACGCAACGTTCCACCAGCCAGGAAAGCTGCACGGTCCCGCGCGATCATCCCCGGCCGGACGAAGCGTCGCGGCGACCGGGATCGCGGCCGAGCCCGGCCCTCCGCGCATGCCAGGCGCGACCGCGGCGGCGCTGGCGCGGCGCGGGCGGCGCGCCCACCTTGGGGAGGCACCGGCGCCACAGCGGCGCCCCCCGCCCGGATCGCCCGCGGCGGGGCGAAGCCAAGGACTCCCGCCGTGGATCCCGAAACCGCCAAGACCCTGGTCTCCGCCGCCCTGGTCGCGTCGATCACCCTGTTCAGCCTCGTGTCGCTCCAGGCGTTCGTCGCCCAGATCCTGGCCGACCTCCGCGACGCCGGGTCCGCCCCGAAGCCCGTGCCGGTGCCGGTGCGCGTCGACCGCCGGGATCCGCCGCAGGCCTGACCGGCCCGCCGCTCCGATCGACGGGTGTCGGGCCGGGCGCGGATCAGGCCCCGTCCTGCCGGGCCCGCTCGCGCAGGATGAACTTCTGCACCTTGCCGGTGGAGGTCTTCGGCAGTTCGCAGAAGACCACGTGGCGGGGGAGCTTGTAGGAGGCCAGCCGCCCCCGGCACCACTGGATCAGCTCGTCGGCCGTGGGGGTCGCGCCGGCTTTGAGCTCGACGAAGGCGCAGGGCGTCTCGCCCCACTTCGCGTCGGGCTTGGCCACCACCGCGGCCGCGGCGACCGCCGGGTGCTTGAACAGGGCGTCCTCGACCTCGATCGACGAGATGTTCTCGCCGCCCGAGATGATGATGTCCTTCGAGCGGTCCTTGAGCTGCACGTAGCCGTCCGGGTGCTTCACCCCGAGGTCGCCGGTGCGGAACCAGCCGCCCTTGAAGGCGGCCTGCGTGGCCGCCGGGTTCTTGAGGTAGCCGCGCATCACCACGTTGCCGCGCATCATCACCTCGCCGATCGTCGCCCCGTCGGCGGGCACCGGCTCCAGCGTCTCCGGGTCGCGCACGTCCAGGGCCTCGAGCACCGGGTAGCGCACGCCCTGGCGGGCCTTCCGGGCTGCCCGCTGGTCGGCCGCCAACGCGTCCCAGTCGGCGTGCCAGGCGTTGACCACCGCCGGGCCGTAGCTCTCGGTCAGGCCGTACAGGTGGGTCACGTCGAACCCGGCCTCCGACATGCCGGCCAGCACCGCCTCCGGCGGCGGGGCCGCGGCGGTGAAGAAGGCGACGCGCCGGGGCAGGTCGCGGCGCTCGGCATCGGGGGCGTTGATCAGCATCTGCATGACGATCGGCGCGCCGCAGAGATGCGTGACCCCGTGCTCGGCCATCAGCCGGTACATCGTCTCGGCCCGCACCTGCCGCAGGCAGACATGGGTCCCGGCCACGATCGACAGGGTCCAGGGGAAGCACCAGCCGTTGCAGTGGAACATCGGCAGGGTCCAGAGATAGACCGGGTGCTGGCCGAGCCCGCCCGTGATGACGTTGCCGAGGGCCAGCAGCGCCGCCCCGCGATGGTGGTAGACCACGCCCTTCGGGTCGCCGGTGGTGCCCGACGTGTAGTTCAGGGTGATCGCGTCCCACTCGTCGTCCGGCAGCCGCCAGTCGTGCTCCGGGTCGCCGCCGGCCAGGAAGGCCTCGTAGTCGGTCGCGCCCAGGCGGGCGCCCGGGCCGTCGTACTCGGGATCGTCGACGTCGATCACGAAGGGCTTGGGCTCCAGCCCCTCCAGGGCCCCGGCGGCCGTCCGGGAGAACTCGCGGTCGGTGATCAGCACCTTGGCCTCGCCGTGCTGCAGGCAGAAGCGGATCGCGTCGGCGTCGAGGCGGGTGTTCAGGGTGTTGAGCACCGCCCCGGTCATCGGCACGCCGTAGTGGCACTCGATCATCTCGGGGGTGTTGGCGAGCAGCGCCGCCACGGTGTCGCCGCGGCCGATCCCGCGCGCCGCCAGCGCCGAGGCGAGGCGGCGGGCCCGGGCGTAGACCTCCCGGTAGGGCCGCCGCAGGGGGCCGTGGACCACCGCGACGTGGTCGGGAAACACCCGCGCGGCCCGGTCCAGGTAGAGCAGGGGCGTCAGCGGCTGGTGGTTGGCCGGGACGCGGTCGAGGTCGCGGTCGTAGATCGTGTCGCGGGCCATCCCCGTCCTCCCGGCAAAGTGTTGCCGGGACAGTAGCTTGCCGGAACGGGCGCGATCAATCGGTCCGGCGGGGCTTCCGCGCCCCGTCGCGCTCTCAGTGGCACGCTCAGTGGCGCGGCTCGTCCTCGGGCTCGGGCAGGAAGCGGGCGAGCTCGAAGCCGATCTCGATCATCAGGTGCTCGATCCGGTCGGTCAGCGACGGCCGGTGCAGGGCGCGGGCGAGGTCGCGCAGGGCGATGACGTGCTCGGCCATCCGGTTCACCACCCGCTCGCTCTGCACGAGGTTCGCGGCCTGCTCCTCGGTGCGGTCGATGGCGATGCCGCGCCCGCGGGTCGCCCCGCCGGCGGGGTCGCGCTCGATCCGGCCGCGCATCAGCAGCGTGCGGATCCCGGTGCGGGTGTCCTTCGTGCGGAACTCCGCCTCGACGGGACCGCCGGTCTCGGCCACCGCGTGGAGATAGCTCTCGATCCGGACGCGGTCCTCGGGATGGGTGCGGTCGAGGAAGGCCTCCAGGGACACGCCGGCGGCGGCCGCCTCGGGGTCCAGGCCGAGCAGATCCGCGAGCGGGGCCGAGAGCGCCAGCTGCCCCGCCCAGTAATCGTGGGCCCAGGTGCCCACGACGCCGGAGGCCTCCAGAATGGATTGCGGGATCGGGGCTTCGGACATGCCATTCCTCGATGGGGCGATCCTTGTCTTTAAACTTGAGGTTTTCACCCCCACCAAGCTCCTCGTCTCACCCGCGCTCACGCTACGGTATCCGGGCGTCGCTGGAAAGGCTGTTAACCCTCTATATGCCAAGAATCTTAACTTGAAGTTTAGACTGCTGTCCTGCTGCCGCACTGGGCGGGGATATCCGCGAGGGACCGTTGTCTTAACGGCTCGTTAACCATGTCGGCCCCAACCTGTGCCCCGACATCCTTGGGTCACAGGATCGCGGCACGCCGCGAATCCCATACCTGAGGTTGGCACAGACGGCGCGGCGACCGGCAGTTGCGGGCGCCCGGACGGATGCATGGGGCCTTCTGGAGGACGCCCGGGATGAAAGCGATCACCTTCGTCACGCAGAAGGGCGGCAGCGGCAAGAGCACGCTGTGCATCTCCCTGGCGGTGGCCGCCCGGGAGGCGGGCCACACGGTCTGCATCCTGGAGATGGACCGGCAGGCCACGATCTCCGACTGGCTGGACCACCGCACGGCCGAAGGTCCCGAGGTGGCGCAGATCGACGCCACCCAGATCGACGCCGTGATGGAGCGCCTGCGCGATTCCGCCTACGACTACGTGTTCATCGACACGCCCGGCGTCGATTCCACCGGCACTCTCTCGGCGATCCGCGCCGCGGATCTGTGCATCATCCCGTGCCGGCCGACCCCCGCGGACCTGCGGGCGTTCAAGCCGACCCTGGCCGCCGTCTACCGGCTGGAGAAGAAGTTCGCCTTCGTGCTGAACCAGACCCCGCCGCGCTCCTACCGGGTCCGCGACGCCGCGGACGGGCTCGCGGTGCTCGGCATCCTGCCCGACGTGAACATCGTCGCCCGCACCGACCACCAGGACGCGATCGGCCTCGGCCAGGGCGTCACCGAGTTCAACCCCAAGGGCCAGGCCGCCGGCGAGGTCCGCCGCCTCTGGTCGTGGATCGAGCGCCGCACGCAGTCCCTGAGGACGGGCCAGCATGTCCAAGCCGCCTAAGCTCAGCCTCGCGGCGATCGTGGCCTCGGCGAGCCCGCCGGCCCGGCCCCAGGCGGCCCGGCCGCAGGGCGCCGAGATCGTGTCGCTCACCCTCGCGCCCCCGGCGCCGAAGCAGGCGGCCACGCTCAAGCAGCGCGCCCGCCAGATGTCGGTCTACCTGGAGCCGCCGGTCTACGACCAGCTGCGCGACCTCGCCTACGCCGAGCGGACCAAGATGCACGCGCTGATGCTGGAAGGCCTCGACCTGCTGTTCAAGCAGCGCGGCGCCCAGTCGATCGGGCAGCTCACCGACACGCAGTCCCGCTGAGGGCGAACTCGGCCTTCGGCCTATTACACCCGGGGCGGCGCGGCCGCTCCGGAGCGTGCCGCTGCTGCGCGCGGCGCCTTCCGGCCCTCCGGGACCGCGGCGCCGCGGAGGGCCGGCGCGGATCAAGCGGCCCGCGGCCTCCGCACCGGCTCGGTCCCGAGCCATCGCGATCCTGGCCCCGCTCCCACACGGAAAAGTGGAGCGCCGCGCCCGGGGGCGGTCGGACGGGCGCGCCAGTTAGAATTTGAAAAATCCGTTCCCGAACAAGATATTGCCCGTCGATCCGCGCGCAATGCTCGAGAACCGACCGGCCGCGCGGCCCGCTTCCTGAACCCGGCCGCAGCCCATCGTTCAGGCTTCCTTTACGCGACCGCTACAAATCTGGGTGGACCGATCGCGGCCCAGTGCACGCGGCCGGCTCCGGTCCGGTCGGGCCCCGCTCACGCGTAGAGTTTGGTGAACCCCACGATGGTGCGCACGACGCTTCCCCGGCCGGCGCGCCTCGCCCTGCGGCTCATCGCCGTCTCGGGCGTGGCCCTGGCCACGGCCAACTGCGCGACCTCGCCCCAGCAGAAGCTCGCCGCCGGGAACGGAATCGACCCGAAATACGGGGTCAAGGCGAGCCCGCGCCTCTATAACGAGGGCGACGTGATCCCGAAGGGCGGCGGGCGCCGCTACACCGGCAAGCCCTACGTGGTGGCCGGCCAGACCTACGTGCCGAAGGAGAATCCGAGCGGCTACGTCCGCGAGGGGCTCGCCTCTTGGTACGGCTCGGCCTTCCACGGCCGCATGACCGCCAACGGCGAGGTCTTCGACCGCCACTCGATCGCCGCCGCCCACCCGACCCTGCCGCTGCCGAGCTACGCCCGGGTGACGAACCTCGAGAACGGCTACTCGATGCTGGTGCGCGTCAACGACCGCGGCCCCTACCATGCCGGCCGGGTCATGGACGTGTCGGAGGATGCGGCCGAAGCGCTGGGCTTCCACCGCAGGGGCACCGCGCGGGTGCGCGTCGAGTATGTCGGCAAGGCCTCGGTGGCCGGCAGCGACGACCGCAAGCTCCTCGCGAGCCTGCGCACCGACGGGCGGCCCGCCGGCCGCTCGACCGTGATGGTGGCCGATCTCGGCCCGACGGAGGACACCGAGCGCTACACGCGCTCCGCCCCGGCGCTGGCCTTCAAACCCGCCCAGGAGGCGGAGGAGAGCGGGACGGAGGCCGGGACGGCGGCCGGGAAGGCGCCCGCCGAGGCCCCGGCCGCCCGGCCCGAGCGGACGGCGCCGGTGCGCGCGCCGATCGTGCTGGCCTCGGCCGCCGTGACGGTCCCGGCGGCCGTGCAGCCCACCGCCCCGCGGGTGCGCGAGTTCCGGCCCGCCCCCGTGCCGGCCGTCGCCGCCAGGGGCGGCCTCGGGGCCGGGACCCTGAAGGTCGCGGGCCTCAACCCGGCCCACACCCCCGGCCTCGCCCCGGCCGCGCCGCCGGCGCACGGTCATGCCGCCGGGAAGGCCGGCCCGAAGGCCGGCCCGGCCCTCGCCGAGGTCCATCGCCGGGCGGTCCCGGCGCCCGGGACCGTGAAGCTCGCCAAGGCGTCGTCGGGCCCGTCCTCCGCGCCGCACGGCGCGTCCCCGGCCGCGATGCCCGCCGCGATGCCGGCCTCGGCCAAGCTCGCCATGGCGCGCCTCGCCGCGGTGCCGGCCAGGGCGTCGGCCACGAAGGCCGGTGCGCCGGCCGCGAACGGCTCCGCGACCACCTCTGCCAAGACCGCCCCCAAGGCCCCCGCCGCCAAGGGGCCGGCCACCAAGACCGCCGGCAAGGCGGGACACGCCCGCCTCGCCGGGATCTACTGACGGCGGCGCCCGGGCCGACCCGCGGCCGCCCGACGGGTCCGGCGGCCCATGTGGCGGTCGATGTGGCGGCCGATGTGGCGGCCGATGTGGCGGCCGATGCGGCATTTCGCATTCGATCCGGCGCCGAAACCGTAATATGGTCACGCTTGTTATTGGGATACGGGCGGGACGCTTCCGGCCCGACGGCAGGCGCGGGACGGAACGGTGATGCGCAGACCCCTTCTCACCCTTCTCGCGGCCGCCTGCGCGCTGGGCGCCGGCCTCGCCGCCGCCGCCGCGCAGACTTTCCAGACCGCGGCCCCGCACGCGATCCTGATCGACGCCGATTCCGGCTCGGTCCTGTTCGAGAAGGCCGCCGACGAGCGGTTCTCGCCGGCCAGCATGGCCAAGCTCATGACCACCGACATCGTGTTCGAGGCGCTGAAATCCGGCCGCCTGTCGATGGACACGGAGTTCACCGTCACCGAGGACGCGTGGAAGCGCGGCGGGGCCGGGGGCGGCGGCTCGTCGATGTTCGCGCAGGTGAACAGCCGCATCAAGATGGCGGACCTGCTGCGCGGCCTGATCGTGCAGTCGGGCAACGACGCGGCCATCACCATCGCGGAGAACATGGCCGGCTCCGAGGAGGCCTTCGCCGGGCTGATGAACCAGCGCGCCAAGGAGATCGGGCTGACGAACTCGACCTTCCGCAACGCCACCGGCTACTCGGCGCCCGACCAGAAGGTCACGGCCCGGGACATGGCGAAGCTCGCGCTGCACATCATCGACACCTACCCGGACTACTACAAGATCTTCGCCGAGAAGGAGTTCACCTGGAACAAGATCCGCCAGCAGAACCGCAACCCGCTGCTCGCCCTCGACATCGGCGCGGACGGGCTCAAGACCGGCTACCTGGAGGAATCCGGCTACGCGCTCACCGGCTCGGCGGTGCAGAACGGCCAGCGGCTCGTGCTGGTGGTCTCGGGGCTCAAGACCGCCCGGGACCGCGCCTCCGAGTCGCGCAAGCTGATGGAGTGGGGCTTCCGCGCCTTCGAGCCCCGGCAGGTCTTCGCGCCGGGCGAGACCGTGGCCGAGGCCTCGGTGTTCGGCGGCCAGTCGGGCTCGGTGCCGCTGGTGGCGAAGAAGCCCGTGCGGGTGCTGCTGCCGCGGGGCTCCAGCGACCGGGTCAGCGCCAGGGCGATCTATACCGGGCCGCTCATCGCCCCGGTGGAGGAGGGCCAGCGGGTCGGGATCCTGCGCGTCCAGCGCGGCGACACCGTCGCCCTCGACCAGCCGCTCTTCGCCGGCGCCGCGGTGGAGCCCGGCACCCTGTCGCAGCGGGCGATGGACGCGGCGCTGGAATTCGGCACCGGCCTCGTCCGCAAGGCCTTCGACCGGGCCGGCAAGGGAACCGACAAGGGAACCGACAAGGGCGGGGACAAGGGTGCTGCCGGGGCGGCCAACCCGTCGTGACGGCGCGCGCGTGACCGGGCCGCTGTCCGGGGATCCCGCCGGGGCGGGCGGCACCTTCATCACCGTCGAGGGCGGGGAGGGGGCCGGCAAGTCGACCCAGATCGCCCGCCTCGCCGCGACCCTGCGCGCGCGCTCGGGGCGGCCCGTCTGCGTGACGCGCGAGCCCGGCGGCTCGCCGCGGGCGGAGGAGATCCGCACGGCGCTGCTCGACGGCGTCGCCAAGCCCTACGGCCCCTTCGCGGAGGCCCTGCTGTTCAGCGCCGCCCGGATCGACCATCTCGACCGGCTGATCCGCCCGGCGCTCCGCCGGGGCGAGACCGTGCTGTGCGACCGGTTCATCGACTCGACCCGGGCCTACCAGGGCGCCGCCGGGGGCCTCGATCCCGGGCTCGTGGACGCCCTGGAGCGGGTCGTCGTCGGCCCGACCCGGCCCGATCTCACCCTGATCCTCGACCTCGCCCCCGAGTCCGGCCTCGCCCGCGCGGCCGGGCGCGGCGCCCGGACGGGGCAGGGGGCCGACCGGTTCGAGGCCGAGGCCCTCGACTTCCACGTCCGGCTGCGGGAGGCCTTCCTGGCGATCGCCCGGGCGGAACCGGGGCGCTGCGCGGTGATCGACGCGTCCCGCGATCCCGACGCGGTCGAGGCGGCGATCCGCGCCGCCGTCGCGTCCCGGCTGCCGGCGCTCCTGCCCGACCGGCCGGCGGGGGCGGGCCGGAGCGGCGACGCCGCGTGAGCGGCCGTACGGGCGGGGCCGGTCCCGGCCCGACCGGTCCCATCCTGGCCGGCGGCCGTGTAAGCAGTCGCGCGGGCGCGCCGCCCAGATCGGAGCCCGCCGGCCCGCGCCGTGAGACCCACTCCATGAAGCCCGCCCCGTGAGACCCGCCCCGTGAGACCCGCCCCGTGAAGCCCACCGACCGCGCCGCCGACGACGTCGAGCCCGGGGACCTCGCCGGGATCCCGCGCCCGCGCGAGACCCTCGGGCTCGTCGGCCACGCGGCCGCGGCCGACGCCTTCGCGGCCGCCATCGCGGCGGGGCGCCTGCACCACGCGTGGCTGATCGGCGGCGCCCCCGGCATCGGCAAGGCGACCCTGGCCTACCGGGTCGCCCGGCGCCTGCTCGCCTACCCGGGGGGCGGGGGCCCGACGGGCCTCGCCGTGCCGGCGGGCGACGCCGTCCTCGGCAAGGTGGCGGGCCTGTCGCACCCGAACCTCGTGGTCCTGCGCCGCCACCGGAGCGCCGGCGCCAAGACGCTGCCGACCAAGATCTCGGTCGACGCCGTGCGCCGCGCCCTCGACCTGTTCGCCTCGACGGCCGCGGATTCGGGCTGGCGCGTCTGCATCCTCGACAGCGCCGAGGACCTGAACGCCAACGCCGCCAACGCGCTGCTGAAGGTGCTGGAGGAGCCGCCGCCCCGCGCGCTGTTCCTGATCCTGTCCCACCAGCCCGGCCGGCTGCTGCCGACCATCCGCTCCCGCTGCCGGGCGCTGATGCTGCGCCCCCTCCCGGCCGAGGACGTCGCCCGAGTGGTGCGCGGCCTGCCCGAGCCCTTCGCGCAGCCCGACGAGACCGCCCTGGCCCGGGCGCTGGCCCAGTGCGAGGGCTCGGTCGCCCGCGCGCTCGCGATGCTCGATCCGGTCACCGCCGGCCTCGTGGCCGAGATCGAGACCCTGCTGGCGCGGGCGCGCACGCCCGACTGGGGCCGGGTGCTCAAGCTCGCCGAGACCCTGGCGGGCCGCGACGCCGAGGCGCGGTTCGAGGCCGCCCAGGACGCGGTGCTGCGCTTCGTCTCGGCCGAGATCGACCGGCGCCGGGACGAGCCCCCCGCCCGCCTCGCGGCCCTGGTGGAGGTCGCCGACCGGTTCGGCCGCGCCGCCCGGGAGGCGGCGATCTACAACCTCGACCGGCGCCCGGTCGTGCTGTCGCTGTTCGGGGATCTCGCGGCGGTGGCTTAGGGCCCGGCGGGCACCCGTCCCCGTCGCCCGTATCCGACATCCGGATCCGGCCCGCCGCCGGCGTGGAACCGTCCGGCGCCGGCGCCGTTATCCGCGCGATGACAGCATACTGTCATTCTGACAATATCCTGCCGCCAGGACGTGCCCCATGGAGCCCGACCCGCCTCGGACAGCCCGCGACCGCGACCGGACCCGGCACGCCCTGTCGGACCTCGTGGTCGCGGTGTTCCGCCTCAACGGCGACCTGCTCGCGGCCGGCGACACGCTGGTGCAGGATCTCGGGCTCACCAGCGCCCGCTGGCAGGTGCTGGGGGCCATCGCCCTCGCGCCGGCGCCGCTGCCCGTCGCCCACATCGCCCGCAACATGGGCCTCGCCCGCCAGTCGGTGCAGCGCCTCGTCGGCGAGATGCGGGCCGACGGGCTGATCCGGCTCGCGCCCAACCCCCACCACCGCCGCGCGCCCCTCGTCGCCATGACCCCGCGGGGCGCGGAGGCCTATCGGCAGGCGATGGCGCGCAACGCCCTCTGGTCGGACGGGCTCACCGAGGGCCTCGCGCCCGAGGGCGTCGAGGCCGCCGCCGCGCTGCTGCAGGGCCTGCAGCGGCGGATCGGCGCCTCCCACGCCGCCATCGCGTCCATCGCCGCGGAGGCCCGGCAGGAGACGCCACACGAGACCCCGCACGAGACCCCACAGGAAAGCCGACAGGAGACCGACCGATGACCGACGCCCACGCCGCCCCGGGCTACGACGCCGACGTGATCGTCGTCGGCGCGGGCCCCGTCGGCCTGACCGCGGGCTGCGCCCTGCGCCATCACGGCGTGTCGTGCCTAGTCCTGGAGCAGCGCGCGGAGGTCAGGGCGTACTCGCGGGCCAACAATCTCTGGGCCCGCCCGCAGGAGTTGCTCGCCGGCATCGGCCTGCGCGACGCCCTGGCGGAGAACGCCTACGCGGTCCGCACCATCAACTTCTTCGTCGACGGCGCGCCGACGACGCCGATCCCCATCGCCGACGTCGCCAGCCCCTATCCCGACGTCCTGTACAGCGGGCAGGACGTGATCGAGCGGACCCTGACCGACGCGTTCGAGGCCCGCGGCGGCCGGCTGGACCGGGGCTGCACGGTGACCGGCATCGACCAGGACGCGGCGGGCGTCACCGTGACCCTCCGGCGGGGCGCGGACGGGCCGGAGACGCGGCTGCGCGCCCGCTACTGCGTGGCCGCCGACGGGGCCCGGAGCACGGTCCGCGCCCGGCTCGGCCTGGATTTCGAGCCCGAGCGGCTCGCGGGCTGCATGAACCGGCAGGTCGACGCCCGGCTGTCCTGGCGCCGCGGGTCCGAGCCGGACCAGCTCTGGTTCTTCTACTACCCGCGCGGCTTCGCCGGCATCATGCCGGTCTGGGGCGGCTACCACCGGCTGTTCTTCCTGGCCGACGACGCCGGCGTGCCGGACCGCGACCCGACGCTCGCGGAGATCCAGGCCCTCGCCCGGGAGGTCACCGGCGACGAGACCCTCACCCTGAGCGACCCGCAATGGCTCACCCACAGCCGCTTCGCCTACGGGGTCTCCCCCGGCTACGCGCGGGGCCGCGTCTTCCTGGCGGGCGATGCCGGGCACCTGTCCCTGCCGATCGGCGGCCAGGGAATGAATGCCGGCCTCCACGACGCGGTCGAGATCGCGTGGCGGCTGGCCATGACCCTGCGGGGCGAGGCGGCGCCCGCCATCCTCGACTCCTACGACGGCGAGCGCGGCGGCGAGCACGCCCGGCTGAGCGCCCAGCAGGTGCGCGGGTTCCGGTGGACCGTCTATCGCGGCCCCGTCACCGACACGGTGCTGGGGCTGGCCGCGAAGGCGCTGCCGAACCTGGGCTCCCTGCTGCAGGGGACGGACGACATGCAGCAGATGGGCGTCGCCTATCCCGGCAGCCTCCTGAACGCGGATCACCTGTCGGGCCTCGCGAACCTGACGCACCTGCTGCGGCCGGGGCCGAAGCCGGGCCAGCGCGCGCCGGACGCGCCGGTGACGCGGGACGGGGTGCGCACGCGCCTGTTCCCGTTCCTCTACAACCCGGACGGATGGACGACGGGCTGGGCGCTCCTGTGCTTCGACGGACGGTCGCCGGAGGCGGCGCCCGCCCTTCTGGAGGCGGTCCGGGCCGTGGCGCCCTGGCCCTGGCTGCGTCCGCGGCTCGTCCTCGCCGGCCCCCTGATCGCGGCGGCGGAGGTGCCCGTCCTGTCGGATCTGGACGGCCGGGCACACGGCGCCTACGGGCTGGAGGGCCGGCCGGCGCTCGTGCTGGTGCGCCCGGACGGGCACATCGCCTTCCGGAGCGGCGCGGATCGGACCGACCGCCTGATCGCGTATTGCCGCGCGCTCTTCGACGCGGCGGGGCGCGCGGCCGGGGAAGCGGTGCGGCCGGAGGCGGCTTGCGCCGGGTGAGGGCAGCGGGGGCCGCGACGTCGGTGCCGTGCCCCGGGGCACGGCTCCGCCCCTCGTCCCGGCGCCGCGTCCCGGCCGAGCGCGACCGGCACCGGAGTCGCGGCGTCTCACGGATCCGGCCGGCTGCCGGACAGGCGCAGGATCGCGGCTTCCCTGTAGGCGCGGGGCGACAGGCCGTGGCGGTCCTTGAAGCGCCGGGCGAAATGGGCCTGGCTCGCGAAGCCGCACTCGTAGGCCACGACGCCGATCGGGCGGTGCAGGCTGACCGGATCGGAGAGGCGCCTGGCCGCCGCCGCGAGGCGGCGCTCCCAGATCCAGTCGGAGATGTGCTGGCCGCGCTCGTGGAACAGCTCCTGGAGCCGGCGCAGGGACACGCCCATCGCGGCGGCAAGCCGGGGCGGATCGAGGGTCTGGTCGCCGAGATTCGCCTCGACATGGGCCTTGGCGCGCTGGACCACGACGCTGCCGTGCAGGGAATGCGGCACCTCCCGGGCCATCCGATCCGCGAGCGCGGCCACGATCAGATCCACGCCGATGGTCGCCATGCGCTCCGCCGCCTCGGGGGAGAGCTGCCGGTTCACCCGGAGCAGATCCCCGAAGAAGGTCGTCACCAGGCGGGTCGTGGCCGATCCGGCGGGCATCGTCAGGGCCGCGAACAGCCGGGCCGGTCCGAGCAGGCCCTCGAGGCGCTCCCGCGGCAGGGCCATGACCAGGGTCTGGCCATCCGTGCGCGCGTCCAGCACGCCCGGGTGATGGTCGATGACGGTGAGGTCTCCCGTCCCCTGCACCGCCTCGCGGCCGTGCTGCTGAAAGGTGGACGCGCCGGCGAGACGGAAGTTCACGCGGATCAGCCCGTCAGGCCGGCGCCGGACCGTATCGGCGGTGATCGTGGTCGTGAGGGCGCTCTGGGTGATCCGGCTGAAGGTCAGCGGGCCGACGGCGCCGATCTCGATCTCGCCCGCGAACGGCCCGTCGGCGCGCCGCCGCTGCTCGATCGGCCCGATCCGTTCGGCGACGACCTCCTGCCAGAGCTTGAAGCGCGTCCGGGGATGTGTCCCGGCCGTCGAGAAGACCCGGCGCATCAGGCCGCTCGGAGAGGCGCCGGCGCGCGGCCTCCGGAGGACCCGTCCGTTGCGCGGAGCCGGATGCCCCGGAGCGTGACCTGAAGACAAGACATCGACGACAGATAGATCACATCACCCCCATATTCGATCGACCAATTCAGCAATAATCGACTTATTGTCTCTGTTATTCGCAATATATCGAACCGTGTACGGCCATAAGTCCGATCTCTATAGACATTTCATCGGCAAAGATCCGGCAATACCGATTCGAATCGCTCATATGTCACGCTCCTGCGTCGCTCAAGCTCCGAGAATGACTTAGCGAGCGGATCTGCGTCCGCTGGCGCTCGGCATTCCGGGCCGATGTGACGTCGATGACGGCCGTGCGTGGTGCACCGACCCGGAAGCGCGACGGAACGCCGGCAGGGTTCGGCCCACGTGACGGTGCCCGCGGCCGATGGTTTCTCGGCACCGACGTCCTTGCGAGCGGAGCGAAGCAATCCAGCAGCGCGACGCCTGCCGATGGTGCGCCGCCCTGGGTCGCTTCGCTGCGCTCGCGATGACGGAGAAGCGTCGTCGACGGCGGCGCGTGGCTCGAATCGCCTTGACAATGTTCCTATTTTGTGCCTCCTGACCGCACCTGTCCGCGGCGGCCCGGGAGCGATCCCAGGCCGTCCTTCGGGGACCCGCCCGGTGGCTGACCGTGCGGGTCCGGGGACGGGGCGGCGCCCGCGTCGGTGGCTCTCAGCCGCCATCGCCCCGGGCGACGGACCGGTGCGG